>CAYRMW010000037.1:17831-25290 GCA_964425595.1 uncultured Lachnospiraceae bacterium
AGCATGATGTCGCTGGTAGGTTTTATGATGCTGATCGGTACGGTGGTCAACGCCGGGATTCTGTATGTGGATACGGTAAACCAGTACCGCCAGACCATGGACAGGAATACGGCGTTGATCGAAGCCGGCGCGACCAGACTGCGCCCGATTATGATGACGACCCTGACCACGGTAATTTCCATGATCCCCATGGCACTGGCCTGGGGAAATTCCGGCGCCACTACCCAGGGCCTGGCTCTGGTAAACATCGGCGGACTGACGGCATCGACCATCCTGAGTCTTCTTATGCTTCCGGTATTCTACGAGATATTAAGTCCTATGCCAGAGGAGAAAAAGGCGAGGCAGGAGAAAAAGCTGCGCAGATGGCAGGAGCAGAACCGGAAGAAAAAGGGGGGAAGAAGCTGATGAGACGAAAATCAGCAGTGAGGAAAATCACTGCAGCAGTCATGGGAATGATGATCTCCGGGGCTTTCCGGGCTCCGCTTACTGCTCTGGCAGCCAGCCCGGAATTTGCCCGGACTGCCGAAGAGTGGAGTACGCTTCAGGATAATGTGCTGGAATACGAAGAGATTGCCGATCTGATCCATGAATATAATGTCACGGTACAGAACAATGCGTATGAATACAATAAATTTGTCAATGACTACGGGCGGACGAAGGAGGATGTAGCGTCTGCCTACCGGAACCTGGCCAATGAACTTCTCTCGAGCCGTTCCGGCGACGACAGCGCTTCCGCCATGATCAGCGACATGCAGCTTGAGCTGCAGGCGAAAAATCTGAGGGAACAGGCCGATGAGAATATTGAAGACAGCCGGATTTATTATCTCCAGTATGCTATGGCCGAGGATAATCTGGTGCTGTCAGTCCAGTCAAAATATATTTCTTACTTTTCCCAGCAGATCCAGCTGGAATCGGCCAGGGAACAGCAGATTGAAAATACCAGACAAAGCCTGATCGTGATGCTGGGATGGAAGGAAATCGATACGCCGCAGATTATGGAACTGCCGGAATTTGATTTTTCTCTGCTGGATTCCATCGATCTGGAAGCTGATAAGCAGAAGGCGCTGGAAAATAATTATACGCTGAAAATTAACCGGAGAAGGCTGGAAAATGCGCAGGAGGAACAGAACAAGAAAAATATCCAGACGACCATAGACGGCAATGAAAGACAGATCGGCGCATCGGTAACCTCGGCCTGGGCCGGCCTGCAGACGGCTAAGCTGGCTTGGGAGCAGGCTTCGGCTGACCTTGCAGCAGAAGAGCGGAATACGGAAGAGATCAGCCGGAAATGGGACGCAGGTATGATCACCCGGTACGAATATGACAGCCAACAGTCGGCTTTAGTCCAGAAGCAGCTGGCTCTGGAGACGGCCAAGCTTAGCCTGATCGATGCCTATGAGACGTATCAATGGAATGTGAAGGGCCTTGCATCGGCGGAATAAACCTTCATGCGCCGTCGGACTTTCAGCGTAACAGGAGGAACCACATGAGGAGAGAGAATGCAAAGGAGGGGCCGGAGGAAGAAAAGCTGCGGGAAGGAACGGCTGACCCTTCTCCTTGCCGTATCCATAAGCTCCGTTTTCCTTCCCGCCCATAGTGCTTCTGCTGCAGAGACTGTGTATCATCTGGATGAGAGCGGAGGAGAAGATGAAACTTATGAAGCGGTAGATGGGAATCAGATCGAAGCTGTGCGGCTGGAGGATACGGTGATCGAGTACGAGGAACTGGGAAGCCTGATCCATGCGTATAACCCGTCGGTACAGGAGCTGACGGACAGTACAGAGCGAACCCGGAGTGACTACAAGGCGATGCAGGAGGAACTGCGGACAGCGCAGGGCGATGCGGAGTGGAACAGGGATAAGGCGGAAGACGAAGGAGATGTGTATACCTACGCAGAAGAGGTTTCCAACCGGATGATCTATCAGGCGGCTATCCGAAGCTACAACGATATGATCGACAGTCTGGACAGTTATTCTTCCAACAAAAGCCGGAGAAGGCTGGAAAAACAACTGACAAGCAGTGCCCAGAGCCTGATGATCTCCTGCCAGTCTCTGATGAATGAGAAAAGATCCACAGAGAAAATGATGGAAGTGTATCAGGCTCAGTATGAAGATGCACAGACAAGGCTATCCGCCGGACTGGGTACGGAGCAGGAGGTGATGAGCGCTTACAGCAGCTGGCTGTCAGCGCAGGTTTCCCTGGAATTGCTGGATGGCGATATTGCCTCCGCATACCAGAGCCTGTGTCATCTTCTGGGAGTGGATGAAAGCGGCTCCATGTCTTTGGGTGAGATACCGGCTCCGAATCTGGAGAAGATCGCGCAGATGGATCTGGCGGAAGATACGGATTCTGCCATCAGCAATAATCTTGATATTATTGCTGAAAGGGATTCTGCCACCGACGGAAGCACTTCCGATGGAGAGCGGAAGATACGGAGCATCGACGAGTTAAAAAGCCAGGTGGCCATAAAGATGCAGGAACTGTACCAGGAGGTGATGGATGCCGAAACATCCTATGATGCTGCCCGGACCAGTCTGGCATCGGCACAGATCACCTGGGAAAATGCTGAAAAAAATACAGCATGGGCATGCTGAGCCGCAGAGATTACCTGGAGGAGTAGAGCCTTTACCTTCAGAAAGAAAATGCCTTTATGGCAGCGGAGTTAAACCTGTTCCAGGCAATGGAAAATTATTACTGGGAAGTAAACGGCGTGATGAGCCTCTCCTCCTGACCGGGTGCAGGAGGGTCAGGGCGAGAGGCTTCCACTCATCCGGGCATGCCGGTCACGAATGGACTGGATGACCGGAACCAGGAAAATCGTCACAATGCCGCCGGCAAAGCCGTTGTTATACAGATTCATCCCGCCGTATACGATTCCTACGTTCAGAGCCACGGAAGAGTGGAGATAACCGGCCAGAATACCGGCGATAATGCCGAATTCACCGGCCACAGGAGCCAGGGTGGTGGAAAAGAGCAGGGCAAGCATATGGGAAGGATCATTGATCGGCTGTTCTTTGGTCAGACTGCCCGCGAAGACGCCCAGCATGATCGGTGCGATATTGCGCAGGTGCTTCCCCGTGGCGCTGAAGCCGACGATGGTTAGGATGCCGCCTATGGTGGGCCCGTTTAAATCCCCGCCCACGGCAAGAACAATGCCGGTGGCAAAGAGACCGTTGATTCCCATATTCAGCATCACGGGAGAATGGCCGTAATCTTTCAGGTAGTCGGTGCCGGAGATTCCGCTGCGTTTCAATATGTCCCGGTAAGCGGCAAAAACCTGTCTTGGCCCCTTTAACAGACCCGATAGGATCATGCTTCCGAAAAGAAGAAAAAGCAGAACGGCAAAAAGACGGTTTCCGCCGGTATACCAGATCTCGCGGGAAGCCGTTTCGATCCCGAAGGCTCGGAAAAGGGACACGATAACGGTTGCGATGATGCCCGATGCAAAGCCTACATTATAAAGGGAATAGCCTTTATGGGCAGAGTACACATGAGCAGAAAGCGGCGGCAGGACGAAACCGATGATGATCCCGACGCAGATCGTCAGGAACGAACGCGCAGCCAGAGAAATATCCGGCAGCTGCATCACCTGGGTAATGATGGGGGAGAGGCTGGTCCCGTAGAGACCCACATAAATATAACGTCTCACGGAAGTTTTCTGATACTTGGCATACAGGAAGATGCCGGCAAGGATAGCCCAGATGTTGATCAGATTTTTGCCGAACAGGGAAAATCCCAGCATCAGGAAGCTGGAAGTGATGGTGTGGCCGGTCATGTCCATATCCAGAAAATAGACGATGGCAATGCTCATAAGCGTCAGACATCCGGCGTTGATAAAGGCGGCGCCGATCCCGCCGACGACCAGATAGTCTGTGATCAAAAAATCCGGCTGGCGGAAGATTTCCCGGATGCCGGCCAGGATCTCACCGGGAGGCTGCAGAAGCAGTCCGGCCAGAATAAAATAAAGGGGAACGGCAGAGAGCAGGAGAAAACGCTGTCTGCGGGTCAGCTTGAGGGGGGATGCTTTCGATCTCAAAGGGCGGGAGTCTCCTTCCAAAATTCATCATATACATCTCAGGATTAATCATAACCGAATCGGAACCGTTTGAAAAGAGTTCTTTTTAAAAAATGCACAAAAATAAAACATACCTTCCCTGACAGACCGACAAAAAACGTAAATTATACGTAAAAGTGGTTTAAAAAAAAGCAAGGAGTTGCTAAAATAGAACTATCAGGATAACAGGAAGGAAAGGAAGGCGGAGGAATGTTTGCAATCGGTTCGGCAGAGGAGATGGTTTCTGGAACGAAGCTGAGACTTCCCAAGGAGTATAATCTGAATAAAAAGGGAAGAAAGATCTATGGTTTGTGGGTAGGCGATGACACCCTGTATTTGTCGGATGAACTGGATCCGCTGCGCTCCAGATCAGGGCGCAACGGCAATATTTTCGATGTTCGGGTACATCTTGATTCGGCGATCGAGGTCCCCAGACGCCTGGATGGGAAGAAGGCAGTGATCAGCGGGAGGATCTCCGCGATTCGGATCCGGTTTCAGTGAATGCGTCGGGTCAACTGGTTTTAATGAGAATTTTTCTCGATAAAATCAGTTAGAGTTTACAAACGCAGGAAGAAGTTGGTAATATCAAGATGCACGGCGGCAACGTGCACTATATCGATTAAGGAAGTGACGGGATTGAAGCATCACAGATTTTGGGCATGGGCCGCAATTTTCTGCTTTTTGATGACCATTTATACCGGTTACCGACATAAGTAGGACGAATCAGGAGGAATGACGATGTTTGAGAAAGAATTACTGAAAAAGATAGGAATTTTTGCCGGCGGTGTTCTGTTCGGTACAGCCGGAATGAAGGT
Source organism: uncultured Lachnospiraceae bacterium (assembly GCA_964425595.1). Taxonomy (GTDB): domain Bacteria; phylum Bacillota; class Clostridia; order Lachnospirales; family Lachnospiraceae; genus Caccovicinus. The sequence continues at coordinate 22,701 of CAYRMW010000037.1, forward strand.
ACTGGGCAGCACAGACGCCAAGAAGATGTATGTTAATTGCCTGGCGGCTGGCCTGCGGGCAAAGGACTGCGTGATGACCACGGCGGTCAACATCCAGGAGAATGCGGAGGATATCCTGGCGGAGGCCAAGGAGATCAACCGCCAGAGAGGCGAGGAAACCTTCGAGGACGAAGGAGAGACGGCAGGAGAAGAGAAGGCGGAAGAGAATCAGGCAGAGTAGGCAGAGGAAGCGGCATGGACCGGTCGGCGGTTCGTGCTGCTTTTGCTTCATGCCCGGGGAGCCGGGACCGGCTGCTTAAGCAGCCGCCCGGCCGGAAAAGGAGATAAGAGCAATGCGCTTTATAGTTAAACATGAGATCAGAGGACGGATCCGCGTCCATCTGTGCCGGCGCGCGCTGACGATCCATCAGGCAGATGTGCTTGAGCAGCATCTGCTGATGATCCCGGGCGTACAGAAGGTACAAATTTATGAACGGACAGCGGATGCGGTCATTGTGTATACAGGAAATCGAGACCGGCTGACGCAGGCGATGCAGAAGACATCCCTTGAGCAGCTGATGCGGACCGTACAGGTTCCGGAGGACAGCGGAAGAGCGCTGAACCGGGAATACAAAGAGAAACTGATCCAGCGCCTTCTGGCACGCGCCGCGGTCAAGATCTTTTTGCCGGCGCCTCTGCGGGCGGCTTCCACGGTGGTCAGGGCTGTGAGCTATATAGCAAAGGGAATCCGGTGCCTGGCCGGGGGGAGATTAGAAGTGGAGGTTCTGGATGCCACGGCGATCACGGTCTCCCTGTTCAGGCTGGATTACGATACCGCCGGTTCCATTATGTTCCTTCTGGGGATCGGTGAGCTTCTGGAAGAGTGGACGCATAAGAAGTCGATCGGTGACCTGGCCAGGAGCATGTCCTTAAACATTGATAAGGTATGGCTGAATACCGGAGGCACGCAGGTGCTTACGCCGGTATCCCGGATCGCTGCCGGAGATAAGATCACCGTCCAGGTAGGGAATGTCATCCCCTTTGACGGCGAGGTGATCTCCGGCGAGGCGATGGTGAACCAGGCTGCGCTGACCGGCGAGTCCATGCCGGTCAAAAAGGAAACCGATTCCTACGTCTATGCGGGTACGGTGGTGGAAGAAGGAGAGCTCACCTTCTGCGTGAAAAAAGCAGCCGGCGCCACGAGATTCGAACGGATCGTGACGATGATCGAAGAGTCCGAGAAGATGAAATCCTCGGTGGAGGGGAAGGCGGCCAGCCTGGCTGACGCGCTGGTTCCCTGGAGTCTCGGCGCCACAGCGCTTACCTGGCTGATTACCAGGAATGCAACGCGGGCGATCTCCATCCTGATGGTCGATTTTTCCTGCGCGCTGAAGCTGGCGATGCCCCTGGCCGTCCTGTCGGCCATGCGCGAGGCGGGCCAGCACCATATCACGGTGAAGGGCGGAAAATTCCTGGAAGCCGTAGCCGAGGCGGAGACGATCGTATTTGATAAGACGGGGACGCTGACCAGAGCCTGCCCGTCCGTGGCTGAAGTGGTCGTTTTCGGCGAAAAGAATCCGAATGAGATGCTCAGGCTGGCCGCCTGCTTAGAGGAGCATTTCCCTCATTCCATGGCCAAAGCGGTGGTGGATGAGGCGATACGGCGGAAGCTGGATCACGCGGAGATGCATTCGAAAGTGGATTATATCGTGGCCCATGGCATCGCTTCCTATGTGGGCGGCGAGCGCGTCGTGATCGGCAGCTATCATTTCGTCTTTGAGGATGAAACGTGCCGGATCCCGGAAGGGGAAGAGGGAAAATTTAAAAATCTGAATCCGGCGTATTCCCAGCTGTATCTGGCGATCGGCGGGGTGCTGGCTGCCGTCATTTGTATCCAGGATCCGATCCGGCCGGAGACTGCCCAGGTGATCCGGGAACTGAAAAAGCTCGGCATCCGGAAGGCGGTCATGATGACCGGGGACAGCGAGCGTACGGCCGGAGCTGTGGCGCGTCAGGTCGGCGTGGATGAGTATTATTCCGAAGTGCTTCCGGAGGACAAGGCCGGTTTTGTGGAAGCGGAGAAGAGCCGGGGCAGAAAGGTGATCATGGTAGGAGACGGGATCAATGATTCTCCGGCCCTTTCCTCCTCGGACGCGGGGATCGCCATCAGCGAAGGCGCGGCGATCGCCCGGGAGATTGCCGATATTACCGTTTCGGAAAATGATCTGTACCGGCTGGTAGTGTTAAAAGAGATCAGCAATCGTCTCATGCGCCGCATTGACCAGAATTACCGGCAGGTGATCGGCTTTAATCTGGGCCTGATCATCCTTGGCGTGGCGGGGATCCTCCAGCCGTCGGTCTCGGCTCTGCTCCATAATACGTCGACACTGGCAATCGGTTTAAAGAGCATGACGAATCTGATGGAAGAAGACGCGCAGCGGCTTCCGGCAGCCGGAAAAGAGGAGAAGACGGCTTAGGCCACTCTTTCAGGCATCCGTGGATGGATGTGTCAGAAAAAGAGCCTGATCTTACGAAAAAGGCAGATCAGGCTCTTGCTTGTGTCACAGTGAAAATAAACCCCCTGCTATGCAGGGGGAGGGCATCTCTTTAG
>CAYRMW010000038.1:0-24471 GCA_964425595.1 uncultured Lachnospiraceae bacterium
GGCTGAACAGCGGAGATAAGGTGATCATTGCGGATATTGCGTTCGTTTTTTACTGATGCGGCAGAATGTGTCCGAATTTTCGGGAAAAAACCATCAATCGCTTAACAAAAGACCGCATTTATGCTAAAATAACCCCAACACTGTAAGGAGCATCGCCTTTATGAAAGATCAAAAACAGAAGCCTTACGTAACCTGGGGGATCATTGCGGTCAATGTGCTGTACTTTCTTTACCTGGATCTGTCCGGTTCATCGGAAGATGTGATGTATATGCTGAAACATGGCGCGCTGTATGTCCCGTATGTTCTGTCCGGGGAGTATTATCGGCTTCTTGTGTCCGTTTTCATGCATTTTGGGATCACGCATCTGGTCAACAACATGCTGGTCCTGTTTGTCCTTGGCGATTACCTGGAAAGAGAGATGGGCCCTGTCCGCTATCTGATTTTGTACCTGCTTTGCGGGATTGGTGCGAATCTGGTATCGGTCCTGTATCATGTGCTGATGGAGACATGGTTCGCTGCGCCGGCTGCGACCGTTTCCGCAGGCGCTTCCGGAGCGGTTTTTGGCGTGGCCGGGGGATTGCTGGCGGTAGCGATCGTGAATCGGGGGAGACTTAAGGAACTGAACGCCAAGCAGATCGGACTTATGGTGATCTTGTCTTTGTACCTGGGATTTCGAAGTGCGGAGACCGATAATCTTGCGCATGTGGCAGGCGTTGTGATCGGGTTTATTCTGGGGATGCTCATTTACCGAAGGAGGAGAGGAAAGTGAAAGACGAAAGCTGTATTTTCTGTAAGATCGCAAATGGAGAAATTCCTTCCGCGGAAGTGTACGCGGACGATCTGTTCCGCGTGATCCTGGATATGGGACCAGCGTCCAGAGGCCACGCGCTGATTCTGCCAAAAGAGCATTTTAAAGACGTCTGCGAACTGGAAGAGCCCTACGCCTCCCGCGTCCTGCCGCTGGGGGCCAGGATCGGGTACGCGATGAAAAAGGGCCTGGGATGCACCGGATTCAATCTGGTGCAGAATAACGGCAGATCAGCCGGGCAGACGGTGTTTCACTTTCACATGCACGTGATCCCCAGATATGATGATGATGCATCCATTGTATCCTGGACACCCGGCAGTGCGGTGCCGGAGGAACTGCAGGAAACGGCGGCACAGATCAGGCGCGACCTGTAATGCTTTATGGTCAGGAGCCCCGGCTCCTGCGGGACGGGAAAAACGCAGCCGGCAGAAGGGTCAGGGAGCCTGGATGCCGGCTGTTTTGGTGCACGCGTTTCCGGAAAGACTGTCGATGAGCGAGACGATGGTCTCCACGGCGTTATTCAGCGCGGTGTGCTGCATGGCCCGGATGTACGCATCCCGCTGTGCATACAGATCATCGATAGACTTAAGCAGCGTGTCGTCGGTAAGATGTTCTTCCTCCAACACAGAACTGAATCCCTGTTTTTCAAAGGAGCGCGCGTTCAGGATCTGGTCGCCGCGGCTGGCTGCGGCAGATAACGGGATCAGCAGATTCGGTTTGCGCAGGGCCAGAAGTTCGCAGATGGAGTTCGCTCCGGCCCGGGAAATGACCAGGTCGGCAGCGGCGAAAAGGTGTTTCAGCGGTTTGTCTACGTACTCAAACTGGACATACCCGGTAAGCCCGGTCAGCGCGTCTTCCAGATTCCCTCTTCCGCAGATATGGACTACCTGAAACTTCTCCAGGAGACGGGGAAGGATGCTGCGCACGGCCGTGTTTACCCTGACGGAACCAAGGCTGCCGCCAATGACCAGGATGATCGGGCGGTCGGGACGTAAATGCGCAAACTGCAGTCCGGACTGGCGGTCGCCCTGGAGTAACTCCTCGCGGATCGGCGAGCCGGTGAGCAGCGCCTTGTCCTTCGGCAGATAGGACAGAGTCTCCGGGAAATTGCAGCAGACCTTCCGGGCGGAGGGGATGCAGATCTTATTGGCCAGTCCCGGCGTGATGTCGGACTCATGGATGATCGTCGGGATGTGATGATGCCCGGCGGCCAAAACCACGGGGACAGCCACAAATCCTCCTTTGGAAAAGACGACATCCGGGTTTTCCTTTTTTAAGATCCGGCGGGCTTCCATGTAGCCCTTTACGACGCGGAAAGGATCCGAAAAGTTCTTCGGATCAAAATAGCGGCGCAGCTTTCCGGAGGAGATGCCGTGATAAGGGATCCCCGCGTCTTCGATCAGCTTTTTTTCGATTCCGTTGTAGGAACCGATATAGCAAATTTCATACCCACGCTCCTTCAGCATGGGAATAAGCGCAAGGTTTGGTGTTACGTGGCCGGCAGTCCCGCCGCCGGTCAATACGATTTTCTTCATTGTTCCTTAACCTCCAGGGTTCTCCGCCTCTTTGGCGGCGGATCATCAATATGGCGCGCCGGTCATGGCTGCGGCCGGCAGGCCTGCACGAATGCCGAAAACAGCCTGGCAGCGGTCTCATCGTTCTTCCACAGATATTCCGGATGCCATTGGACGCCGATCAGGAAAGGATAATCCGGCATTTCGATCTCTTCGGTGATCCCGTCAGGGGCGGAGGCGCCGATGATCAGGCCGGGGGCCGGCTTCCGGATCGCCTGATGATGGAAGCTGTTGACGGCCAGTTTTCGCAGGCCGCCCGAGAGGCCAAAGAGAAGGGAGCCTTCGGATACGGAAACGTGATGCGTCGGGACGGAGGCGTCGGCAGGCTGGCTGTGGGCAATGGGAAAATCGGCGTGATGCTGGCTGGGGATATCCTGATAAATATCGCCGCCCAGACCGACGTTGATCAGCTGCGCGCCGCGGCAGATCCCGAAAATCGGCTTTCTCCTGCGAACGGCTTCGGAAAGAAGGCCGAGCTCAAGCTGATCGCGCTTTTGAGAAATGGTCCCGCATTTTGCGTGAACTTCTTCGCCCCATAAGAAGGGATGCGGATCCGGGCCGCCGGAAAAAAGGAATCCGTCGCACAGATCAGCCATCTGGCTGATCTCTTCGCGGGAGATCTCCAGAGGAAGGATGACCGGCACGGCACCTGCGGCGCGGAGCGCGCGGATATAGGCAAGGTTAAGGGAGATGCCGTCGTCTTTGGCATTATGGGCGGGGGTCAGGCCGATCACCGGCCGGGACAGATCGTTTATGGACTTGGATGAACCGGTCATAGGACACCTCTTTCTGCAGGGGTTATCATGGCGGGACAGTGGATTCGCAGCCGGGAGAAGGAAAATGCCTCTTCCAACGGAAGAGGCATTTTATGTAAGAGGACTCAACCCTCCTCGATCGCACTGGTAGGACATACGCCAGCGCAGGTTCCGCAGCTGATGCAGGTATCCGCGTCGATAACGTACTTTCCATCACCCTCGGAAATCGCGCTCACAGGACATTCGCCGGCGCAGGTTCCGCAGCTTACACAGGAATCACCAATTACATATGCCATGATAATACCTCCTTATTTCTTTGAATTTTTCTATATTTTATACTAAAAGATAAAAATATTCAAGAGAAAAATACCCCCCGGAGTGTACTATTATTGGAACAAAAAAGGCCGTGCAATCGTTAAAAGACGGGCGGGCAGAGAAGAAAAATAAGCGATTTTTGCCTTGTCAAAAAGGGCGATTGGTATTATAGTGGTAGTGATCATTATATTAAGGAGGTAAATCGGATGCAGATCAGTAAAGACATGTTAATCGGCGATCTGATTCAGATGCATGAGACCATCGCCCCCATGCTGATGCGCGCAGGGATGCATTGCCTTGGCTGCCCGGCTTCTCAGGCAGAGTCTCTGGAAGAGGCCTGCATGGTACATGGTATTGATTGCGATACCCTGGTTGCAAATATGAATGAGGTGCTGGCTGCACTGTAATGAAGTGAGGACGTCCGGTACGAGACGGCCGCCGCGCAGCAAAAACCGGTGCGCCTTCCGGCGAAAACCTGACCGCAGGGTCGGCTGTCCGGAGGGCGCACCGGTTTTTTAAGGAAAGCCGCGGAAAACTACAGCCCGGCTAATGCGTGCAGCGCGTCTTTCCGGATGATGATCTCGTAATGTTCCTGGTAATACGCCTCGGTGGCATAATCGTGACGGATCTTTGTGCCGTATTCCGCGAGGACATTGCATGCCCGGCTGAAATCCAGGGAGTCAGAAGTCTTCTTTACCAGCAGGTAATAATGTCCGGCAACCGGATTCTTGTACAGACAGCTTTTGCCGTCGAAAGAAGGCTCGACCACCTTCGCGGCATCGCAGATCTGATCGAATGAAGTAAACATAAAAATGCGGATGTCGTCGGAAGAAACGGGCAGTGCAGCGCCGTCCTTGTTTTCGGCGTCGGCCGGGGAGGGCAAGGCCTGGGACGCGGGAGTCTGGGCGGAACCCTGCGGTTTGGCGGGATCGTCTTTCAGATACTCTCTCAGCCCTTCGGCGCCTTCCAGAAGCTCGCTGGTTAAGTCGTTCAAAAGGCTGTCCTCGTCTTCGGACATCGGCGAAAACTTGGCAAAACGGGTATCCAGCTCCTCAGGATCCTCCATCTTCGTGATCACCAGCATAACGCTCTCGTTTGACAGCGGGATCGCTTCCACCATCAGCGGGATATCATCGGCTTCAAATCCAATTTCATTCGAGGCTTTCTGGATCATTTCACGAAACAGATTTTTGGCTTTTTCGCTGCCGTAGGCCAGCTCGCTTAAATTTAAGTTGCGGGCACTCAGATCACCATTGTTTAAGGTGCAGCGGATCTGATTTTCACTTATGCGTTCTATCTTCATCTTTTATCACTTCCTATCAGTCAATTATCCCTACCCATACTATACTATAATCCATTGTAAAATAGCAATCACTATAAAAAAATTTTGCAAAAAGTTCATAGGATGAAAAAAGACTATTGTAAAATACTGGAAATTATAGTAAAATATTTCCAGAGATGACGCGGAGGGGAGGTGATGGATTGGGGCGTGGAGTATAGCGGAAAAGTACGAGATATGCAGGATCCTCGGCAGAGGAAGGAGCGGGACCGTATATCTGGCCAGACATCGCGAGCTGGGGGAATACCGGGCGGTCAAGGCAGTGCGCAGGGACAGTACGCGCTACGAAGCCTTTCGAAAAGAGGCGCTGCTTTTAAAAGATCTTCACCATCCGGGTATCCCTGTGATCTACGACATCGAGGAGGATGATGCGTTCGGCTACCTGATCGAGGAATATCTGCATGGGGATTCGCTGGAAACCATCATGGGCGATCGTTCCCCGCTTTCCTGCCGGACGATCCTGGAATATGGGATACAGATCTGCAGCGTGATCGATTACCTGCACAGGGCAGGCCCGGAACCGATCCTTCATCTTGACCTTCAGCCCAGGAATCTCCTTGTTTGCCAAAATGTCATAAAGCTGATCGATTTCGACCAGGCATCGCCCGTCTCGCAGGCGAACCGTGACAGGAAACGGTTCGGTACCGTAGGTTTTGCTGCTCCGGAACAGTATGATTTCACAAGGGAACTGGATGAACGCACAGACATCTATGCCATTGGCTGCCTTCTTTTCTATCTGACCACAGGAAGCTGTCCGGACAGAAATGTTGTCCAGGCTGTCCTGGCACAAAAAATGTGGAGCAGCGAGGCCGGACGGATCGTCGCGGCCTGTCTTGATCCAGAAGGAGACGGAAGATACGCGTCGGCAAATCAGCTGAAAGCGGATCTGGAGGCATTGTTGGGAGAAACGGCGTCATCTCTGGTAATCGCGGTGTACGGCAATGGGGCCGGCATCGGTGCGACTCACTTAAGTCTTGCCCTCTGCGCACGCCTGTGGACGAAGGGGATCACAAATTGTTATGAGGAGTGCCATCCGTTTGGACGCATCCGCAGGCTTCGGGGAACGGATCACCGGATCGAAGAAAGCGGAAGCTTCTGGTTCCTGGGGTGCCGGATCCGGCCGTATTACGGCAGACAGGCCGATTTTCTGCCGGAAACGTGCCAGGTCGTGGTCCAGGACAGAGGCGCCCTCGACCGTATGGAGGGAAGCGCTGTTTCGGAGCAGCCGCCGGCAGTCATGCTGCTGATCTCCGGCGGCAAATGGTGGGACAGCCCGCCGGATGAGGAATTTATCCGGGTTTTCGGCGAACAGCTGATCCTGCTGTACAACTTTTCTCATGAGGACATCCATCTTCCCCGGCCGGGAAGTGCTTCCCGTGTCCCGATCCTGCGGATTCCGTTGTTTCCCGATCCGTTCCGTCCGGATCATCGGGCGCAGCGTTGGCTGGATATGCTGTGGCAGCAGCTGGAGGACATTCTGGAACGCCGGTCGGAGACGGGGCGGGCGATACCGGGAACGGGAGCTTTAAAAAAGGAAAGAGCGGGAACGATCCGGCGCGGCGCGGGGAGTCTTGTGCCTGTGTTCCCCTTCGGAAGGAACCGGCGATGAGGAGATGGAAAACGATCCGGGCGGAAAGAAAGGAAACCGGACCGGAGCGGCCGCTCACCATCGGGATTGCTTCCGCCGGACATGGATGCGGGGCGACGCATTTTACTCTGATGCTCGCGAATTATCTGGCCGCGGTAGAGAGACAGCGGCCGGCAGTGCTGGAATGGAATGACCGGGAAGCCTTGACGCGGCTGGGGATGGTGTGCGCGGGAAGCGGGACGGGGAGCATGTTTTCTGTACTCGGTGTTGATTATTTTCCGCGCTGCGGCGCAGGGAAACTGGCGGAGTGCATGAAGACGTACCCGGTGATCCTGCTGGATTTCGGGAGCCTGGATGAGGAAGCGGCCGCGCCATTTCTTCAGTGCGGCAGGCATTGCTTCCTGGCAGCGCTGAATGAATGGAAACTGGACGAGCTGCTGCGCCGCCGGGAGTGGATCCTTCAGGGAAGAGGCCGGTGGAATTATCTGATGCTTTCCGGGAGTGAAGAGGCCAGGCGTGAGCTGGCCAGGAGATACAGACTTGCCTTTAACAGGATCCCATTTTGCCCGGATGTATTTTCCATTAACCGGGAAGCGGCGGCGTTTCTGGCCGGTATCTGGGCCGGGGGCAGATAAGGGATACGCCGGCGGGAATGAATATGTCACGATACGATCTCCTGTGGTACGGCGCTTCGGATGCTTTCCGGCAGGGACTGACGGACGGGAAAGGGGAATGAAGGGTATGGGTGAGGATCGCAGAAGAAGAAAAAACGGCAAAGAGCAGCATGCATATATGGAGCGGCTGAAGAATTACCAGAACCAGGGCGTTCCGATCTACATTGATGGAAGGATTGCGCAGCAGGAAAAAGAGTGGTGCAAGATTTTTGAGATCCGGGAAGACGGCGCCGTCTATATGGCAGATTACATCAATACGGAAGACGGCCAGCTGACGGAGATTCATTTTGATCTGGTCTATCTTGATCTGGACGCGCATCAGGCGTGGGAGAACCGGAAACGCCTGGAAGAAATGGTGCGCAAAGCACAGCTGGAACATTATAAGGCCTTATTGAAGGGCTGCCGGAGGCCCAGATAACCATATAGGTATGCGTGGTGGGGAGGTGGAGCGCGCAAGGACAGGATCTTAGCTGGCCGGGGTCAGTGGAAAACACAGCCATTTCAGCCTGTAAAGTTCCGGTAAGCAAAAGATTTTCCCGTTTACGAAATGTTCAAAAAAAAGTAAAAACATACAGCCATCTTTATGATATAATAGCGAAAGACACGATCGATGTTCCGCCGAAGAAACAGACCGGTGCATACGGGGCGGAACAGCGTGCGCACAGGCGGCTCCTTTATGTGTATGTCGCAGAGGGAGCTGCCGGTTTTGCCGCACAGGCTTGCCGACAGGCAGGCGGTCTCAGTTCAGGGATGTCTCCTGTGCCGGCGGATGTTTATGGGTTGGCCGAGTGGCCCGCCGGCGCATGGAGACGGATGCGGAGTTTATCATGGAAGGATGTGCAAACGGATGAAAAGGTTGGTCCCGGTGCTTCTGGCGGTCGGCATGGTGCTGTGCGCCCTGATCGCGTGGCTGGGATACAGGGCAGTGCAGAAGTACTGGCCGACCAGGGAACCGGCGGACCTGGAAGCTTACTATGGGGTATCCGGTCAGGAGACAGCGGTTTTTCTGGACAATGCGCGGCAGGAGGAGACGGGCTTTTTTCGGGACGGGCAGGTGTATCTCCCGATTTCCTGGATCAATGAGCACCTTAATGAACGTTTTTACTGGGATGAGAATGAGCAGCTTCTGGTCTACGCGCTGCCGGAGGAAATCGTCTATGTGGATCTGGAGACGACAGACGGTGCCGGGACGCCGTACATTCAGATCGAGGACGGGGAAGTCTATTTATCGGCGGAACTGACCGCATCGTACACGGATATACGGGTATCCGCGTTTACGGAGGATTCGGTGAAGCGGATCTTTATTGATACGGTGTGGGAGAGTGAGGACTGGAATGAACTGAAGCGGGCCGGCGCCGTCCGGGAGCGGGGCGGCGTGAAGAGCCCGGTGGTTGCCCAGGAGAAGGAGGGAACACTGGTTCTGGTGCTCGAAGAGATGGACCGGTGGAGCAGGGTCCGGACCGCGGACGGCCACATCGGCTATGTGGAAAACCGGCGGCTTGGCGAGCCGGAGACCATTACGTACGTAAGCACGTTTGAGGAACCGGTGTACCAGAATATTTCCATGGATGAGAAGGTGTGCCTGGCCTGGCATCAGACAACGTCCAAGGCGGCTAATGCGACCATTAAATCCCTGCTTGAGGATACACAGGGCATCAATGTGGTCTCGCCCACCTGGTTTTCGCTGACGGACAACGAAGGCAATTTTACCTCGCTGGCAGAAGCCTCCTACGTGGAATATCTTCATGAACAGGGAATTCAGGTATGGGCGCTTCTGGATAATTTCAGCGACGATGTGCAGTCGGAGATTCTTCTTTCGAAAACCTCCACGCGCAGGAAGCTGATCGACGGTCTCATGGCAGAAGTAGAGAAATATGATCTGGACGGACTGAATCTGGATTTTGAAGGATTGAAGGAAAGCGCGGGACGGCATTATATTCAGTTCATCCGGGAGCTTTCCGTATCCTGCCGGCAGCAGGGCATTGTCCTTTCCGTTGATAATTATGTCCCGGCCGCGTATAACGCCTTTTACAACCGAAAGGAGCAGGGCATCGTGGTCGATTATGTCATCGTCATGGGCTATGACGAGCACTATGCCGGAGGTGAACCCGGGCCGGTGGCCTCGTATGGTTTTGTAAAACAGGGGATCGAGGATACACTGGAGATGGTGCCGAAGGAGAAGCTCATCAATGCGGTTCCCTTCTATACCAGGGTATGGAAGGAGAGCGAAGACGGCAGGAGTTCCGACGCGCTGGGGATCGCGGATGCCAAGGCCTGGGTAGAACGCAAGGGTGTGGAACTAGCCTGGCAGGACGATCTGGGACTGTACTATGGCGAGATCGATGATGACGGCGTGCGCAAGCAGATCTGGATGGAAGAGGAACGCTCTCTGGGGCTTAAGATGGATCTGATCCGTGAATATGACCTGGCGGGTGTGGCCTGTTGGAAGCTTGGGTTTGAGCCGGCATCGGCGTGGGAAGTGGTGAACATCAATCAATAGCCGCGGCGCCGGAAGGCGAAAACCGGAGAAAGGAGCGGCCGGTGAGAAGGGGAGATCAGAAGGAAAGCGGCAGGAGGCCTCTGCCTGCCTTTCTGCGGCGGACAGTATCCGGTATGCTGGCCGCCGCGCTGCTGACCGGCTGTGCCGGAAGGGAAGAGGTGCGGGAAACCGGGCAGACGGAAACAACTGCGGAACAGACGTCGGAAGGGGAGGAGAAGCCCACGGACCCCATCGAAGAGATCATTGCACCCTTTCCCCAGGAGGAAGTAAGGGAAGAACCGCCCGGCCTGAAAGTGGTGGTCGCTACCGACATCCATTATCTGGCCCGGGAGCTGACGGATCTGAACAGCGGCTTCGTCGATATGGCGGAAAACGGGGATGGGAAGATGACGAATTATATCTGGCAGATCGTGGACGCCTTTACGGAAGAGGTGATCCGGGAGCAGCCGGACCTTCTGCTTTTGGCCGGAGATCTGAGTCTGGACGGCGAGCTGAGGAGCCATGAGGAATTTGCCGGTTATCTGGAGCGGATCGAGGCGGAAGGGATCCCGGTGGCTGTCGTGCCGGGAAACCATGACATTAATAATGCGGGCGCTTCGCGTTTCTTTGACGGAAAGAAGACGCCGGCAGAGACGACCACGCCGGAGCAGTTTTGTGAGATCTACCGGGATTACGGGTATGACGAAGCCATCAGCCGGGATTCGGAGAGCTTAAGCTACGTGTATCCCATCAGCGACAAGGTATGGGGGCTGATGCTGGATTCCTGTCAATACGAGGATGGAAGGTTTACCGGTGGCATGATCGATACAGAAACGTACCGGTGGATCGAAGAGCAGCTGGATGCCGCGTATGAGGCGGATGTGATGATCCTCCCCGTGAGTCATCACAACCTTCTGGACCAGAGTCAGATCTATCAGGATGACTGCACCATCGAACACAGTGAACGGCTTACGGAGCTGCTGGTGGGGTGGGAGGCCACTCTGTATTTAAGCGGGCATCTTCATGTGCAGCATTATACCAACAGCGACCCGGAGTGGGGCGGCGAGACGGGGATCTACGAGATCGTCACCAGCTCCCTGGCTACGCCGCCGTGTCAGTACGGCGTCCTTTACTTCCAGGATAACGGGTACTTCCATTATGAAACGCGGATCATGGATGTGGAGTCCTGGGCAGAGGAGACCGGACAGACCGATGAAAATCTCCTGGATTTTTCACAGTACCGGACCACGTTTCTGGAGAATGTGTTTTATGATCAGGCCTGTACGCAGCTTGGCCGGATGGATGACCTGGGGTTGACACAGGATGAGATGGAGAAGATGGCGCGGATGTACGCCAAAGCGAATTGTTATTACTACTGGGGGAGGGCGGTCGAGATCGCGCAGGAACTTCGTGACAGCGAAGAATATGCGCTTTGGATGAACTATGCGGGAACCAGCCTCCTGTCGATGTATCTGGATCATATCCTGGATGAAGCCAGGACAGACTATAACCGGCTTACCTGGCCCTGACCCGGCCGCCACCGGCGGACGGACCAGGGCCGCTTTTTCATGCGCCGGAGGACTGGGCTTTGTACTGTTTTAGGGCTCTGGCCAGCTGGTCGGGGCAGGAAGTGCTGCGGGGTCCGCACTGGATACCATCCAGGCGGCGGATCGCTTCGTCAATGTTCATCCCTTCCACCAGGCGGGCAACACCCTGTGTATTCCCGGAGCATCCTCCGACAAAGGATACATTGACTACCTTATCCTCTTTTACATCAAAATGAATGGCTCTGGAACAGACGCCCTGTGTTTTAAATTCCATCGATCGGGACCTCCTTCTTCATCATGACCTGCGGCAGCGGCTTCCCGCCCCCCGCAGGCTTTTCATCCAGTATAATGGATTGAAAAAGATTGTCAAGACCCTTATAATGAAATAGGCGGTGCGGCCGCAGGCCGGGATGCGCCGCCGGGCTTTCAGAATAAGCGAATGAAATAGATCGCGTTGAGGCAGGAGGATGTTCATGTTAGGAATTATTGGTGCTATGGATGAAGAAGTGGCAAAGATCAGGGAGTGCCTGGATGAAGTTTCCGTGGAAACACGTGCAGGGATGGCGTTTTATTCCGGGAAGATCGGGGGCCGTCCGGTGGTGGTTGTCCGCTGCGGGATCGGCAAGGTGAACGCGGCGATGTGCACGCAGATCCTGATCGACTGTTATCAGGTGAACGGCGTGGTCAATACGGGCATTGCCGGCTCCCTTCGGGCGGAGATCAATATCGGCGATATCGTACTTTCTACGGATACGGTGCAGCATGACATGGACGCGACCGGTTTTGGCTACCCGGCAGGACAGATTCCGCAGATGGATGTTTTTTCCTTCCCCACGGATGATGGGCTCCGGGCGCTGGCACAGGAGTGCTGCGCCCTGGTCAATCCGGATATCCGGACATTTACCGGCCGGATCGTCAGCGGAGACCAGTTTGTCTCGGACAAGGAGAAGAAACGCTGGCTGATTGAAACCTTCCACGGGAGCTGCACGGAGATGGAGGGAGCGGCGATCGCCCATACCGCATGGCGCAATGGGATTCCGGCGCTGATCGTGCGAGCGATCTCGGACAAGGCGGATGACAGCGCCGGCATGGATTATGAAACGTTTGAGGCGCAGGCGATCACACACTCGGTGAACCTTTTGCTGGCGATGGCGGCGCGTTGGAACCCGTGACGGCGGCAAGTGTTCAGAGTAAAATCGTGGACGATGCACCAGGTTTGTGCTATACTGGGAGTAGATGCGCATCGTTTGCCATGGGGCGGATTAATGGACCGCGGACGGCGGACGGAGCGCGCAAGAAGCATGAGTACAGAATCCAGAAAAGGAGAGGATAAGCCATGGGAAAGAATGTAGTTTTTGATTATGGTAAAGCTTCCTGCTTTATTTCAGAAGATGAGCTGAAGAACATGAAGGCGGCGGCTGAGGGGGCCAAAGAGATGCTGTTAAGCCGGTCCGGCGCGGGGAATGATTTTTGCGGCTGGATCGATCTGCCGGTTGACTACGACAAGGAAGAGTTTTCGAGGATCAAGCAGGCGGCCAGCAAGATCCAGTCGGATTCGGACGTCCTGCTGGTGATCGGCATCGGGGGGTCTTACCTGGGCGCCAGGGCGGCGATCGAATTTCTGTCCCACAGCTTTTACAACATCCTTTCCAAGGAGGCCAGGAAGACGCCGGAGATCTATTTCGTAGGCAACAGCATCAGCAGCAAGTATGTCAGAGATCTGCAGGATGTGCTGGAGGGTAAGGACTTTTCGATCAATATCATTTCCAAGTCCGGCACCACCACAGAACCGGCTATTGCATTCCGCGTTTTTAAGGATCTCCTGATCAAAAAATACGGAAAAGAAGAGGCGAATAAGCGGATTTACGCGACGACCGACAAGGCCAAGGGCGCGTTAAAGAGCCTGGCGAATGAGGAAGGCTACGCATCCTTTGTGGTGCCGGATGATGTAGGCGGCCGGTTTTCCGTGCTGACGGCGGTGGGCCTGCTTCCGATCGCGGTAAGTGGGGCGGATATCGATCAGCTGATGGAAGGCGCCGCCTCCATGAGAAAGATCGCCCTGGAGACGCCCTATGAGTCCAATCCTTCCATGCTGTATGCCGCGATCCGCAATATCCTGCTGCGCAAGGGCAAGAACGTGGAGGTCGTTGCCAATTATGAGCCGAGCCTCCATTACGTGTCGGAGTGGTGGAAGCAACTGTACGGCGAGAGCGAGGGCAAAGATCAGAAGGGCATCTTCCCGGCTGCGGTGGACCTGACCACGGACCTTCATTCCATGGGGCAGTTTATCCAGGACGGCGCCCGGATCATGTTCGAGACGGTGATCAATGTGGAGGAATCACCGGCCGAGATCGTGCTGGGGACAGAGGAAGTGGATACGGACGGCATGAATTATCTGGCCGGCAAGACCGTAGACTTCGTGAACAAGAGCGCGATGAACGGGACGGTCCTGGCGCACACGGACGGCCAGGTTCCGAACCTGATGGTCAATATTCCGGAGCAGAATGCGTACTATCTGGGCCAGCTGTTCTATTTCTTTGAGTTTGCCTGCGGCATCAGCGGCTATCTGCTGGGAGTGAATCCCTTCAATCAGCCGGGCGTAGAGAGCTACAAGAAGAACATGTTCGCCCTGCTGGGAAAGCCGGGCTATGAGGAGGCCAGAGAGGCGCTGTTAAAGCGACTGTGATGAGCGGTTACAGCAGGGATGAGCGGCTACAGCGGCCGTGATAAGCGGCTGCAGCAGCCGTGAGGGGCGGCTATAGCAGCTCCTCAAGCACCTGGAGCTCCAGGTAATCAAAATCAATTTCTTCCACGAAATTATCCCGGGAGAAGCGGGTCCTGGCGTGCTGCTGGAATTCACGGATGTTGGAATCCAGCCAGATCGGCTGGCTTAAGTCGAATTGATAACAGATTTCTTCCAGAGACTGGAAGACCATCCGGGTGCGGGACAGAGAATAGTCTGCGTTGGTGACTACGGTGTCCGCAAGAAGGCGGTTATCCTTCCAAAGCTTACCCCACATACGGAACATGACGCACCTCCTTTCCGCTGCCTGTGCGGCATGGCAAAATTGCCGGCTTCCATGATCGGATGCCGGGGGCACGAGAGACCGGCGCGGTGAAATGTGGTCCTTTCCATCAGGAAATGACCACATTTTTTACGCCCATTTCCCGGGCGGTCTGCGCCGGAGACTGCATGGTCTGGTCGTCGGGAACCGGGATGTCGGCAACGCGCAGCAGAGAGTCAACGTCGGTTCAGATCTCGATCAGGTGAAATGGAAGCTTCGCGCCGGTCAGCACAGCGGCCTCGCGCCGGTGGCAGGTAAACATGATGATCTGTCCGTCCACAGCTGAGGTCAGCCATGTCAGGGCAGCGTGCAGACGTTCGTCATCGTACAGGACGAAACTGTCGTCAAAGATCAGGGGCATCTTCTCCGGGCCCGTCTGGATCAGTTTGGCGGCAGCCAGCCGCAGGGCCAGATAGATCTGATCCATGGTCCCTGAGCTGACCTGTTCCATGGGAACCAGCTTGGTCCGGGTATTCATAAAGACGTTCAGGTTCTCGTCCACGCTCATGCTGTTGTAGACGCCGCCGGTGATCCCGTCGATCAGATCGGAGGCCTCCTGGTTCAGGTAAAGGCCAAAGGAATCGCGGATGGAGGTAGACAGCTCGGTCATGGTATCCTGCGCTAAGTCGATGGCGGCGATTTCCTGGGAGATCCGGTCATTCTCGCGGATGATCTCTCTTAATCCCTCGGCCTGGGTCTTGAGCGCGGCCAGATGCTCCAGCTTTTTCTCTAACTCCCACTGGCTCTTCATCTGCTTTTCGATCGCCGCGCCGTAATCAGACTGGCGGCCGGAAAGCTCCGCCATCTTCTGCTCCAGTTTGGCTGCGGTTTCCTGAGAGGAAAGGACGGCGCGGCTTAGCCGTTTGAACTCGGCCATCCGTTCCGTGAAGGCGTTCATGGCCTCGGGGCTTACCGTCTCGTCGCCCAGATGACGGGATAAGATCTCCTGAAGCAGCTTTTTGCTGTAGTCCAGATCCTTCCGGATCCCGCTGTTTTTAACGAGGTAATAAAGCCCGCCGCCGGCAGAAAGGAGGGCGGCCGCAAACAGCAAAAGCGGGAGCAGGAGGGATGCGCCGGAAGAAGAGAATATCCGCAGCGCGCCGGCGGCCGCGAGCAGGATCCCCAGGGTCAGGAGCACGGGCGGCGCAGCCTTGCGGGCGGTCTGTTCGCAGAGCGCTTTTGCCTGGCTGTAGTCGGCATAAACGGCATTTCCGTGGGCTTCATAGGCTTCGATCGAGGCTTCGCCGGTGAACTGGCTGCTTTCCAGGACCTGGCGTCCGCGGGCGATCTTCTGGAGAAGCTCCTCCTTTTCTTTCTGCAGGGCATCCAGGTGTGCTTTGGCCTGCGCCTTTTTTTCCTGGAATTCCGTCAGGTGGTTTTCGTACTCCGGGGCGGAGATCTCCCGCTCCAGGATCCGGATATCGCCTAAGATGGAGGCGTAGGTCCGGGCCGCTTCCGGCGCCTGCTGCCGTTCCAGGTCCTTGCGCTGCTTCTTTAAAAAAGCAGAAGCCCTGGTGATGTTCAGGGCCATATGTCCGGTCGTGTTCATGTTGGCGATATAATTTTTCAGCTCGGTCACCATGCCGCTGTCGGTAGCGCTTTTGAGCTGGCCGATGCTGATGGTATTGACATAGGAAGTCTCATTAAGACCGCAGAGGAGACGATCCATCAGCGCACGGGTAGGCTCTACCTGCCGCCCTTCGGTTTCATCCACGATGGTGAAATCCCTGGGGTTTTGAAAGTCCCGGTGGAGGCGGTATACATGGCCGCCGGATTCTAAGCGGAGCCATCCGCCGTAGCCGCCTTTCAGGTCCCATGGCTTATACCGGCTGAACTGGTCGGTGCGGGCCGCCCGTCCGCGCTGCCGCTCCATCCCAAAGAACATGGCGCGGATAAAGGTGTGGAGGGTGGACTTGCCGGCTTCGTTTTTGCCGTAGATCACATTAAGGCCGTCCTCAAACCGGATGGAGCAGTCGTGGAATTTTCCGAATCCATCAATATGCAAGTCGAGAAGCTTCATGTCGGACTCCTTTCATCCGTGGTCTTAAGCAGTGCGTTGATGCCGTAATACAGGGCCTTTTTCTCCACCGGGCTCATCTTTTCCTTCTGCAGGGCGCGGATAAAAAAGCCGATCATGTCGCCCGGGTGCTCGGCAAACAGCCGGGCAAAGTCATACTGGGGCTCGGAGTTGTCTGTGATTTCGATGATGCGGAACCGGGATTCCAGGACATTTAAGTCAAAAACGATGTCGGGGTCCCGCATACCGCGGATCATGAAGCGGTAAATATGCTGGAGGCCGCGGGACTGGATCTCCTGGGAAATGCGGGCAGCCAGCTCGCCGTTGGTCGTCCTTGGCGTAACGCTCACCGCCAGAGAGATGTACTGCGCCTGGCTCAGCGGAATAAATTCCAGGGCGGTCACCTGCCGGGAAGCCGGACTGATCTCTCCGAAAAAGATGCCGTGGGGACCCGTCTCCGTCTTATCCAGAGGTTCCGGAGACCCGCAGAAGGCGGCGCGCCGGTCCAACAGCACCTGCGGCTTGTGGATATGGCCAAGGGCGATGTAGGCGAACGGGGAGCGGGCCAGGCGGCTCCGTTCAATGGGAAGGTGACGGCTGTCGCCGCCGTGGGCCAGAAGGATCTGGATCCGGCCGTTGTCTTTGATGTCCAATGTGTTGAGACGAGGTTCCCGGATCTCTGCCGTGTGGTAGCTGAACCCGTAGATCTGCGCGTTGCAGTCCTCAAAGACCACCGAATCCATCTCTTCACTCATCAGAAACGTGACATTGGGGCACCAGGTAAAGCTCATGAGAGCGGAATTAGGACGCACCCGGTCATGGTTCCCGGCAATGATGATCACCCGCACCGAGGGAATGGTGGAGAAAAGGTAATTTACTTCCTTTAAGTCACGGGCAAGGGGCTGGCGGTGGAACAGGTCGCCGGCAATGAAGAGAAAATCGACATCCCGCGCCCGGGCCTGACGGATGATCTCTTCAAATGTTTCCCGGATTGCCTGTGCGCGTTCCCTGGACCATGGGTGATCGCAGTCGGGGCTCATTCCTAAATGGATATCACCCGTATGGATAAATTTCATGTCCTTCTCCTTGTAGTAAAGGTTCGCCGCCGGACAGGGCAGCGGCGGCTTCCTGCGAATCAGGCAGCCGCGGTTACAGCTCGCAGTTATTTACGGTTCTCGGGAAGGGGATGACGTCGCGGATGTTTGCCATGCCGGTCAGGTACATCACGCACCGCTCAAATCCCAGCCCAAAACCGGCGTGGCGTGCGGAACCGTATTTCCTCAGGTCAAGATAAAAGCCGTAGTCTTCTTCCTTAAGCCCAAGTTCACCCATGCGGGAGATCAGTTTCTCGTAGCTGTCTTCCCGCTGGCTGCCGCCGATGATCTCGCCGATGCCGGGCACCAGGCAGTCCATGGCGGCGACGGTCCTGCCGTCCTCATTTAATTTCATATAAAAGGCCTTGATCTCCTTCGGATAATCGGTGACAAAGAGGGGGCGTTTGAAGATCTCTTCCGTCAGATAACGCTCATGCTCCGTCTGCAGGTCGCAGCCCCAGGACACCTTGTACTCGAACTTGTCATTGTGCTCTTCCAACAGGCGGATGGCCTCGGTGTAGGTGACATGGCCGAACTGTGAATTGACCACATGATTCAGGCGGTCCAGAAGGCCCTTGTCCACAAACTGATTGAAGAAATTCATCTCCTCCGGCGCCTGCTCCAGCACATAGCGGATCACATACTTTAACATACTTTCCGCCAGCGCCATATCGTCGTTAAGGTCGGCGAAAGCCATCTCCGGTTCGATCATCCAGAATTCCGCCGCATGGCGGGTCGTGTTGGAATTCTCCGCGCGGAACGTGGGGCCGAAGGTATAAATATTCCGAAAGGCCATGGCGTAAGTCTCGCCGTTTAACTGGCCGCTGACTGTCAGGTTCGTTGGCTTTCCGAAGAAATCCCGGCTGTAGTCCACCGCGCCGTCCGCCGTCCGGGGCACCTGGTTCAGATCCAGGGTGGTTACCTGGAACATTTCGCCTGCTCCCTCGCAGTCGCTCCCGGTGATCAGGGGCGTGTGCACATAGACAAAACCGCGCTCCTGGAAATACTGGTGGATGGCGTAGGCGATCAGGGAGCGTACACGAAACACGGCCTGAAAGGTGTTGGTCCTGGCGCGCAGATGAGAGATGGTGCGCAGATATTCGAAGGAATGGCGCTTTTTCTGCAGCGGGTAATCCGGCGCCGACGCGCCTTCCAGGATCACTTCGCCGGCCTGGATCTCAAAAGGCTGCTTCGCCTGCGGCGTAGGGGTAAGGATCCCCTTTACGATGACCGCGCTTCCCACGCCCAGCCGGGCGATCTGGGAAAAGTTTTCCATGGTGCCATGGTATACTACCTGAATGGGCTCAAAAAAGGTTCCGTCGCTGACCACCAGAAAACCGAAAGCCTTGGAGTCCCGGTTGCTGCGGACCCAGCCGCCGATGGAAACTTCCTGGTGGAAGTAGGCTTCCCGGTCTTTGTAAAGTTCCTTTACGGTTATTAAATTCATGACAGTAGGTCTCCTTTGGTATATTCCTGTTATGACTCCGATAAAGTCTATGGCTTCGATTATACTGTATTTTCACACCCGATTCAAGGGCCGCCAACAGATTTAAAACCGGGCGCATCCGGAAGGCCGAGACCGGCAAAATCTGCGGCTTCACGGGAAAATTTGGACGATATATTGCGCAAATAGCAGAACAATGCACAAATTGTGCCGAAAATCCCTGAAAATATTTGTTCACTATTTATGAGTTGTGTGCTATAATACATGTACAACAAAATTCTACAGCAAGAGGTGATAACGTGATTAAAAAAGAAATGATTGCCATGCTTTTAGCGGGCGGCCAGGGAAGCCGTCTGGGTGTTCTTACAGCCAGGGTTGCCAAGCCGGCGGTATCCTTTGGGGGGAAGTACCGTATTATCGACTTCCCGCTAAGCAACTGCATTAATTCGGGCGTGGACACAGTCGGCGTGCTGACCCAGTATCAGCCCTTGCGTCTGAATGCGCATATCGGGATCGGGATTCCGTGGGACCTGGACCGGAATGTGGGTGGTGTGACGATCCTGCCGCCTTATGAGAGGAGCAAGGGAAGCGACTGGTACACCGGAACGGCGAACGCGATCTACCAGAATCTGGAATACATGGAATCATATAATCCGGATTACATCCTGATCCTGTCCGGGGATCATATCTATAAGATGGACTATGAGATCATGCTGGACTACCACAAGGCGAATAACGCGGACGTGACCATCGCGGCCATGCCCGTGCCGATCGAGGAGGCGAGCCGCTTTGGCGTGGTGATCACGGATGAGAACAACCGCATCACCGAGTTTGAGGAGAAGCCCCCCCAGCCGAGGAGCAACCTGGCCTCCATGGGGATCTACATTTTCAGCTGGCCGGTGCTGAAGGAAGCGCTGATCACGATGAAAGATGAGCCTGGCTGTGATTTTGGAAAGCATATCATTCCGTACTGTTTCGGGAAGGGCGAGAGGATCTTCGCCTACGAGTACAACGGCTACTGGAAAGACGTCGGAACGCTGGGTTCCTACTGGGAAGCGAATATGGAGCTCATCGATATCATTCCCGAGTTCAATCTCTACGAGGAGTACTGGCGGATCTATACCAAGAGCGAGATCATCCCGCCGCAGTATGTTTCTTCGGATGCGCGGATCGAGCGGTGCATCATCGGCGAGGGAAGCGAGATCTACGGCGAGGTGACGAATTCCGTGATCGGCGCCGGCGTCACCATTGAAAAGGGTGCGGTGGTCCATGACTCGATCATCATGCAGGGAGCAGTCGTGGGAGCCGGAGCGAAAGTGACGAAGGCGATCCTGGCCGAAGGGGTGCAGGTAGGCGCCGGAGCGGAGCTTGGCGTGGGTGAGTATGCCCCCAGCACATACAACCCTAAGGTTTACCAGTTCGATCTGGTGACGGTGGGCGAACATTCGGTGATCCCGGAGCAGGTGAAGATAGGCAAGAATACCGCCATATCCGGCGTGACCGTCCCGGAGGATTATCCGGATGGAGCACTGGCAAGCGGAGACTATATAGTAAAGGCAGGTGGCATACGATGAGAGCAATCGGTATCGTTTTGGCAGGCGGCAACAGCAAGAGGATGAGAGAGCTTTCGAATAAGCGTGCCATTGCCGCTATGCCGGTAGCGGGAAGCTACCGGAGCATTGATTTCGCACTGAGCAATATGACGAATTCCCATATCCAGAACGTGGCGGTGTTTACCCAGTACAATTCCCGCTCGCTGAACCTCCATCTGAGTTCGTCCAAATGGTGGGATTTCGGACGCAAGCAGGGCGGGCTGTATGTATTCACGCCGACCATCACGGCCCAGAGCAGCGACTGGTACCGCGGGACAGCGGATGCCCTGTACCAGAACCTGAATTTCTTAAAGTCCAGTCACGAGCCGTATGTGGTCATCGCTGCCGGCGACGGCATTTATAAGCTGGATTACAATAAGGTCCTGGAGTATCACATCGAAAAGAAGTCCGACATCACGGTCGTCTGCAAACGGATGCGGGAAGGCGAAGACGTGACGCGCTTTGGCTGCGTGAAGATCAATGACGACGGACGGATCGTGGACTTTGAGGAGAAGCCCATGGTTTCGGACGCGAATACCATCTCCTGCGGCATTTATGTGATCCGCAGACGGCAGCTGATCGAGCTGATCGAGCGGTGCGCGGCGGAGGACCGGTATGACTTTGTTAAGGATATCCTGGTCCGCTACAAAAATCTGAAACGGATCTATGCGTACAAGATCGACACCTACTGGAGCAACATTGCGTCTGTGGAGTCCTATTATGAGACGAATATGGATTTCCTGAAGCCGGAGGTGCGGGATTATTTCTTTAAACAGTACCCGGATGTGTATTCGAAGATCGACGATCTTCCGCCGGCCAAGTATAATCCGGGCGCGCAGGTCCGCAACAGCCTCATCTCCAGCGGTTCGATCATCAACGGCACCGTGGAGAATTCCATCCTGTTCGCGAAGGTTTATATCGGGAATAATTGCGTGATCAGGAACTCCATTATCCTGAATGATGTTTATGTTGGCGACAACACGGTGATCGAGAACTGTATCGTGGAAAGCCGGGATACGATCCGGGCCAATACTACCCACATCGGCACGCCGGATAACATCAAGATCGTTGTGGAGAAAAACGAAAGATATATGGTATAAAAAAGAAAAAGAGAAAAGTGAAGGGGACGGTAAACATGCAGATAACAGATGTAAGAGTTAGGCGGATTGAAAAGGAAGGGAAGATGAAAGCCATCGTTTCCATTACGTTGGACAACGAATTTGTTATTCATGACATTAAAGTAATTGAGGGTGAAAAAGGATTATTTATTGCGATGCCCAGCCGCAAGGCATCGGATGGCGAGTACAGAGACATCGCGCATCCCATTAATTCCAAAACCAGGGATATGATCCAGGGCGTGATCCTGGACAAGTACGAATCGACGCTTCTGGAAGCCGCAGTGGAAAATTACGCGTAGAGCCGTCGGGAAGGGAAGGAAAACAGGAGAAAAAGCAGCCGGAACGCCGCAAGGGGGCAGTCTTCCGGCTGCTTTTTTTGCAGCTCATCCGGGCGGCAAGGGAAAGTCAGCGTTCCTGCACTTCTTTTCCGCACAACACTTTGCAAAAACGGCGCCCATGCCTCCTCTTTCACCGTTTCGTTTCCGAAGACGGGGTAGTTATTGTCTCCATTTACCGCTAAAATCCCCCTGCGCGCGTCATGAAGAAGTTTCTTTGCATCCTTCATGCCGCTTTCTTTTTCTTTTCTCCGCATTGGTCTGAACATGGTATCCCTCCAAAATCAAAAAATATCTGTAAGTATCTGTATGCTACCAAGTATAGCATAGGATAAGTTTTTCGTAAATCAGCAGGGCAAAGGCGTCCCGGGAAAGCAGGATGCCGTTTGGCCTGCGTTTATTTTTGATCCGAGTTTAGTCCATGTCTGCCATTTCCTGTCTGCCCCGGAGGGGCATCTTCAACATAACGAATCGATTGTGAGAATGCAGTCAATATCGACTCGCATCTTATTTTCCCACATCAAAATGACCGGTTTTTGCGTCAAAACTAAAAAAAGCGTTATTGCGTTAGTTCTATCCATGCATGAAATGATTTTTTTGACGGTGGCTATGCTACGTTGAATCCGAGTTTATTCGATATGCGTGTCAGGAAAAGTACGCTTTGATCGACATTTTTGCCCGGCGATGGGCCGGAGATGTATGCGTCAGACAGATGGAGGGAAAGGAGATGGAGCGATGAAGGAACGGCCGGATGGCGTTTTTTTTGCCCGGTTTCTGGGCGGTTATTCCCTCAATTATGATAGCCGGGAGATCCGGCTGGACATCAGCATCAAGAGCAAAGGGATGCAGATCTTCCTTCTGCTCCTGAAAGCCGCGGACAGGGGCGTCAGCCGGGAGGAGCTTCTACGGGTCGTGCAGGCCGGAGAGGACGCGCCGGGGCGCAGCAGCAGCAATCTCCGCCAGCAGATTTACCTGCTGCGGAAGGCGGTGGCGCGCGCGGATCTCCCGCCGGGCAGATACATCGTACTGGAGGAGTCGAGATATTATTTTTCTCCGGATTATCAGGTAGAGACCGATACCGGCTGCTTGGACCGGCTCCTTGCGCGGATACGAAACTGCCGGGCGGAACGAGGACCGGAGGATGGCGGCCGGAGAGAGAAGGAGCAGGAGCTTCTTTTGGATTTCTGCCGGCATTATACCGGGGAATTCCTCCCCATGCTGGACGGAGAGGAATGGGCGACGGTGGAGGCGGCTTATTATCAGAACTGCTACAGCCGCTGTCTGAACCGCCTGTGCGGGATGCTGCGCGGCCAGGGCGACTACGAGACGATGCTGGAGCTTAGCCAGGCGGCGAGCCAGATCCATCCCTATGATGAGTGGCAGACCGTCCAGATCGAGAGCCTGATGCGCCTCCGGCGCTACCAGGAGGCCTGGAAGGTATACGAGGATACGGTGCTCTTTTTCGATAAAGAACTGGTGGCCAGTTCCGTGGATCGGGTGGCGGAGCGCTACCGCCAGGAAAGCGGGGAAGCGCAGTATGCCGGCCATGCCATGGCGGCGGTTAAGGCCGGGCTACGTGAGACAGAAAAAATCCGGGGCGCCTATGAGTGCAGTTATCCCAGTTTCCTCGATGTTTACCACATCCTGCGCAGAAACGAGGAGCGGCTGGGGATGGAAAATACCCTGATGGTTGCCGCGCTGGCAGAAAACGGCGCGAGGGCCCGGACAGACGGAACGGAAGGCGAGGGAGGCGCGGCTTTTGGAGAGCCGGAGTTTGGGCAGAAGATGGAGCTTTTGCGCCGGATGATCCGGGAAGGCACGCGGAGTGAAGACATATACACCCACTACAGCGGGAACCAGTACCTGGTGCTGCTGACCGGGGCGAAGATAGCGGACGGCCGCAAGATCGCCAGACGGCTGGAGAAGAAATGGCAGGAGATCAGCGGAGACGGAGGGGTCGAGGCCAGCTTTGCGGTATATACGCTGGATGACTCCGGCGCGAAGGGATGCCTGGATGCAGAAGAAGGCATTTTTTGTGCAGGTGACCAGCCGGGAGGAGGCTATATGGCGCGGGCAGGCGACCTGGCCGGATGAAAAGAGACGCCGGCAGCCAGGCCCCCCGCCTGCCGGCAGCCCGGCGGGGACAGAAGGAACGGTGGCATACCGGCTTTACCTTCCCGGAGGAAAAGGAAAGCCGTCACGGGCAGGAAGATAAGCCGGAGGCTATACATGGTACAAAAGAAGAAAGAGAGGAAGACAGTATGGAGGGTAGAGGAAGGTCGCGCAAGCGCAGGCTGAGCCGGACGCAGAAGCGTCTGAGCGCGGTGCTGGCGATGGTGCTGACAGTGGTTATGGTCCTGAACATGCCGCTGTCCATCGACGGTCTCCAGCTGCATTTGTCCAGCGCGTTCGCGTCAGGAAGCAATGCAGAACAAAACAGCAGCGTCTGGGCCACGGCAAGCAACGCGAAGTACCGGCAGGGAAGCAGCAAGGACGTGGATATCTACGTCATCGTCGACGACAACGGGATCGTTCCGGGGAATACCGCGATGATGACGCTGTATTTAAAGAACAATACGGATCAGACGATCAGCGACGGCGTGCTGACGTTTGCCGGAAAGTACATCGACCAGGATGACGCCGAGTTTGAGGACATGGGCGCGGGTGAAGAACCCGGCTTAACGATCACGGCAGGAGAAGCGGAGCAGACATCCGCAGACGAAGAGA
>CAYRMW010000039.1:0-23437 GCA_964425595.1 uncultured Lachnospiraceae bacterium
CGGAGGATTCGGTGGCGCTGGCGGTCAACAATGGCTGCGATCTCAACTGCGGCGAGCTGTTCCTCTATCTGGAGCAGGCGGTGCAGGACGGACTGGTGACGGAAGAGACGATCACCGAGGCGGTGGTCCGGCTGTTTGCGACCAGGATGAAGCTTGGCATGTTTGACGATGCGCCGGAGCATCCCTATCAGCAGATCAGTTACCGGGAGGTGGATTCGCCGCAGATGCGCCGCCTCAACCGGGAGACGGCAGAAAAGTGCGTTGTCCTGCTCAAGAACGAAGGGGGTCTGCTTCCGCTGGATAAGCGTAAGATCGGGACGGTGGGCGTCATCGGACCGAATGCGAATAACCGCCGCGCGCTGGTCGGCAACTACGAGGGTACCGCTTCCCGCTATGTCACCGTGCTGGAGGGGATCCAGGATTACCTGGACGATGAGGTGCGCGTGATGACTTCCGACGGATGCCCGATGTATCAGGATCGTTTCCAGAACCTGGCCCATTCCAACGACCGTCTGTCCGAGGTGCGCGGCGTGTGCGCGCAGAGTGATGTGATCATTGCCTGTCTGGGTCTGGATTCCGGTCTGGAGGGCGAAGAGGGCGACGAGGGCAACCAGTTTGCCAGCGGCGACAAGCCGAATCTCAACCTGCCCGGCCATCAGGAGGAGCTGCTGCATGTGCTCGTGGAGAGCGGCAAGCCGGTCGTTCTGGTGCTGCTGTGCGGCAGCGCGCTGGCGATCAATTATGCGGATGAGCATGTGCCTGCCATCCTCCAGGGGTGGTATCCCGGCGCGCAGGGCGGCAACGCGATCGCCCGTGTCCTCTTCGGCGAGGTCAGCCCGCAGGGCAAACTGCCCATTACATTCTATCGTACCGATGAGGAGCTGCCCGCATTCACGGATTATTCCATGAAGGGGCGCACCTATCGCTATATGACCCATGAGGCTCTCTATCCGTTTGGCTATGGTCTGAGCTATACCAGCTTCCGCTTCGGCCCGCTGTCCGCAAATACCACGGAGGTCACTCCCGACGGCGCGGATCTGACGGTTGAGGTGGAAAATACCGGCGCGATGGCCGGCAGCGAGACGGTCCAGGTCTACGTCAAGGCCGAGCGGCCGGATACGCCCAACGCGCAGCTGAAAGCCTTTGCCAAAGTCTCTCTCCAGCCCGGAGAAAAAAAGCAGGTCCGCCTGCACCTGCCGCAGTCCGCATTCGCTCTGTGCGACGCCGGAGGAACGGCTGTGGTGGAACCGGGCACGTACTCCGTGTATGCCGGCGCGTCTCAGCCTGATCCGCGCAGTGTGCAGCTGATGGGCACCGCGCCGCAGAAGCTGACATTTCAGGCATCGGGGAGGGTAATACTGGAAGGATAGAAAGGGAAATAGATTGGGAGGGGAGCACCGGAAGCCGAAGCTTCCCGCACCGGTTCCGGCGCGCTCCGTCCCAAAAGAAAGGAGAGTATTCATGACCGCAAAATTCAAGAAGAAAGAGGCGAACACCCCGGACAGCCAGCTGTCCAAAGACAGCCTGTCGCGGCACGTCCGGAAATACTGGCAGCTTTACGCCATGATGGTGATCCCGGTGGTGTACTACCTTATCTTCCGCTATCTTCCGATCGCGGGAAATATCATCGCCTTCCGCCGCTATCGTGCCGGAAGCAGCATCTTCGGCGATGAGTGGAGCGGACTGCGTTATTTTCGGCAGTTCATCAATGATTCAAACTTCTGGCGGGCGTTCCGCAACACGCTGCTGTTGAATTTTGAGTACCTGATCGTCAGCTTTCCTCTGACGATTATCTTTGCCCTTCTGCTTAATGAAGTGAAGAACGCCAAGTTCAAGAAGGTCGTGCAGACCGTCTCCTACCTGCCGCATTTCATCTCGATGGTTATCGTGGCCGGCATGATCCGCGAGCTGCTGAGTACCAGCGGACCGATCAACAGTCTGCTTGTTTCCCTGGGCTTTGAGGCGACGACGTTCATCTCTCTGCCGGAGTGGTTTCCGACGATTTTTGTCGTATCCGGCGTCTGGCAGGGCATCGGCTGGGGCACGATCCTTTATCTGGCGGCGATGGCCGGCATCAACTCGGAGCTTTATGAGGCGGCTGCGCTGGATGGCGCGAACAAATTTCAGCAGTGCCTGCATGTGACCCTGCCGGCGATCCTGCCGACGATTGCCACCCTGCTCGTGCTCAACATCGGTCAGCTTTGCGGCTCGGCGGCATTTGAGAAGGTCTTCCTGCTCTATTCGCCTACCACGTATGAGACAGCCGATATCATCTCGACGTACGTTTACCGGATGGGTCTTGGTTCCGGCAACTACAGCTATACGACGGCGGTCGGTCTGTTCCAGGGCATCATCAACCTGATCCTGCTGATGTCAGCAAACTGGACGTCCAAGCGCCTGACCGGCAGCGGCCTGTACTAAGGAGGGAAGAACAATGACAAAAGCAAAAACGATCGACACCTCCAAGCCGATGAAAATCAAGGGTTCAACCGGCTACCGTGTCTTCACCGTCTGCAACACGATCCTGCTGATCGTCATCTGCCTGGCGATGCTTTATCCGTTTGTTTACCTCGTGGCGCAGTCCTTTTCCTCTGCTGAGGCGATCATCGCCGGCAAGGTTTCCATCTGGCCGGTGGATTTCAGTTTGGATACGTATGTATACGTACTGACCAACAATAACAGTATTTTCCTTCGCAACTATGCCAACACGATCGTCTATTCCGTCCTGGGTACGGCCCTGGCACTCAGCGCGTCCTGTCTGCTGGCCTATCCGCTTTCGAAGAGCGAACTGCGCGGCAATAAGATTGTCGGCCCGTTCATTATCTTCACCATGTATTTTGCGGGCGGAATGATCCCGAACTACATCCTGATGACTTCCCTTGGGCTGGCGGATCACGTCATGGCGTTCATCCTGCCCGGCATGATCTCGACCTACTATGTTATCCTGATGCGTTCCTTCTTCGCAACGGTTCCGCAGGAGTTAGAAGAGGCCGGCGAGATCGACGGGCTGAGCAAGTGGGGCGCGTTCATCCATGTAGCGATCCCTCTGTCCAAGCCCATTCTGGCGACCATGACCCTGTTTTATCTGGTCCAGTACTGGAACGACTGGTTTGATGCGTTCCTGTATCTGTCCGATCAGGACATGTGGCCGGTCGCTTACTACCTGCGCAACCTGATCTCCACCAGCCAGACCGTGCAGGACGCGGCGGAGTCCCTGTCGATCAACGCCAACATCAAGTCCTGCGCCATGGTGCTGACAGCCGCGCCGATCATTTGCGTTTATCCCTTCATCCAGAAATATTTTGTCCAGGGCATGATGCTCGGCGGCGTGAAGGGCTGATTCGTGTTGTTTTGCTTGTCGGAGAGGAGACCGGGCACGATGCCGGTTTACTACGGCGGAGGGAGCGGACGCGGTGTCCGGCTCCGGTCCCGGCAGGAGCAATAAAAAATTTAATGGAGGTAAACCATGAAAAAAATTCTCAGCGTACTGCTTGCATCGTCCATGACGCTGTCTCTGGCTGCCTGCGGAAGCAGCAGTAGCAGCAGCACCAGTGACACGAACACCAGCACAGCGGCAGACAACCTTACGGCAGAAGCCCTGGCGGAAGCCAGCTCCGGCGACATCGACAATGGCGACGGCAGCTATTATAATGAAGAACTGGGCTACACGTACGGCGCCACCTTTTATTCGGATGAGCCGGTGACCTACACCATGCTCTTTAACGACAACGATGCCTACCCCATCCAGGACAGCTGGTATGCGGAAGGCGGCATCTTTGACGCGATCACCAAGGCGACAAACGTGACGCTGGATATCGAAGTGGTCAACAATGCCAATTACACCGACCGTGTTTCCCTGCTGGTTTCCGGCGGCAATGCCCCCTATATCATTCCGAAGATCTATGATGAGACGACTTACGTGACCGGCGGCGGCATCGTGGCGGTGTCCGATTACGTGCAGTATATGCCGAACTTTACGAACTTCTACCTGGACTATGACATGGAAGATGATGTGAGCACCATCCTGCAGGATGACGGTAAGTTCTACCGTCTGCCCGGCATGAAGGAGACGGCGCTTCAGGATTATACGCTGATCATCCGGGACGATATCTTCCAGGCGGCCGGTTACGATGTCCGGGAACTGGAAGAGGACTGGACCTGGGATGAGTTCGCGGATGTTTTGATCGGCGTCAAGGAATACATGGTCGAGCAGGGGATGTGTTCAGAGGATGACTACATCTGGAGCGACCGTTTCTGCGGTTCGACTTCCGGCTACGGCTCCGGCGGCTGTCTGCTTAATCTGATGTCCCGCTCCTACGGCATCTATACCACCTGGAGCTCGACCGGAACCAATATGGCGGACCTGTATTTTAACTGGGACGACGATCAGTTTGAGCTTTCCGCCACGACGGATGCTTACCGCGAGTACATGACGATCGTGAAGAAGCTGGTAGACAACAAGATCCTTGACCCGGAGACCTGGACGCAGGAAGACTCCGAGGCGGATGCGGACTTCTTTACCGGCAAGACCGTCATGATCATGACTAACCGTTCGATCACGGTTTCTCAGGAGGAAGGCCTGGCGGCTCAGCTTGGCGAGGGCAACTATTCGATCTACCGGATCGTGATGCCGATGGGAACGGATTCGGATGGCAACACCATTGATTATCAGGCAGAGAACTCCCGTCTGGAGTGCGGCGTCTGCATCTCCAGCAACGCGCTGAACGACCTTGGCGAGGACGAGTTCATCAAGATGATGCGCTTCGTTGACTGGCTGTGGTATTCGGATGCCGGACTGACCCTGACCAAGTGGGGCGTCGAGGGCGAGACCTATACCGTGAATGAGGATGGAACGTACTCCCTGATGCCGCAGTACTATTGCGGCGGCTTATCCATCGCGCAGACTTCGGACGATCAGGTGGATATCCGCCTGGAGCAGGGCTTCGCCTGCGGCAACTTTATGTACGGCGGGTCCACGGAACTGCTGACCTCGAACTATTCGGAAGATCTGCAGGAATTCTACGAGAGACAGAACAGTTATCGTTCCTTAATGCCGCTTGACCCGGCGATCGCGCTGAGCGAGGATGACAACGAGCAGGCTAACCTGTGGGCGACGCCGCTCTTTAGCGAGATGAATACCTGGACGCTGCGCTTTGCTCAGGGCCTGTATGATGTGACGGACGATGCGGTTTGGGATGAGTACGTGGCGGCCATTGAGGCGCAGAACGCGCAGAACCTTCTGGATCTGTACAACGAGTACTATCAGGCAAGTAAGGAAAATTAAGACCGCATAGGCGGAAGGTAAACGGCCCGTAGATGAGCCGGAAGAGATACCAGAGTTGGGCGTGGATGCGTTTGCCTCCACGCCCAACGGCGCCAATGGGATCGATCTGAGCAGGATAGGAGGAAACAGGCCTATGAACCGGACAAAACTGTTCCTGGACGGCTGGCAATTCTGGCACGACGCGGCGGGAGGCGAAACGCTTCCGGCCGGGCGGCCGGAGTGGACGCCGGTCACGCTTCCGCATGACTGGCAGATCTGGCATGTAAAGGCGCTTTATCAGGACGGGACCGGGTGGTACCGCAAGCGTTTTGTTCCGACGGCTGCGCCGGGGAGCCGCTGCGTGCTTTATTTTGAAGGGGTATATATGGACACCACCGTCTATGTCAACGGCAGGACGGCCGCAGAGTGGAAGTATGGCTACTCCTCGTTTTACCTTGATCTGACGGATTTTTTACATGACGGCGAGAATGAGATCCTGGTCCGCTGTATGCTCCGCCACCCCAATTCCCGCTGGTATTCCGGTGCGGGGATCTACCGCGATGTCTGGCTTTGGGAAATGCCGGAGACGCACCTGCTGCCGCAAAGCCTGTATATTGCGCCGCGGGAGGGCGAGGGCGATGTCTGGATCCTTCCGGTGTGTGCCGAGGTGGGGCATAGCGGCGCCGGGCCGGCGGACCTGGACGGCTGCGCCGTACGATTTAGCATCTGTGACGAGGCGGGACGGGAGTTAGCGCGGACCATGGTTCCTGCTTCTTTGGCGAAACCGGTCAGCCGCGAGGAGACAATGCTTTACACGGGCAGTGAGGATGTGCGCGTATATTCGGCGGAACTGACGCTGCGCGCGCCGCGCCGGTGGGATGTGGACGATCCGTACTGCTATCGCGTGCGCGCCGCGCTGCTGCGCGGCGGCGAGGAGTCGGATGCGCTGGAGAGCGTGTTCGGGTGCCGCAGCGTGGAGCTTGACCCGGCGCGCGGCCTGCTGCTCAATCACCGGCCGCTTGAGCTTCACGGTGTCTGCATGCACCATGACCTGGGCTGCCTGGGCGCGGCGTTTTCCCGCGCGGCCGCGCAAAGACAGATTCGCCTGCTGCAGGAGATGGGGGTCAACGCGATCCGCACGGCGCACAACATGCCGGCCCCGGCGTTAATGGAACTGGCGGACCGGGCCGGCATCCTGATCGTCAGCGAGTCGTTTGACTGCTGGCGGTGGCCGAAGAACCCCTACGACTATGCCCGGTTCTTCCCGGACTGGTACCGGCGCGATGTGGCCAGCTGGGTCCGCCGCGACCGCAATCACCCCAGCCTTCTGCTGTGGAGCATCGGGAATGAGATCTATGACACGCACGCAGGTCCGGACGGCGCGCAGACGATGCGCGATCTGATGGATGAGGTGCGCCGGAATGACCCATGGGGAAACGGCGCGGTTACCCTCGGCTCGAATTACATGGCATGGGAAAATACGCAGCGCTGCGCCGATCAGATCAAGGTGATCGGCTACAATTACACCGAGCGCCTCTACGGGCCGCATCATGAAAAACATCCGGATTGGGTGATCTACGGGAGTGAGACGGGCTCGATCGTGCAAAGCCGGGGGGTTTATCACTTCCCGCTGGCGCAGTCGCTTTTGGTGGACGACGATCTGCAGTGTTCCAGCCTGGGGAACAGCTCCACCAGCTGGGGGGCGCGCAGCATCGACGACTGCCTGCGCGCGGATCAGACATATCCGTTCACCCTCGGGCAGTTTGTCTGGTCCGGGTTTGATTATCTGGGGGAGCCGACGCCCTATCACACAAAGAACGCCTATTTTGGGCAGATCGACACGGCCGGATTCCCAAAGGATTCTTTCTACCTTTATCAGGCAGGCTGGACGGACTATCATACCGCGCCGATGGTGCATGTGTTTCCGTACTGGGATTTTAACCCGGGCCAGCAGATCGATGTGTGCGTCTGCTCAAACGCGCCGGAGGTGGAGCTGTGGGTCAATGGCGAAAGCTGTGGCCGCAGGGCCCTGACCGACCGCCGTGTGGCGGACTGGCAGGTACCCTACCAGCCGGGGAGCCTGCGCGCGGTGGCCTATGATGAACATGGGCGGGAGATCGCCCGGGATGAGACCGTTTCTTTCGGTGACGCGGCGGCGCTTGTGCTGAAGGCGGACCGCGAGACGCTGGATGAGGACCGCGGCCTTGTCTTTCTCACCATCGGCGCGGTGGATGCGGCCGGCCGGCCGGTGGAAAACGCGAACAACAAAGTGACGGTACAGGTCAGCGGGCCGGGGCAGCTAGTGGGGCTGGACAATGGCGACAGTACGGACTTTGAAGAGTATAAATGCGATGCCCGCCGCCTTTTTTCCGGAAAGCTCCTTGCCGTGGTGGCGGGGACGGGGATGCCGGGAGAGATCGTGGTGGAGGCTGTTTCGCCGGGGCTGGCATCGGCCAGCGCCCGGATCAGGGCAGAAGCTTGCGCGCCGGCGGCCGACATCCGTCCGGTGGCAGAGGGAAAGGACCGGATGGAGATCCCGGTGCGAAAGATCACGCTGACGGCCGGCCGTCAGCAGCTGGATCCGGAGAATCCGTCGGTGGAGATAAGCGCCCGCCGCTGTCCGGATGGAGCGACCTTCCGGGATCTGGTCTGGCGTGTCGCGGACGACCGGGGCATCACCGTGTCCAACGCGCAGTTAAAGGTGCTTAATGAGGATGGCAGCCGTGTACGGCTCACCGGCGTGGGTGACGGCGCGGTGCGGGTGCGCTGCGCCTGCCGCAACGGCGGGGAGGCGCTGTCGGTCATTTCTCAGCTGGAGATCACCATCGTGGGGATGGGCAGCCTCCATCTCAGTCCGTACCGCTTTGTGTCTGCCGGACTTTATACCAGTTCCGGCGGAGAGGTGACAAACGGCAATGAGCGCGGCATCGCCACCTCCCGCGAGGGGAACACATGGGTGGCCTATGAAAACCTGGATTTCGGCCGTGGCGGCGCAGATGAGGTGACCATGCCCATTTTTGAGCTGGAAGGCGCGCCGTTAACGATCCGCTTCTGGCGCGGCGTGCCGTACGCGCCGGGCAGTGAGATGGTCGGCGAGCGGATCTATCATAAGCCGAGCCGCTGGAATGTTTACCAGGAAGAGACCTTCCGGCTGGATAAAAAACTCACGGGCGAGGATACGTTTGCCTTTGAACTGGAATATAAGGCGCACATCAAGGGGTTCTGCTTTTGCAGGGCAAGCCGCGCGTGGGACCGCATCCCTGCCGTTGAAGCGGATATGCTGTACGGCGACAGCTATGAACGCCAGGATGAGGTGATCACCGCCATCGGCAACAATGTTTCCCTGGTCTTTGACGAGATGGACTTTGGCACGCGCGGTTTTTGTCAGCTGACGATCTGGGGCCGCACCGCTCTTGCGCGCAATACGATCCACATCTGCTTCCGGAAAGATGGGCAGGAGGTACGCCGGAGCGTGGAATTTGCCCGTCAGGAGGACTGGGGGCCGCAGACCTTCCCGCTGGAGGCGGTCTTCGGGATGCAGGAGGTCACCTTCCTGTTCCTGCCGGGAAGCAATTTTGACTTTGCGAGTTTTCAGTTTGCTTAGGCGAACGCGGCAAAGGGGGAGAGGATATGATCTATGCCGATCATGCGGCGACTGCGCCGCTGGATCCCGCTGCCCGGGCGGCGATGGAACCTTGGCTTGGCGACGCTGCTTTAGGCTTCGGGAATCCGTCCGGTCAGTACCGGCTGGGGCGGGAGAGCCGCCGCGCGGTCGAGATGGCCCGGCGGGAGATCGCCGGGATCCTGTGCTGCGCGCCGGAGGAGGTGTATTTCACCTCCGGCGGGAGTGAGGCGAACACCTGGGCGGTCTGGCACGCCGCGCGGGACGCGCTTGCCCGCGGCGGCGGACGGCTGATGACGACTGCGGTGGAGCACCATTCTCTCCTGCGCGCCTGCCGGTCCATGGCGGCGCTGGGACTGGAGACGGTCACGCTCCGCCCGGGAGCGGACGGCGTACTGGGGATGGAGACGGTCCGGCGCGCGCTCGCGCAGCGGCCGGCCCTGTTGTCTGTGCAGTATGCGAACAATGAGGTGGGGGCGGTGCAGCCCATCCGGGAGATCGCGGCGCTCTGCCGCGAGCACGGCGTCCTCTTTCACACCGACGCGGTGCAGGCGATGGGCCACATCCCGGTCATGCTGGAGAATGTGGACCTGCTCAGCGCTTCGGCCCATAAGTTCGGCGGGCCGAAGGGGGTGGGCTTCCTGTACGCCAGACGCGGGCTGCGCCCCGCGCCGCTGATCTGCGGCGGCGGACAGGAGGACGGGGTCCGCGGAGGGACCGAGCCGGTTTACGCGATCGCCGGAATGGCCGCGGCCTTAACGCAGGCCGAAGGGCGGCGGGAGGCGATGGCTGCCCGGCTGCGCCGGATGGAGGCGGACTTTTGCTCTGTGCTGCTGGCCGGGTGCCCGGAGGCGGGCATTCATGGTCCCGCATCCGAACAGAAGCTGCCGGGTCTGCTTAGCGTCACGTTGCCGGGCGTACCGGCAGAGGGGATGGTCTACCGGATGGATATGGCTGGTGTCTGTCTCTCGGCGGGCGCGGCCTGCGATCAGCGGGGACGCAGGGAACCGTCGCATGTGCTCCTGGCGCTCGGCCTGTCCGCCGGGGAGGCAAACTGCACGCTGCGCATCTCCTTCGGCCCGTCGAACCGGCCGGAGGACGGGGCGGAGACGGCCAGGCTTTTGCTGCGGGCGCTGCGCGCCAGGCAATCGGGCCGGTAAGGCCGTGCAGACGGTGCGTTACCCGAGGATAAACCAAACGATGCGAACAGAGAGGTGGAACAGGAAATGAACATGAACTATACTAAATGCTGGCTGGCTTATCCCACGATTCAGGCGATGGGAGACACGCCGCTCCGTGTGCGCTGCGCGTTTACCGGTCCGGTCGCCGGGCGGATCGTACAGGAGCTGCGCCTGGCGATGAAGGCGCTCTACGATAAGGAAATAGAACCGGTCGATTCCGGCGACGCGGAGATCGCATTGACCTGCGACCGGTCGCTTCATCCGGAAGGATACCGCCTGCGTGCCGCCGGGGGCGCGGCAAAGATCGCTGCCGGCGGAGAGCGCGGCGCGCTTTACGGTGTGTTTGCCCTGCTGCGGCTGGCGCAGATGGCCGGCTGTTCCTGGGATGAGCTGGAGACGGAAGAATCCGCTTCGCCGTCTAACCCGCTGCGGATGCTGGATCACTGGGACAATATGGAAGGGGATATTGAGCGGGGGTATTCCGGGCAGTCCTTTTTCTTCCGGAACAGCGAGGTGCTGGTCAGTCAGCGGACGGAGGACTACGCCCGCCTGGCGGCTTCGGTGGGGATCAACGGCGTTGTGCTGAATAATGTCAACGTTAAGAATGCGGCCACCTGGCTGATCAGCCCGCGCTACTATGCGCCGTTGCGGAAGATACAGGAGATCCTGGCAAGCTACGGCATCCGGATGTTTTTGAGCATTAATTTTTCCGCCCCGATCGATATGGGCGGTCTTTCGAGCGCCGATCCCTGCGATCCGGAGGTGGCGAAATGGTGGAAGGATAAGGCCGTCGAGGTGTGGGAGAATCTGCCGGGCCTAGGCGGGTTCCTCGTGAAAGCGGACTCGGAGGGGCGGCCCGGCCCGTTTACTTACGGACGGACGCACAGCGACGGGGCCAATATGCTCGCCGATGCGGTCGCGCCCTATGATGCGCTGATCATCTGGCGCTGCTTTGTTTATAACTGCCAGCAGGACTGGCGGGATCGCAAGACCGACCGCGCCCGCTCGGGGTATGACAACTTTATGCCGTTAGACGGCACGTTCCGGGACAATGTGATCCTGCAGATCAAAAACGGCCCCATGGACTTTCAGGTCCGGGAGCCGGTGTCTCCGCTTTTTGGCGGGCTGAAGCATACGAACATGATGCTGGAGGTGCAGATCGCGCAGGAATACACCGGACAGCAGCGTCATGTCTGCTATCTGATCCCGTGGTTTCGCGAGGTGCTGGCACAGGATATGTACTGCTGCGACGGTCCGTCCACCGTGGCTGATCTGGTCAGCGGACGCAGCTACGGCAATGTCCGCTGCGGCATGGCGGCGGTAGCCAATACCGGCGATGACCCCAACTGGACCGGACATGATCTTGCCGCCGCGAATCTCTACGGCGTCGGCCGCCTGAGCTATCAGACCGGTCTGACCGGCGAGGAGATCGCGCGTGAGTGGACGCGCCTGACCTTCGGGCATGATCCCGAGGCAGAGTCCGTGATCTGCGAGATTTTGATGGCCTCCTGGCCGGCCTACGAAAGCTATAACGCGCCGCTTGGCATCGGCTGGATGTGCAACCCCAATCACCACTACGGACCGAATGTGGACGGCTACGAGTATGACCGCTGGGGAACCTATCACCGCGCGGACCGGGACGGGATCGGCGTGGACCGCACCAGCGCCGGCACCGGCTACTGCCGGCAGTACAATGAGCCGCTGGCCAGTCAGTATGAGAATCTGGAGACCTGCCCGGATGAGCTGGTGCTCTTCTTCCATCACCTGCCCTACACCTATGTGCTCAAGAGCGGGAAGACGGTGATCCAGCATATCTATGATACCCATTTCCACGGCGCGCAGGAGGCGGCGAGATTTTACGATCTGATCGAGTCGATCGCTGACCGTCTGGATCCGGAGGTCTACCGGCGTCTGCATGAGCGGCTGGCCCATCAGAAGGCGCACGCCTGCGAGTGGCGCGATGTGATCAATACCTACTTCTACCGCAAGAGCGGCATACCTGACGCGCACGGACGTAAGATTTACCTCTGAGCGGACACCTCGTGAGAGGAGGCCAGATCGGTATTCAGCTTGCGGTACTCGGACGGCGTGCAGCCGATCTGGTTTTTGAAGCTCCGGTTGAAGGTGGCCAGAGAGTTAAAGCCGGAGCGCAGGGAGATCTCCGTGATGGACAGGGAAAAATCCGCCAGCAGATGCTGCGCCCAGCGGATGCGGCTGAGCGTGAGGTAGTCGTGGCAGGTCGTGCCGGTGAATTCCTTGAACATGCGGGCGAAGTAGTACTTGCTGAAGCCCGCGTATTCGGAAATCTGCTCCAGTGAGAGATTTTCCGTGCAGTGTTCCTGGATATAATTGCACACGGTGTGGAACCGCTCGGTGTACTCTTTCTGGCGGGACGAGGGACTGGCGTCCTGTATCTGCTTATGGTCATGCTCCCCGCGTCCGACCAGGACGAAAAAGTGCAGCAGCAGGGCGTAGATCTCGCCGTCGCGATAGGCGTCTTCGCCGTTGTATTCTTTCTCGATCTGTTCCAGCACCGTTATAAGCTCGTTGTCATGCAGCGGCGTCTGGCTGGCGCGCAGGAGGCGGTAGGGGAGCATGGCGGGAAACAGGGCGTTCAGATCCAGAATGGAGCTGAAACGCTCCAGCGTGTAGTTGAGGATGTACCGCTCTCCGCTTTTCGGCGCGCGGATGGAATGCAGCTCGGTTGAAGCGATGATGAGGACGTCGCCGGGACAGAGCGTGAGCACATCGCCGCCGACGGAGACCTCATACGTATTGACGAGGGGAGCGATGATCTCTCCTGCCTTGTGCCAGTGGGGCGGGAAACATTCATCGTTGGTGTTTCGGTAAAAACGCACGATGCGGGAGTTGGTGTAATTGACCGTTTCCCGGGTGCCGTGAAGTGTCTCAATCATATCGATCTTCCTTTTTGTGCAAAATTTACCCGGCGCGCCAGGTAGACCGGCTCGCGGTCCAGGCCCGGACAGGTCCAGGCGACGCACATCTTTTCCCAATGGGCGGCTTCATAGCCGTCCTCCTCTCCGGGGATCCGGCCGTCGCCAAAATACAGCGCGAGCAGCGCGATCACACCGGCCGCGATGAGCCAGCCCCAGTTATAACTGAACCAGTGGGAAAACGAGCGGTATTTTTTTCTATGCAATATCAGTACCTCCTGTCTGCGGCCCGCGTTCCGGCGCAGGGCGGCGGGCGGGACAGAACGGAAAACCTGCGGCCATGCGCGGCCGTCAGAGAGAAAAGGAGCGAATCAGTCAGAATGATTTTTGGACAAGACTTTAATCACATGGGCGGAACGGTCTCCGGACCGGTGATCAAGACCAAAGGACTCAGCCGGACCTGGGAACTGTGTATGGACAACCTGGCGCGTTTTCTCGTCTCGAACCTGCTGTGCCTGCTCAGCCTGATCCCCGGGGCACTCGGCATGTCCATCGGCGTCATGGACGGAGGGCAGCCGATCTGGCTGCTGCTTTCCGGAATCGTGGGCGGCGCGTTGTCCGGCACCTGCTACGGCGCGATGATGGACGGGATCCTGAACGCCATGCGCGACTCATCCGGAGGCTGGTGGAAACGGTATCGCTTCGTCTGGAAGCGCGACTGGAAGGACAACCTGCTGCCCGGCGCGCTGGAGGGCACGCTGATCGCCCTGGTACTTCACGTACTCTGCCGGCTGGGGAACGGGCTGGCCCTGCCTCCGGCCATGCTGGCCAGTACGGTGTTCGCCGCCGTGGTGGCGGCAGCGATCTTTACCTATCTGTGGCCGCAGCGGGTCTTTCTGGATCTGCGCATCGCCGCGATCATCTACAATTCCCTGTTAATGATCCTCCGTCATCCGGTCAGGACGCTGCTGGCGGTGCTGGTGCAGGCGCTTTACTGGGGGGTGCTGCTCTTTCTGTTTCCCTACAGTACGATGCTCCTGATCATCCTGGGGCTCTGGTTCCCGGCTCTGGTGAGCACACAGATCCTTTATCAGCAGCTGAACCGTGACCTTAAGATGGAGGAGCGCCTGGGCATCGTGCCGGTCGAAGAGGAGGAGTAGCGCGCGGCCGGACGTCTCCGCGGACCGCCGTTCGCTGCCGGACCGATCATCTCCGGTCCCGTTTCCGCGTTTCTCAGAGAACAGTATACACGATTTGATGATAAAAAGCTACCGCGAAAACAAAGCCGCCAAAAGAAACGGCATTTCGGATAAATGTTGACGGAAAAACGAAGCTATGGTAGTATGAAACCAGAAAGAAACGGAAGAGATAGCCCGTTTGCTGAAAATAAAATACATTCGGATGATGGATTCGGGAGAGACCGGCGGACAGACGCGCGGCGCCGAAGGGGATGCGGAGAACTCTCAGGCAAAAGGACCGGATACCGTACGAAACTCTGGAAAGCAAAGATGCACCGACGAAGCTAAATCTTTCAGGTACAAAGACAGAGCGCATGGACACGATTTGTATGCCCATGCGCTTTTTCTTATTTACGAAGTATCCAGCAAGACGCGCCGGTGACGCGTCTTGTCGGATTCTATGCATGATCACAGCATGAAGGAGGGAATCATATGGCTGAGACAGCGGAGCGAAAGACACCGCTCTACGAGACGCACCGGAAGTACAAGGGAAAGATCGTTCCCTTTGCCGGATATCTCCTGCCTGTACAGTACGAGGCGGGAGTCGTGAAGGAACATATGGCGGTCCGGACGGCCTGCGGGCTGTTTGACGTATCGCACATGGGGGAGATCCTCTGCAAGGGCCCGGATGCCCGCAAAAATCTGAATATGCTCCTCACAAACGATTACACGGTGATGGCAGACGGACAGGCGCGCTACAGTCCCATGTGCAATGCGGACGGGGGCGTAGTGGATGATCTGATCGTCTATAAGGAGAAGGATGATTCTTATTTTATTGTCGTGAACGCGGCAAACAAGGAGAAGGACTATGCCTGGATGAAAGCCCATCAGTTTGGCGAGGTGATCTTTGAGGATATTTCAGACCGCGTTGCGCAGCTGGCGCTGCAGGGACCAAAGGCGCTGGAGATCCTGCGCAAGCTGGTGAACGATGAAGATATTCCGCAGAAATATTATACCTGCAAATTTCACTGTACCATCGGCAGCATCCCCTGCATGATCTCAAAGACCGGCTATACCGGTGAGGATGGCGTGGAGATCTACTGCGCGCCGGACGATGCGCCCGCGGTCTGGGAGATGCTTATGGACGCGGGAAAGGAAGAGGGGCTGCTGCCCTGCGGTCTGGGCGCCCGGGATACCCTGCGCCTGGAAGCGGCCATGCCCCTTTACGGCCATGAGATGGATGACACCATTACGCCGAAGGAGGCGGGGCTGGGGATCTTCGTGAAGATGGACAAGGAGGACTTCATCGGGAAAAAGGCCATGGAGGATCGAGGCCCCCTGACCAGAAGGCGCGTGGGCTTAAAGGTCACCGGGCGGGGCATCATCCGGGAGCACCAGACGGTGTACAGGGAAGGAAAGCCGGTGGGAATGACCACTTCGGGGACGCACTGCCCATACTTGGGTTATCCGGTTGCCATGGCCCTGCTGGATATCTCCTGCAAAGAGCCGGGCACCACCGTTGAGGTGGATGTGCGGGGCAGGATGGTGGAAGCCCAGGTCGTTGCGCTGCCGTTTTATAAGAGAACATGAATCACGAGAAAAGGTCAGAGGAGGACGCGAAATGAAATTTCCGCAGGAATTAAAGTACACAAAGTCTCATGAGTGGGTCAAATTTGAAGAGGGCGGAAAGGCCCTGGTTGGCTTAAGCGACTACGCGCAGGATGCGCTGGGCGATCTGGTATTTGTCAATCTGCCCCAGGAGGGCGATGAGGTGCAGGCCGGAGAGGTATTTGCGGATGTGGAATCCGTAAAGGCCGTTTCCGATGTATACTGCCCGGTGAGCGGCCGGGTGAGCCGGGTCAATGAGGCGCTTATGGACGCGCCGGAATCCATCAATCAGGATCCTTACGGCGCCTGGTTTGCCGAGGTGGAAGATGCGGATGAGCAGACGGAACTGCTGAGCGCCGGAGAATATGAGGAATACGTGAACAATCTGGATGAATAGAGCAGGAGGTGAGGACATGGGCAGCTATGTTCCGAACACAAAAAGTGAACAGGAGGAAATGCTCCGGGAGGCCGGTTTTGCCTGCTTTGAGGAGATGTTTTCGCAGATTCCGCAGGAAGTGCGGTTTACTGCGGGATTAGATCTTCCCGATGGCATGGGAGAGCAGGGCGTTTACCGTAAGATGGAGGCGATCGCGGAGAAGAATACGACATTTCGCCACATTTTCCGCGGAGCGGGAGCCTATCATCATTACATCCCGGCCATTGTGGACAGCGTAGCCTCCAAAGAGGAATTTGTCACGGCTTATACGCCTTACCAGGCGGAGATCAGCCAGGGCATCCTCCAGACGATTTTTGAATACCAGACCATGATCTGCGAGCTTACGGGGATGGATGCGGCCAATGCGTCGGTGTATGACGGGGCCACTGCGGCTGCGGAGGCGGCGGCCATGTGCAGGGACAGAAAACGCGTCACGGTCTTTATCTCGGAGACGGCGAACCCGCAGGTGATCCAGGTGATCCGGACCTACTGCTTTGGCAGCGGGGCTCCTGTGGTCATGGTCCCGGAAAAAGACGGAACGACGGATCTGCAGGCGCTGGAGCGGATGCTTGCGCAGGACGGGCAGGCAGCCTGTGTCTATATCCAGCAGCCAAACTACTACGGAC
Organism: uncultured Lachnospiraceae bacterium; assembly: GCA_964425595.1. Taxonomy (GTDB): domain Bacteria; phylum Bacillota; class Clostridia; order Lachnospirales; family Lachnospiraceae; genus Caccovicinus. The sequence goes on from CAYRMW010000039.1 coordinate 16,809, forward strand.
TGATCGAGGCGGGAGAAAAGCTGGAGGGCATCATCCACGGGGCCGGAGCGAAATTCATCATGGGGTGCAATCCGATCGCGCTCGGCGTGCTGAAGACCCCGGGGGAGTACGGCGCGGACATCGCGGTGGGCGACGGCCAGCCGCTTGGCATGCCGTTGGCGTATGGCGGCCCCTACCTGGGATTTATGGCGGCCCGGAGCGAGATGATGCGCAAGCTTCCGGGGCGTATTGTGGGGGAGACAAAGGACAGCCGGGGAGAGCGGGCGTTTGTGCTCACCCTTCAGGCCAGGGAGCAGCACATTCGGAGGGAGAAGGCCAGCTCCAACATCTGCTCCAACCAGGCGCTGTGCGCCCTGCGCGCCGGCGTCTACATGACGGCGATGGGTGCTGAGGGCATGGCAGAGGCAGCGCGGCAGTGTATCGCCAAGGCCGCGTATTTTCGGGAAAAGTTGCGGGATGCCGGGCTTTCCCTGAAATATGACGGAGAATATTTCCATGAATTCGTGACCACGCTGCCGGCGCCGGATCAGGATGTGCCGGATGCGGCCGGTGCGCGGACGGAGGCGGGAAACCGGATCCTCTGGGCGCTTGAGGAGAAGGGGATCCTGGGCGGGCTTCCCCTCGGAAATGGGGAGATCCTCTGGTGCGCGACAGAGATGAACACCAAAGAAGAGATGGATCAGGCGGCGGCTGTCGTCAAAGGGACGCTTGCGGCCCTGCGGGAAGACAGGGACCTGAGCGGAGAGAAAAAGGAAGACGGGAGGTGAAGAGAAGATGAAACTGGTATTTGAAAAAGGACACGAGGGGCGGAAAATGGAGATCCTCGCCCCATTGGATGTGCCGGAAGCTGTACCTGGCGAGGCCGTCAGGCGGGCGAAGAAGCCGCGACTTCCCCAGATGTCGGAAACCGAGATCAGCCGCCATTATACGGAGCTGGCAAAGCGCACCCATGGGGTCAATGACGGATTTTATCCGCTTGGCTCCTGTACGATGAAATATAACCCCAAGGTCAATGAGGCCGTCGCCGTGCTTCCCGGATTTGTGAACGTCCATCCCCTTCAGCCGGAGGAGACCTGCCAGGGCTGTCTGGAGATCTTATATCTGGCGGAGCGCCATCTGTGCGAGATCACCGGGATGGATGCGATGTCTTTCCAGCCCGCGGCAGGCGCCCACGGAGAATTTACCGGGCTTTTGCTGATCAAGGCGTGGCATGAGCGCCGGGGTGATACGAAGAGAAAAAAGATCATTGTACCGGATTCCGCCCATGGGACCAACCCGGCCAGCGCCGCCATGTGCGGCTATATGGTGGTCAGCATCCCCTCCGGGGAAGACGGATGCGTAGATCTGGAAAAGCTTAAGGCTGCCGTGGGCGAGGACACGGCGGGGCTGATGCTGACCAATCCAAACACCGTCGGACTCTTCGATCAGCATATCCTGGAGATCACCCGGATCGTCCATGAGGCAGGAGGGCTGTGCTATTACGACGGGGCGAACTTAAACGCGGTCATGGGCATCGCGAGACCGGGAGATATGGGATTTGATGTGGTGCATTTAAACCTCCACAAAACCTTTTCCACGCCGCACGGGGGCGGCGGGCCGGGAAGCGGGCCGGTGGGATGCAAGGCCTTTCTGGCGCAGGCTCTGCCCGGCGCGCGCGTGGTGAAGGAAGCGCAGGAGGGAGAGGCGCGCTATCGCATGGAAACGCCGGAACAGTCCATCGGCGCGGTAAAGATGTTTTACGGGAATTTCCTGGTGGTGGTAAAAGCGCTTGCCTATATCCTGACCCTGGGGAGAGAGGGAATCCCCGAGGCCGCGAAAAATGCGGTGCTCAATGCCAATTATATGAAAGCGAAGCTGTCGGATGTATACGAGATGGCCTATCCGGGCCCGTGTATGCACGAGTTTGTCATGACGCTGGAAGGACTGAAAAAGAAGTCGGGCGTGACGGCCATGGACATCGCCAAGTCCATGCTGGACTATGGGATCCATCCGCCGACCATGTATTTCCCGCTGATCGTCCATGAGGCGCTGATGGTGGAACCCACGGAGACGGAACCAAAAGAAACCCTGGACCAGGCAGTGGAGGCTCTCCACGAGATTTATCAGAAAGCGGCAAAAGAACCCGAGGCCCTTCACGGAGCGCCCTATCAGACGCCCATCGGCCGGCCGGATGAAGTGACGGCGGCCAGAAAGCCGGTGCTTCGCTATCACTGGAAGGAGAGTGCAGATTGATCGACCGGCTTCTTTGGATAGAGACAGAGAATACGGAACCGGATAAAAATCTGGCCATGGAGGAATATCTTACCCTCCATGGCCCTGCGGGGGCCTGTATCCTCTTTTTGTGGCAGAACCGCCGGACGGTGGTGATCGGAAGGAATCAAAATTGCTGGAAGGAGTGCAGAGTAGAAGAGCTGGAACGGGACGGCGGGTTCCTGGCCAGGCGCCCTTCCGGCGGCGGCGCGGTGTTTCATGATCTGGGAAATCTAAATTTCAGCTTTATCGCAGATCAGGAAGATTACCAGGTGGACCGGCAGCTGGATGTGATTTTGGAGGCTGTCAGCATGGCAGGTATCCGGGCGGAAAAGACCGGGCGGAATGATCTTACGGTGGACGGGAAAAAATTTTCGGGAAATGCGTTTAACCGGATGGGCAGCCGCTGCTGCCACCATGGAACGCTGATGATCCACGCGGACAGGGAAGCGATGGCCCGGTATCTGAACGTGTCCCGGGAAAAGCTGGCGTCCAAGGGCGTGTCTTCGGTCAGATCCCGGGTGACTAACCTGGATGTGTACTGTCCGGGACTGACTGTGGCGTGCATGAAAGAATATCTGATCCAGGCTTTTGCGCAGGTCTACGGAAAACAGCCGGAGCAAATGCGGGAGGAATCGCTCCCCGCAGAGCAGATCACTGCCCTGCGGGAGCGCTTTGCTTCCTGGGAGTGGAAATACGGCCGGCGGATCCCGTTTACCCGGGAGATTGGCGGGCGGTATTCCTGGGGCGGCATACAGATACAGCTCGCGGTGAACGGGGGCCGGATCGCGCAGGTTCAGGTATTTTCCGATGCCATGGACCAGGAACTGGCGCCCGCGCTTGCGCGCGCGCTGGAAGGAAGCCCGTACCGGGCCGGAGAGATGGAAGCACGGGTGGTGCGGGCTGTACGGGACGCGGGAGAAGAGACGGCCATGGGAAACCAGATGGAAGAAGACATCAGGCAGCTGGTGCGAAACGCCATGGCGTGACGCCTGGAACGCAGTCTTCGGACACGTTCTGAGGACAGAGACAGGAGAAGGAGGACAGACCGGTGGAAGAGAAAAAGAACAGCTGGGATCTGGTAGTGATTGGAGGCGGCCCCGGAGGATATGAGGCCGCGATCGAAGCGGCAAGGCGAGGGCTTCGCACCGCGCTGGTGGAAAGAGAGGCGCTCGGCGGAACCTGCCTGAACCGGGGATGCATCCCCACCAAAACCCTGCTTCACACGGCGGAACTTTTTCATACCCTGCGCCAGGGGGAGAAGCTCGGGCTTGCGGCGGACGGCTGCACGTTATCCATGGAGGCCTTGTACAACAGGAAAAAAGAGGTGGTGGAGCAGCTGCAAAAGGGCACGGCATCCCTGATGAAGATGAACAAAGTCACCGTGTTTACCGGGAACGGAAGTATCCTGGATCAGGGGGTGGTCAGGGTGGACGACACGGGAAAAACGCAGATCCTGCACACGGCGCATATCCTGATCGCCACGGGCTCCGTTCCCTCCTGCCCGCCCATACCCGGCGTCGATCTGCCCGGCGTGCTTACCAGCGACGGGCTTTTGGAAAAGAGAGAACTTTTTTCTCATCTGCTCATCATCGGAGGCGGCGTGATCGGCATGGAATTTGCTTCCATTTACAGCAGCCTCGGGCAGCGGGTGACGGTGATCGAGGCCATGGACCGGATTCTGCCGGGGATGGACCGGGAGATCGGCCAGAACCTGAAAATGATCTTAAAGAAACGGGGCGCGGATATCCGCACGGGGGCCCGGGTGGAAAAGATCGAGGCGGAGGAGATGGGGCTGGCCTGCTGCTTTACGGAAAAGGAGAGCCGGGAAAGGATCAAAGCGGACGCCATCCTGATTGCCACAGGCAGAAAACCACGGACGGATGGGCTGTTTGCGCAGGAGAGCAGTCCGCAGGTAAAGGCGATCAAAACAGACCATGGAAGGATTTTAGTGGACGCGTGTTATGAGACGAGCCTGGCTGGCGTGTACGCGGTGGGGGACGTCATTGGCGGCATCCAGCTCGCCCACGCCGCATCGGCGCAGGGACGGATTGCCGCGGCCCATATGGCGGGAGCGGCTTCGGATATCCGCGCGGATCTTATCCCCTCCTGCGTATATACCAGTCCGGAGATCGGATGCGTGGGGCTTTCCGTGGATGAGGCCAAAGAACAGGGGATCCCGGTGATCACGAAAAAATATCCCATGTCGGCCAACGGGAAATCCGTCCTCACCCTTCAGGAGCGCGGCGTGATCAAGGTGGTGGCAGACAGGGAAAGCAGACGCGTCCTGGGGGCGCAGATGATGTGCGCCAGGGCCACAGACATGATCAGTCAGTTTACACAGGCGATCGCCAATCACCTGACGCTTGAGGATATGGAAAAGGTGGTCTATCCCCATCCGACCTTCAGCGAGGGGATTGGAGAAGCAGTCCGGGTATAGTATAATGGGTAGTGGCAGTAGGAATGTATGGAATGGGCGAAAGGAGAAGACAGATGCAGAAGTATGTGATCGCACTGGATCAGGGAACGACCAGTTCCCGATGTATTTTGTTTGACCGGCAGGGACAGATGTGTAGCGTGGCGCAGAAAGAATTCACGCAGATCTATCCGCAGCCGGGATGGGTGGAGCATGATCCCATGGAAATCTGGTCGTCGCAGCTGGCGGTGATCGGAGAGGCCATGGGAAAGATCGGCGCGGGATGGAACGACATCGAGGCCATTGGCATCACGAACCAGAGAGAGACAACGATCGTCTGGGATAAAAAGACCGGTCAGCCGGTCTATCATGCCATCGTCTGGCAGTGCCGGAGGACGGCGGACCGGATCGAGGAGTTAAAGGCGGATGGGCGGGCGGAAATTATCGCAGCCAGGACCGGTCTGATCCCGGACGCGTATTTTTCCGGAAGCAAGATCGAATGGATCCTGGACCATGTGGAAGGCGCCAGAGAGAGAGCGGAGCGGGGTGAGCTTCTCTTTGGCACGGTGGACAGCTGGCTGATCTGGAATCTGACTTACGGCGCGGTCCACGTGACGGATTATACCAACGCGTCGCGCACCATGCTTTTTGATATTCATCGCAAATGTTGGGATCAGGAGATCCTGAGCTGGTTCGGCATTCCGGAGAGTATGCTGCCGGAGGTAAAACCGTCCTCCTGTATTTACGGCTATACCTCTTCGGTGGTCCTGGGCGCCAGGATCCCCATCGCAGGAGCGGCCGGAGACCAGCAGGCGGCCCTGTTTGGCCAGTGCTGCTTTGCGCCGGGCGAGATGAAGAATACGTATGGGACCGGCTGCTTCCTGCTGATGAACACCGGGAGCCAGGCCGTACATTCCGAACACGGCCTGCTGACGACGATCGCTGCCAGCACCGAAAAAGAGATCCAGTATGCCCTGGAGGGAAGCGTGTTCGTGGCCGGGGCAGCGGTGCAGTGGCTGCGCGACGAGATGCGGATGGTGCGGACCGCGGCGCAGACGGAGCACTATTGCCTGGAGGCGGAAGATACCGGCGGAGTATACGTGGTGCCGGCCTTTGCCGGGCTGGGAGCGCCTCACTGGAATCCCTACGCCAGAGGCATGGTGACCGGGCTGACGCGGGGCACCAGCAAGGAACAGTTTATCCGCGCGGTGATCGAGTCCATGGCGTACCAGGTCTGGGAGCTGGTGGAGGCCATGAAGCAGGATTCCGGGATCGCCCTGAAGCAGCTGAAGGTGGATGGCGGCGCCTGCGCCAACGACTTCCTGATGCAGTTCCAGGCGGATATCCTGGAAACGGAGATCGTCCGCCCGGACTGCATCGAAACGACGGCCCTCGGCGCGGCTTATCTGGCCGGCCTGGCAACGGGATACTGGGAGAATACGGAGGATATCCGGCAAAACTGGAAGATCTCCCGGGTCTTTCAGAATCAGATGGAAGAGGATAAAAGGAAGTCCCTGCTGCGGGGATGGAAGCGCGCCGTCCGCTGCGCGGTCGCCTGGGGTGAGGAGGCAGAAAAGGAAAGAGACTGACAGAAATCGGTTGCGATTGGTTTTTGCCTTGTTCAATGCCATCAGCGCAGAGTTCGTGAAAAAGAAAAAAGGCGCAGTGAGATACGATCGGCCAAAGATCTGAAATGAGAGGGGCTGTGAAAAATGAGAAATCATTTTTTCGCAGCTCTCTTTTTACGAAGTATCCAGCAAGACGCGCCGGTGACGCGTCCTGTCGGATTACGAAGTATCCAGCAAGACGCGCCGGTGACGCGTCTTGTCGGATTATACATAAGCACATCCGCACTAACGTTAAAAAACAATGAGAATGATCTGTGGTGAAATGCTTTTTTTAACGGTTATTATGCTATACTGTGTTCTATAGATAGGGCAGCTGACGGACAAAGTGTCAACTA
>CAYRMW010000040.1:0-22424 GCA_964425595.1 uncultured Lachnospiraceae bacterium
AACGAAAAGCCCTGTCGGAAATGAATCGATTCCGACAGGGCTTGACTGCGTCAGGGGAAAATTAATCGACCACGGTTACGGAAGTAATGTGGGGATTTACACCCTCATACCAGTAGAGGAAGCCTTCCAGGTCAATGGTCTGGCCAATCTCAAGGTTCTGTACTGCGGTATAAACATCGGTAGAACTGTCGCAGAGGTTGGACTCAACGGTGAAGGTATAGGACTCACCGTTGTAAGAAACATTAAAATACAGGTCGTCGCCCTCGGAGCCGGAGCCGTCCCAGTTGTACAGGAAGGCTACGTCTTCGCCGTCGTCATCCTGTCCGGCAGCTTCTACCGTCATTCCGGTAAAGGCCACAAACTGATTCTGGTAGTCGATCAGATCATCCGTGCCCAACAGATCGGTCACATCCATCGCGTCGGCGATGTAGGTATCCTCTCCATCAAGTACCTTGAAGACCGCGTCTACGATCTCAATCTCGCCGGACCACTCTGCCTTGTAGCCGTTGACCTGGATCTTGGTTCCCGGCTGCAGCAGATCATACTCATCCTCGGCGCAGGCCATGTTGTAGATGAAGTAGCCGCCGTCCAGATCCTGGGCGTAAACACTGACCTCATCCTCCTCTGTCAGAGCCTGCTTGGCCTGTACGTAAGCCTCGATCGTGACTTCGTCATCGATCAATGCGTCCATATATTCGGAGTAGCTTAATACCTCTAACTCCTCATCGGCCTCGTCGATCAGTTCTTCCTCATCTTCCTCATCTTCCTCTTCTTCAGCCTCGACCGTCTCCTCTTCTGCCGCCTCGGTTTCTGCTGCCTCGGTTTCTGCCGCTGTGGTGGATGTACTGCCGGATCCGCCGCAGCCGGACAGCGCCAAGGCCGCTGCTGCTGAAAGAACCAATACCATCGAAAGTCTCTTTTTCATCATGCATTTCCTTTCCCGGCGTAGGTACGCCGCATACACTCTGGAAGTGTGTAAAGATAAATCGTTCCGGTTTTTGGCCGGACAAATTTATTATAGTCGAAATCACCAGAAAATCAATTCCTTTTTGTAAATTTTGATGAAATCCCGTAGCCGATGAGAAGGAGCCAGACCGCCGCCAGCGTTCCCAACAGGATCCTGGAGGCCAGGGGAAGGGGGCCAAGATCGGTCTTTTGTTCGCTCATCGTATCATACTCATCCAAATGATAGAGGGAGGTGATATTGCTGCGCAGCTCCACCAGATAATCATCATCCACGGTCTGCCTGCGACGGACGGATTTTGTGACTTCTTCGATCAGCTGCCCTGCTGCGCTGCGCAGGGAGGCGGAACCGTTGAATACAGGCGTGATAAAGGTATCCTCCGCATGCTCCAGCAGGAGGCGGGATGCCTGGATCTTGACGTCATAGTAGGTGGAATTGTCTGTCCCCGCGAGGGAGAGGTATTCCTGGTATTCCGCCGATTCCTGCGCGATCGTGGTAACCGGCACATAGCCCTCGGTCTGGGCATAGGCGACCTGGACCGGGTTGCTTAACAGATACTGGGCAAAAAGCCAGGATGCCAGGACTTCCTGGGGATCTTCCTTGTTAAAGATGCAGATCGAAGGCCCCTGGGAGATCATCTGCGGCTGATCGGGATCGTACTGCGGTACAGTCATCACTGCGGTCCTAAACTGCACTACCGATTCCTCGGCAATGTCCATCAACGGCGCGTCGCTTCCCATCCAGGTCGAACCCGCGGTGGAGTCGATCGCGAAGACGCACTGCCCGGCGTTCAGGAAATTGGCCGGATAGCCGGAGATCTTAAAGGTAGAAAACGCGCCGTTTGCCGTGTGTTCCGCGATCGTGCAGAGGATTTCCCTGGTGGTTTCGTTAAAGATCTCCACCTCGCCCGTATCGGTGGCATAGCCGGCGCCCTGCTGCTTCAGCATCTGGATCATCATATTATCGGTGGACTTGTAAATGAAGGGGATCAGTACCTCCTGGCCGTTGAGGAGGTAGGTGCCGTCCGCGTTTTTTTCGGTCGCGGCCTCGGAAACTTCCCAGATAAAATCCCAGGTCAGGGTCTCGGGCAGCGTATAGCCCAGCGCTTCCACATAGTCCACATTGATGTAGCAGGCTTCCGTCGAGCGCATAAAGGGAAGCGCGTAGTATTGCCCGCTGATCCGGCATTCTTCCAGGAACTGGGGCACGATCTGAGACTGTTCTGGTGAGTCAAACAGAAGTTTGCTTCCGCCAAGGCCGTATGCCTCATCCGCGAAAAGATCATCCAGAGGGACGACTACTTCGCTGCCGGTCAGATAGGTGGCGATATGATCAGGGTAGGTGATGCATACATTCGGGGTGGTCCCCGTGGAGATATTGGTGATCACATCATTGTAAATGTCCGTGTAGTCGGTATAAAGCCGCAGAGTCACAGTAATATTCGGATACAGTTCCTGAAAATTCGCGATCGCCTGACGGTAAATATCGGTCTGGTTCTTGTTGGTGTCGTTTTTGGCCCAGAAGGTAATTTCGTAATCCCGCGAAGTGTCAAACTCTTCCGGGACCGTGAACGCGGCCTGTTCGCGCTGTCCATGGCAGCTGGTCAGAAACAGGCAGCAGGCCAGCAGGCCAAGCAGGAAAGCGCGCGGAAAGTGTGCTCGGCTTTTTTGACGGTTCATCCTTTCAGGCCTCCTCTCGATACGCCGGCCATGATCTTTTTCCGGAAAACCAGGAACAGCAGGATCAGGGGGACGGAGATGACGACGACAGCAGCCATCATCGCGGGAATGTTTTCCCGTCCGAAGCCGTTTTCCCGGATCTCCTGGATGCCGTTGGATACCAGATAATAGGCCGGATCGTCGGTGATCAGCCGGGGCCATACGTAGGAATTCCAGCATTCGATCACCTTTAAGATCGTGATGGTCACGATGGTGGGACGGCAGATGGGGATCATGACTTTCCACAGATATTTAAAGTCCGAGGTCCCGTCTACCTTGGCTGCACGGTACAGCTCGTCCGGCACCTGCTCGAAATTTTCCTTCAGCAGATAGATATAAAAGACCGATGTCACGGAGGGAAGCACAAGTCCGGTGAAGGTGTTGCGCAGCCCCAGATTGGTGATCGTGACAAAATTCGTGATGACGACCAGCTCGCTGGGGATCATCATCAGGGAGAGGAAGAGGGTAAAAACCAGGTTCTTCCCCGCAAACTCCAGCCGGGCAAAGGCATACGCGGCCAGGACGCTGACGATCACCATCAGGAATGTCGTGGTCACTGTAAAGATCAGCGTATTCCACAGATAGCTGACGAGGGACACCGTGGTGAAGGCATCGATGTAATTCTGCATGGTGGGGGAGAGCGTAAACAGAGTGGGCACATACTCCGCGTTATACGCGCTGTAGCTTTTTACCGAGGTCAGTACCATCCAGTAAAATGGGAAGAGCACGATCAGGGCCCACAGCGTCAGAAAAAAACCGATAACGATCCGCCGGATCCGCGCGCGCCTGTCGGCTTTCTTTTGCAAGGTTTCATAATCGACAGAGTGTTCCATGTTTCGTTCAGCCTTTCTTTTGTCTGCTGACCAGAAGGTTAATGCAGGTGACCGTGAGTATGATGGCAAACAGGATGATCGCCGCTGCCGATGCATAGGAAGGGTATCCTCCGCTGTCGCCATACAGCATATCATAGACATAGCCAACAAGAGTGTTCATCCCGGCAGCGTTTAAGTCGGTTCCAAAAAGCGCCACCGCGTCGCTGTAGGCCTTGAAGGCGCCGATGAAGCCGGTGATCACCAGATAAAAGATCATCGGGGAGATCAAAGGCAAGGTGATCTTTGTGAAGACGCGCAGCTTTGGCGTCCCGTCCACCTGCGCGGCCCTGTAGTAATCGGGATTGACCGCGGCCAGGGCACTGGTCAGCACCAGGATCTTAAAGGGCATGACGGTCCAGATGGTGTAAAAGCATAGGACAAACATTTTTGCCCAGTAGGGACCGTCGATAAAATCCACGGAATTGCCGCCGAAGAGCCGGATCACCATATTGGCCAGGCCGTCCGTATATTCCGTCTTCTGGAACAGGATCATAAAGACCAGACCGACAGCCAGGGTGTTGGTCACGTAGGGCAGGAAATAGATGGTCTGCAGAAGATCGCGCAGGGCGCGGATCGAGCTTAATCCGGCAGAGATCAGGATCGCCAGTACGGTGGAGAGGGGCACGGTGATCACCACCAGGATGACGGTGTTTTTCAGGGCCTGAAGAAAGTAGGGGTCGTGGAGCACATAGGAAAAGTTATAGGTGCCCACGCCGAAATACGTCTGAGACGCGAAATTATATCCTTCCTCTGCAGAATAGATCAGCACGTCGATCAGCGGATAGATCAGAAAAACGATCAAAAAAAGGAGAGCCGGCAGAAGATACAGCCAGGCTTTCCAGCGAGTGTGCTTCATGGCGCCTTCCTTTCTCCTGGAACGGGAATAACGGCTTCCGTTTTCTTATGGAAAAGGAAGACCTTATCCGGCTTCAGAGCAAAACGCACCGTCTTCGCGGCGGCATCGACGGCTGTTTCCGCGCTGATGATGGAGCGGACGGTCCCGTCTGTGCAGGCGCTGTGCGAAGAAATGATGCTGACATCCCGTCCCATGACTTCGACATGGTTCATCCGACATTCCAGGGGACCGTCCGGGCGCAGAATGAAACCTTCCGGGCGGATGCCGGCCCATACTTCCTGGTCAGTCGCGCCGGGCACGGACAGCACCGGATCCGCACCGATATACAGAGTCTGGTTTTTTACGGTCCCGTAAAAGACATTGATGGGCGGCGTTCCCAGAAACCGGGCGACGAACAGATTGGCCGGATGGTCATACACCTCCTGCGGTTTCCCCTGCTGCATCAGGATCCCGCTCTTCATGACGGCGATCCGGTCGCAGATGCTCATCGCCTCGTCCTGGTCATGGGTGACGAACACGGTGGTGATCCCGGTCCGTTTCTGGATCTTGCGGATCTCTTCCCGGGTCTTAAGACGCAGACGGGCATCCAGGTTCGAGAGCGGTTCGTCAAGAAGCAGGACGCGCGGGAACTTTACCAGAGCGCGGGCAATGGCCACGCGCTGCTGCTGGCCGCCGGACAGCTCGCCGGGCTTACGCTCCATCAGTTCATCGATCTGTACCAGGTGTGCGGTATCCATTACCCGCTTTTCCATCTCTTCCTTGGAGAGGCGGTCGGCGCCCCTGAGATTCTCAAGGGGAAAACGGATGTTCTGGCGTACACTCAGATGAGGATAAAGGGCATAATTCTGGAAGACCATACCCACGCCGCGCAGCTCGGGCGACAGGTCGGTCACATCCTCGCTGCCGAAAAAGATCTTTCCCGATGTCGGACGCTCCAATCCGCACAACAGGTTCAAGGTCGTGCTTTTCCCGCACCCGGAAGGGCCGAGCAGACCCATCAGCTCACCGTCCGGAATCTGACAGGAAAAATCATTTACCGCCAGAACACTGCCGGCCCCTTTCTTGCCTCGGGCGGGGAATTCTTTTGTGAGGTTCTGCAGTACAATATTCATTTCGTTTCCTCCCTGACGCAGGTTTAGCATGATGCCGGAATAAAACGGGGACTGTCCCCGGATCACTGCCCGCGAAAATAAACAGTTACATTATATTTTAGGGGCATTAAAGTGTCAAGAGAATGGCCGCCCGCAAACGGCAAGGAAAAACGGCACGCCCAGACGAAAGTCTGCGGCATGCCGCCGGAACATTTCCTGTTTTACACGATCAGACTGATCATCAGCCCCGCCAGAGCGGCAAAGGCGCCGATTCCCATCAGAAAGGGAAAGAGACAGCCCAGACAGCCGCCTCTGCGGTACGGTCCGCCGCCCCATCCACGTCTTGGCGGAACAGGCGGTCTGCCCATCGGTCCCGGCCCCCGCATGCCCGGGTCGCCATGCGGCATCCTTCCGGGGCCTGGACCCATTCCAGGACCGCGGCCATGATATCCTCCTCCAGGTCTTGGCATCACATCATCTCCTTGTTATTTCTGTGCAGAGCAGGTCCGGCTCACCGGGGAAGAAACGCCGGTTTCCCTGCCGTCCTGGACTGTTACCTGTATTTTACCATTTTTTTGGCCGGTTCACAAGAAGAAATTCCCAACCGGAGATTTTCCGGCATGAAGGATAGAGCAAGGCCAGCGCGCCGGCGACCTGGCGGATGAAGGATCGTCCTGGTTCAGGAAATCGTAAGAATATGACCGTTCTGTGCACTTGTCAGAGCGGCAGGTATTCTGGTAAACTGCTGATGATACCGTATCAGTAATTATCAAAAGGGAGTTGAATGATCTTGATGAAACAGAAAAAACGCATTGCGACCGAAGCGGCCATAGGCCCGGTGCGGGTACCGGCGGGAGCGCTCCGGGTTGGCGCCGGTTTTTTATGCTTTTGTTTGCTGAGTCAGCCATTGTCCGTGTCTGCGGCGGAGTGGACCAGAGGAGAAGACGGCAATTATCAGATGGCGGACGGGACGGTCATTGGCGGGGCGATCGCCAGGGGGATTGACGTGTCGTACTGGAAGATGGATATCGACTGGGAGCAGGTGGCTGCGGATGACGTTTCCTTCGCCATGCTGGGAACGCGTTTCCGCGGCGACGTTGACCCTTATTTCCCGGTCAATGCCCAGAAGGCCAGTGAGGCCGGGCTGGAGATCGGTGCGTATATTTATTCCTACGCGACGTCCGTTGAGATGGCGGAGCAGGAGGCGGACTTTGTCCTGGAACTGATCAAGGATTATCCGATTTCTTATCCGGTGGCCTTTGACGCGGAGGATAATGACACGTTAGGGACCTTATCCCCATCCGAAGTCAGCGAGGTGATCAACGCGTTCTGCAAAAAGATCGAGGACGCCGGATATTATCCGATCGTATACGCGAATGAAAACTGGCTGACCAATAAGATCGACCTGACTACGTTGGATTACGATATCTGGGTAGCCCGGTATAATACCATGTATACCTTCGAGAATCCGTCCATGTGGCAGGCGACGAATACCGGTTCCATTAACGGGGTAAGCGGCGATGTGGATATCGATTTCCTCTTCAAGGACTACACCAGCATCATTCCGGACAATACCTGGCGGACCATCAGCGGAAACCGCTACTATTATGAAAACAACGTCATGCAGAAGGATACCTGGATCGATGACGGAGAGGGCTGGTACTACATGAACGAGAGCGGGAATCCTGTTCTTGGCTGGATGACCATGCCGGAAGGAAGCTATTATCTGGATGAATTGACAGGGCAGATGGCCGTAGGCTGGAAAGAGCTGGAAGGGAACTGGTATTACTTCCGAAGCACTGGTCTGATGTCGACCGGCTGGCGGGATATCGACGGCGTCTGGTACTATCTGGATGAGAGCGGTGTGATGCAGACGGGCTGGCTTGGGCTGGACGGCATCCGGTATTACCTCAGCCTAAGCGGCGCCATGGTTACCGGCTGGCAGCAGCTGGATGGGATCCGGTATTATTTCCGGACCGATGGCTCCATGGCAGTGGGATGGACGCAGGCGGATGGAAACTGGTATTATATGAACGAAAGCGGTGTGGTGCAGACCGGCTGGCAGGAAATTGACGGAAGCCGTTACTATCTGGATGAGAGCGGTGTGATGCAGACCGGCTGGCTTGGCCAGAACGGCAGCTGGTACTACTTAGACAGCACCGGCGCGATGCAGACCGGCTGGCAGGAGATCGGCGGCGTCCGCTATTATCTGAATGAGAGCGGCGTGATGCAGACCGGCTGGCTTAGCCTGGACGGCAGCTGGTACTACTTAGACAGCACCGGCGCGATGCAGACCGGCTGGCAGACCATTGACGACGTCCTGTATTATCTGGATGCGGACAGCGGCCGGATGGCGGCAAATACGGTCCTTGATTACAATGGCACCGCCTACCAGGCAGACGCGTCCGGCGCCTGCACGCAGATCGTGACCGAATCAGAGGGTGAGACGGCGGAGGATACGTCTTCTGACGATGCGTCCGGTGAAGATACGGATTTCGCGGAAGAAACGTCCGCGGCCGATCAGATCCAGGCAGGACCGGGTTGGAACATGTAGCTTTCGGGCAAAAAAATACTTGCAATTCACGTAGAATCATGGTATGATACCCGTGATATTGAGATTGAGGCAGGATGATGAAGAGTGGATGTGACGTCCACTCTTCATTTGCGTGATAGGCCCGACAGGGGCCGCCGTGCCCGCGCATGCAGACGCGAGGACCGGCAGGATGCTGCTTCGACGGTGAAAAGGAAGGTGGTGACAGCATGACGAAGAGAGAGACCTATGTACAGCGGACGGAAAAGTTCCTTCTGCCGTTGATGGAAGAACACGGTTTTGAACTGGTGGATGTGGAGTTTGTCAGGGAGGCCGGTACCTGGTATTTGCGGGCCTATATCGATAAGGAAGGCGGGATCGCGGTAGATGACTGCGAGGTGATCAGCCGCAAAGTCAGCGACTGGCTGGACAAAGAGGATTTTATTGAGGAGAGTTATATTCTGGAAGTAAGTTCTCCCGGTCTTGGAAGGCCTTTAAAAAAGGAAAAGGATTTTGCCAGAAGCATCGGAAGGGATGTGGAGATCCGTCTTTATAAGGCATTGAACAAAAGCAAAGAGTATACCGGAGTTCTGGATGCATACGACAACGAGTCGGTTACCCTTAGGATGGAGGATGGTTCGCAGATGACTTTTCAGAGAGCGGACATTGCGCTGATTCGTCTGGCTCTGGATTTTTAAATGTGTAGAGGCTTTAGGAGGATAACCATGAATAAGGAACTGTTATTAGCACTTGAAATGCTGGAAAAGGAAAAAAACATCAGCAAGGAGGTCCTGCTGGAGGCCATTGAAAATTCCCTGCTGACGGCCTGCAAGAACCACTTCGGAAAAGCGGATAATATTAAAGTGAACATTAATCCGGAAACCTGTGATTTTTCCGTGATCGCGGAGAAGGAAGTCGTGGAAACCGTAGAGGATCCGCTGACGCAGATCTGCGTAGAGGAGGCGAAGCTTAAGAATCCGCGCTACATTCCGGGCGACATCGTGCCGGTAGCGATCCAGTCCAGGGAATTTGGCCGCATCGCCACGCAGAACGCAAAGAACGTCATCCTGCAGAAGATCCGTGAAGAAGAGCGGAAGGTGCTGTACAATGAATACTACAGCCGCGAAAAGGACATTATGACGGGCATCGTCCAGAAAAATCTGGGCAGGAATATCAGCATCAACCTGGGGCGCATCGACGCGATCTTAAATGAAAGCGAGCAGGTCAAGGGCGAGATCCTGAAGCCGAACGATCACATCAAAGTATATATCCTTGAAGTGAAGGACACCTCGAAGGGACCGAGAGTTTCCGTTTCCCGGACACATCCGGACCTGGTGAAGCGCCTTTTCGAGGCGGAGGTCGCCGAGGTGAAGGACGGGACGGTCGAGGTCAAGGCGATCGCCCGGGAAGCCGGATCCCGTACGAAGATCGCCGTATGGTCAAACAACCCGGATGTCGACCCGGTAGGCGCCTGCGTCGGGGTCAACGGCGCCAGAGTCAATGCGGTGGTGAACGAACTCCGCGGTGAGAAGATCGACATCATCAACTGGGACGATAACGCCGCCTACCTGATCGAGAACGCGTTAAGCCCGGCAAAGGTCATCTGCGTGATAGCCGACGAGGAGGCGAAAGAGGCGCTGGTCATTGTTCCGGATTATCAGCTTTCTCTTGCGATTGGCAAGGAAGGGCAGAATGCCCGCCTTTCCGCCCGGCTGACCGGCTACAAGATCGATATTAAGAGCGAGACGCAGGCCAAGGAGCAGGGGCTGTTCGATGAGCTGGGAATCCAGTATCAGGAAGATATGGTGGATTACCACTACCAGGATGATGAGGACTTTATGGAAGACGGGGAATATCCGGAGGAGGAAGAGGATCAGGCGTACCCGGACGAGGAAGGATATCTGGACGAAGAGGAATATCATGAGGACGGCGGATACCCGGACGGAGAAGACGGACCGGATACCCTGGAGGACGCGTAAAGACAGGAAAGCAGGTGTGATAAGACCGTGAGTGCCAAAAAGATACCCTTAAGACAGTGCATCGGCTGCGGCGAGATGAAGAGTAAGAAAGAGATGATCCGGGTGCTGCGTACGGCAGAGGGCGAGATCCTGATCGATCCCACCGGACGAAAGAACGGCAGGGGCGCGTACCTCTGTCCATCCTGCGAGTGCCTGAAAAAAGCGGTGAAGTCAAAGGGTCTGGATCGTTCCTTTAAGATGGCCGTCCCCAGGGAGGTTTATGAGACGCTGGAAAAGGAGATGGAAAGCCTTGGATTCTAATCGGAAAATTTTACAGCTGATCGGTCTGGCCACCCGGGCGGGCAAGGTAAAGAGCGGAGAATTTTCCGCGGAAAAGTCGGTGAAGAGCGGACGGGCCAGGCTGGTGATCGTGGCGGAGGATGCATCGGAAAACACCAGGAAGATGTTTGAAAATATGTGCCGGTACTATCACGTGCAGGTGTATTTTTTCGGCAGCAAGGAAGAGCTGGGAAAGGCCATGGGTAAGGCGATGCGAGCCTCGCTTGCGGTAGAGGATCAGAACCTTGCGCAGGCGATCGGGAAACAAATGACGATAAACGGAGGTAGCGAAGTATGAATATAAATGATTTAGGAAAAGCGAAGGGAAGCTCCATGGACGGGCAGAATCAGAAGGCATCGTCCCAGGGCGGCACGTCTTCCGGCAGGAGCGAAGGCGGCTCGGGCACGCCCAGAAAGAAGCTTGTAGCGGTATATCGTCCGCAGAATTCCCAGCAGATCAAGAACCGCCCGGCTGGCCAGAAAAAGCAGACTGCGGCGCAGAAATCCTCTGCCGACGGAAGGGCGGATGCTTCCGCGACAAAGACCCAGCAGCCGTCCAGACAGGCAGAGTCCAGGAGAGAATCTTCGGCAGGAGGCCGTGAGCGCGCAAGAACCGAGGGCGGAAGAGGCGCGCAGGGAAGCCGCGGCGGCCAGAACCGTGATGGAAGAGGCGCGCAGGGAAGCCGCGACGGCCAGAACCGTGACGGGAGAAGCTACCAGGGAAACCGCGATGGTCAGGGAGGCCGCGACGGCCAGCGCAGCCGTGACGCAAGAGGCTACCAGGGAGGTCAGGGAAGCCGCGACGGTCAGCGAAACGGCGGCTATCAGGGCAGCCGCGACGCAAGAGGTTACCAGGGGGGCCGCGACGGCCAGCGAAGCGGCGGCTACCAGGGCAGCCGCGACGGCCAGCGAAGCGGTGGCTATCAGGGCAACCGTGACGGCCAGCGAAGCGGCGGTTATCAGGGCAGTCGTGACGGGAGAGGCTATCAGGGAGGCCAGGGCGGCCGTGACCAGAGAGGCGGCTTTTCCGGCGCCCGCGACGGGCAAAGGGGCGGAAGGAGCCAGGGCTCTTCCAAGTCCGCCTTCGATACGCCGCTTCAGACAAAGCCGACCAGCAGCCGGCAGAACAAAAACGCGTATAAGAATGATAAATACGACAAGCGCAGGCATGACGAGGACGAGGGCCGCTTAAAGGGCGCAAAACCGGCCAAGGGCGCTTTCATTATGCCGCAGAAGCCGGCGAAGCCGAAAGAGGATGAGGTCAAGGTCATCACGATCCCCGAGACCATCACGGTCAAGGAGCTGGCGGACAAGATGAAGCTGCAGCCTTCGGTGATCGTGGGCAAGCTCTTTAAGGAAAAGGGCCAGATCGTAACGGTGAACCAGGAAGTGGATTATGACCAGGCGGAAGAGATCGCCATGGAGTTTGACATCCTCTGTGAGAAAGAGGAGAAGGTGGATGTGATCGCCGAGCTGCTTAAGGAGGAGGAAGAAGACACCGCCGCTATGGTGACCAGACCGCCGGTCGTTTGCGTCATGGGACACGTTGACCACGGCAAGACCTCGCTTCTTGATGCCATCCGAAAGACGAATGTGACCGCCAAGGAGGCCGGCGGCATCACCCAGCATATCGGCGCTTACGTGGTGGAGATCAACGGGCAGAAGATCACCTTCTTAGATACGCCGGGCCATGAGGCCTTTACGGCTATGCGTATGCGCGGCGCTCAGGCAACGGACATTGCGATCCTTGTCGTCGCTGCCGACGACGGCGTCATGCCGCAGACGGTGGAGGCGATCAATCATGCGAAGGCCGCGGGCGTGGAGATCATCGTAGCCGTCAATAAGATCGATAAGCCGAGCGCCAATGTCGACCGGGTAAAGCAGGAAATGAGCGAGTATGAACTGGTTCCCGAGGACTGGGGCGGCAGCACCATCTTCGTGCCGGTTTCCGCCCATACCCATGAGGGGATCAAAGATCTTCTGGAAATGATCCTCCTGACTGCGGAGGTGAAGGAATTAAAGGCGAACCCCGACCGCAAGGCCAGAGGCATCGTCATCGAGGCTGAGCTGGATAAGGGCAAGGGCCCGGTAGCCACGGTCCTGGTGCAGAAGGGAACGCTTAAAGTCGGACAGAATGTGGCCGTGGGCGCCTGCTTCGGCAAGGTTCGCGCCATGATGGATGATAAGGGCCGCAGGGTGAAGGAAGCTGGACCCTCTACGCCGGTAGAGATCCTTGGCCTGAACGATGTTCCCAATGCCGGCGAGATCTTTGTGGAAATGGAGAATGAGAAAGAGGCGCGGGCTTTCGCCGAGACCTTTATCTCGGAGGAGAAGAACCGCCTGATCGACGATACGAAGACGAAGCTTTCGCTGGATGCGCTGTTTAGCCAGATCAAAGCAGGCAGCGTGAAGGAATTGCCCATCGTGGTGAAGGCGGATGTGCAGGGCTCCGTGGAGGCCGTAAAGCAGAGCCTGCTGAAATTGTCCAATGAAGAGGTCATCGTTAAGGTGATCCATGGCGGTGTCGGCGCGGTGAATGAATCGGATGTCAATCTGGCTTCGGCTTCCAATGCCATCATCATCGGCTTTAACGTGCGTCCGGACGCCACCGCGAAGTCTGTGGCTGAGCGCGAGAAAGTAGATATCCGCCTGTACAAGGTGATCTACCAGGCGATCGAAGACGTAGAGGCAGCCATGAAGGGGATGCTGGATCCGATCTTCGAGGAGAAGGTCATCGGCCATGCAGTGGTGCGGCAGACCTTCAAGGCTTCCGGCGTAGGCACCATTGCCGGCGCTTACGTTTTGGACGGGCAGTTCACCAGAGGCTGCAGCGCGAGGCTGACCCGCAACGGCGAGCAGCTCTTCGACGGTGCGATAACCTCCCTGAAGCGGTTCAAGGATGACGTAAAGGAAGTAAAGGCAGGCTACGAATGTGGTCTTGTGCTTGATAAATTCAATGATATTCAGGAAGACGACATGATCGAGGCCTATGCCATGGTGGAGGTGCCCAGATAGGCGCCTACCCGGGCAGGAGCGAAAGAAGAGAGCATATGAGAAAAAACAGCATAAAGAATACACGCATTAACATGGAAGTGCAGCGCGAATTAAGCGAACTGATCCGCCGGGAAATCAAAGACCCGCGGATCCATCCCATGACTTCCGTAGTGGCAGTGCAGGTGACGCCGGATCTGAAGTACTGCAAAGCCTATATCAGCGTTTTGGGGGATGAAGAAGAAGCGAAAAATACCATTGTCGGATTAAAGAGCGGAGAAGGCTATATCCGCAGAGAGCTGGCCAGAAGAGTAAATCTTCGCAATACGCCGGAGATTACCTTTATCCTGGATCAGTCGATTGAGCACGGCGTGCACATGGCGCATCTGATCGATGAGGTGACCAGGGATCTGGATAAGAGCTGATCGGCCCGATGTTTCCCGAAAGGGATGAATGATGGGAAGGGAGTGGCATTCATGACAATACTGGATAAGAAGCTTCAGTGGGCGGAAAAGGTGTTGATCTTAGGTCATGTACGGCCGGATGGAGACTGCGTAGGCTCCTGTCTCGGACTCCTGAATTACCTGGAGACCGCGTATCCCCGGATCAGCGCAGAAGTGTGCCTGGAGGCCCCTGCCGCGAAATTTGCCTACATGAAAGGGTTTGACCGGATCCGGACGGAGTGTGCGCAGGATACCGTCTATGATCTGTGCATCTGCCTGGACTGCAGCGACAAAGAGCGGCTGGGCGGGGGCGAAAAGGCATTTGCGCTGGCGAAGGATACGCTGTGCATCGATCATCACATTACCAATCGGAGATACTGCGCGGAAAACATCGTTGAGGCGGAGGCAAGCTCGGCCTGCGAGGTGCTTTTCGGCCAGATGGATGAAGAGAAAATAACGAAGGAAACGGCAGTCTGCCTGTATACCGGCATCGTCCATGACACCGGCGTGTTCCGCTATTCCTGCACGTCTTCCCGGACCATGAATGTTGCCGGAAAGCTGATGGATAAGGGAATCGATTTTCCGAGCATCATTGACAGCAGTTTCTTCCGCAAGACCTATGTGCAGAATCAGATCCTGGGCCGGGCACTCCTGGAAAGCATTACGTTTCTCCATGGCCAGTGCATCTTCAGTGTGGTGCGCCTGAAAGACATGGATTTTTACGGGGTAACCAGCAGCGATCTGGACGGGATCGTGGAGCAGCTGCGGGTCACGGAAGGCATTCAATGCGCGATCTTCCTTTATGAGACGGAACCGCAGAACTTTAAGGTGAGCATGCGCTCGAACACGGCGCTGGATGTGGCCAGGATCGCTGCTTATTTTGGTGGCGGCGGTCATGTAAAAGCCGCTGGCTGCACCATGTCCGGCAGCATCTATGATGTGATCAATAATCTTTCCGGCCACATCGAAAGGCAGATCCTTGAGCTTGGAGAAGGGATGAAAAAGGAAAAAGAGGATTGAACATGTATCATGGCGTGATTAATGTATACAAGGAGCCGGGCTATACCTCGCACGATGTTGTGGCCAGGCTCCGGGGTATCCTGAAACAGAAAAAGATCGGTCATACCGGGACGCTGGACCCGGCGGCGGAGGGCGTCCTTCCGGTCTGCTTAGGTCAGGCGACCCGCCTGTGCGATCTGCTGACAGAAAAGGACAAGACGTATCAGGCTGTCCTTTTTTTGGGCAGAGAGACCGATACGCAGGACACCACGGGAAGGGTGACGGCAGAGTACCCGGTAACGGTCGGGGAGGAAGAGCTGCGCCGGGCAGCGCTTTCGTTTTTGGGAGAGTACCGGCAGCTGCCGCCCATGTATTCCGCGATCAAGGTGGGCGGAAAGAAGCTTTACGATCTGGCCAGACGGGGCGAGGTAGTGGAGCGTCAGCCGAGGAGTGTGCGGATCCTGGAGATTTCCGTTGACTGGATCGAGCTGCCGAGGGCAAAGATCACGGTTACCTGTTCTAAAGGAACCTACATCCGAACCCTGTGCCATGACCTGGGGAAGGCGCTGGGATGCGGCGGGTGCATGGAGCATCTGAAACGGACCAGGGTGGAACGTTTCCGGGCAGAAGACAGCCTCACGCTCTCGCAGATCGAACAGATACGCGATGAGGAGAGGCTTCCGGAGATCATCCTTCCGGTAGAGGCGATGTTTGACGGGCCGAAAGCGTTCGCCACCGGCGCGGCGGATCATCTGGCGCGGAACGGAAATCCGGTGAAAACAGAAGACTTTTCCCGAATCCTGGTCCCCGATGCGGACGGCGGAGAAAGGGAAGGCACGGCGCAGGACCTTCCGCGCCGGGGGCTGGTGCGGGTCTATACCAGCACCGGCGGATTTTTGGGCGTTTACACGTTCGATGAAACAAAGAACTGGTGGAAACCGAAGAAAATGTTTCCAGGGGTGTCTGAGCAATGATTTACATCGAAAAGAATAAAGAATTCCGGATCACAGAACCGACGGTCGTTACCATTGGAAAGTTTGACGGACGGCACCGGGGACATCAGAAGCTGCTGCGGACGATGCTGGATATCCGGAAAGAATACGGCTACAAGACCGCGGTCTTTACCTTCAGCACGGCGCCGGCCGATCTGGTGCAGGGGACGAAACACACGGTGATCACGACCAATCTGGAAAGAAGAAATAATCTGCGAAAGATGGGGATCGATTATCTGGTGGAGTATCCGTTTACGAAAGAAGCGGCAAAAATCGCCGCGGAAGACTTTATCGGGAATATCCTGGTCGCGCAGATGAACGCGAAGGCGGTTGTGGTGGGGACGGACTGCCGGTTTGGTTATCAGCGTCTGGGCGATACGGCTCTTTTGGAAAAGCTGTCGGTCCGCTATGGTTACCGGCTGGTGGTGATCGAAAAAGAGCGGGATGACGACCGGGTGATCAGCAGCACCTATGTGCGGGAGGAACTGGACATGGGGCAGATCGAGAAAGCCAATGAACTTCTGGGGGAGCCTTACTATATCCACGGCCAGGTGGTCCATGGAAATCACATCGGCCAGCCGATCCTGGGGTATCCCACCGCGAATCTTCTCCCTCCGCCTAAAAAGCATCTGCCGCCTTACGGCGTGTATGTCTCCCGTGTTTTGATCGACGGCCGGTTTTACGGGGGGATCACCAATATCGGAAAAAAACCGACGATTCACGCAAAAGACGGCATATCGCCGACCGGGGTGGAGACGTTTGTATTTGATTATGAAGGCGATCTTTACGGCAAGGAGATCGAGGTAGGTCTCCTGCATTTTGTCCGGCCGGAGCGAAAGATGTCCGGCCTGGAAGAACTGAAAGCGCAGATCTCACGGGACAGGGAGGTGGGGACGGCCTACTTTCGGGAGCATCCCGATGCTCTTTGCCCGGAGCGTCCTGGTCAGCGGGATGAACAGGCGGACAAGTGAATACGATCCGATGAAAAACCCACCCGGCGCGTTGCCGCGTACAGGGAGTCCTCCGCCGGAGGACTCCCTGTACCGCGACGCAAGCCGGGTGGGTTTAATGCGGTGGTGCGTCTATTGTTCCTGTGTGCCGCTGCCCTCCGCCTTCTGGAGAGCCGCCTCAATAAATCCGCGGAATAACGGATGAGGGCGGTTGGGCCGTGATTTAAATTCCGGATGGGCCTGTGTGGCTAAAAACCAGGGATGTTCCGGAAGCTCGATCATTTCGACGATCCTGCCGTCGGGAGAAAGGCCGGAGAGCATCATGCCATGTTCAGTCAGCGCCTTGCGGAAATCATTGTTCACCTCATAACGGTGGCGGTGGCGTTCATTAATCTGTGAAGACCCGTACAGGCGGCAGGCTTTGGACTCCGAATCCAGTACGCAGGGATAAGAGCCGAGACGGAGGGTGCCGCCGATGTCTTCAACGCCTTCCTGATCAGGCATCAGGTTGATCACCGGATGGGCGGTCGCGGGATTCAGTTCCACGCTGTGGGCATCGCTGTAGTTTAACACATGGCGGGCAAATTCCACGATGGAAAGCTGCATCCCCAGGCAGAGCCCAAGGAAGGGGATCCTATTTTCCCGCGCGTACTGGATAGCGTCGATCATCCCTTCAATTCCCCGGTCGCCGAAGCCGCCGGGAACCAGAACCCCGGAGACGCCGGAAAGCGTTTCGGCGACGTTCTCCTGATTAAGAAGCTCCGAATCTACCCAGCGGATGTTGACCCGTGTGCGGTTGGCCACGCCGCCGTGCTTTAACGCCTCAACGACAGAGATATAGGCATCGTGGAGAGCGGTGTACTTGCCTACGAGGGCGACCGTTACCTGGTGAAGCGGGTGCTTCCACGCGTCGATCATTTCTTCCCAGTCGGAAAGATCCGGCTCTGGACAGTCAAGCTGCAGGCACCGGCACGCGACCTGGGCAAGCTGCTCCCTTTCCATCGCAAGCGGCGCTTCGTACAGCACATCCACGTCCAGGTTCTGCAGCACGTGATCCTGGGGGACGTTGCAGAAGAGGGAGATCTTTCCCTTGATGTGATTGTCCAGGGGCTGCTCGGAGCGGCAGACGATGATATCCGGCTGGATCCCCATGCCCTGCAGATCCTTTACGCTGGCCTGGGTAGGTTTCGTCTTTAACTCGCCGGAGGCTTTTAAATAGGGGATCAGCGTCACATGGATCAGGATGGCATTCTCGTGGCCGACTTCGTGCTGGAACTGGCGGATCGCTTCGAGGAAAGGCTGGCTTTCGATATCGCCCACCGTACCGCCTACCTCGATGATGGCGATCTCCGTTTCGGTGGTGGTGTAGTTGCGGTGGAAGCGGCTCTTGATCTCATTGGTAATGTGGGGGATGACCTGGACGGTGCCGCCGCCGTAATCGCCGCGTCGCTCCTTCTGCAGTACGCTCCAGTAGATCTTTCCCGTCGTTACATTAGAGTTTTTGTTCAGGCTCTCATCGATGAAGCGTTCATAGTGTCCCAGATCCAGGTCGGTCTCCACGCCGTCATCCGTCACGAAGACTTCACCGTGCTGAATGGGATTCATCGTTCCGGGGTCAATGTTGATGTAGGGATCGAATTTCTGCATGGTTACCTTGTAGCCTCTGGCCTTTAACAGACGGCCCAGGGATGCAGCTGTGATGCCCTTTCCGAGACCGGAAACCACGCCGCCGGTGACAAATACATACTTTACTGGCATAGAACGGGTACCTCCTTTATCATGAAGTGGTTGGGGATGATGAAGATTTTGCGAAAAAAATAACTAAAATATTATACACTGTTCATATTCAGAAATCCATATTATTTTAGAAAAATTTTAAGTTTTTCTGCTTCGGTTTGTCTTGATTTATAGGGCGTCTGACACTATAATGGTATGGAATGGCGTCAGTCACTTCCCGGTCTGAGCCCCGCGGGGTACGCCGGAGGATTGAAAGCGGTTCAGATGGAGGAGCAAAATATCTATGGATAATAACAATATGCAGGACAATAACAAGATGCAGAAAGGCGGGCAGACGCTTCTGGTATGGGCAGTCGCCGCGCTGATCACATTCATGGTTATCACTTACATGCGGGATACGCTGACGAGAAGCTCCACCGTGGAGTATACCTACAGTGAATTTCTGGAGCTGGTGGACGCAGGAAAGGTAGAAAGCGTGGTCCTGGACGGCTCCCGCATCGAGATCGAGCCCACCATCGATGTGAGGATGGCAAATCCCATGGTGACCTATTACTACACGCTCCGGGTTTCCGGAGATTATTCCCTGGTGGACCGTCTGAGTGCTGCAGGCGTGGATTTCCGTCAGGCGGATCAGGATACCAGGCAGGTGCTGTGGAACGTGCTGAGTTTTGTCCTTCCCTTCGTGTTCGTCCTTGTGCTGATGAATTTTATGATGAAGCGCATGGGCGGCGGCGGGATCATGGGCGTCGGAAAGAGCAACGCCAAGGTCTATGTGCAGAAGGAGACCGGAGTCACCTTTCAGGATGTGGCCGGTGAGGACGAGGCGAAAGAATCCCTGACGGAGATCGTCGATTTTCTACATAATCCCGCGAAGTATACGCAGATCGGCGCGAAGCTGCCCAAGGGCGCTCTGCTTGTAGGTCCTCCGGGAACCGGGAAAACGCTGCTTGCCAAGGCAGTGGCCGGTGAGGCGCATGTGCCCTTTTACTCCCTGTCCGGGTCGGACTTTGTGGAGATGTTTGTCGGCGTCGGCGCCTCCCGTGTCCGCGATCTGTTTAAACAGGCGCAGGAATCCGCGCCCTGCATTATTTTTATTGATGAAATCGACGCGATCGGCAAGAGCCGGGATTCCCGCTTTGGCGGCGGGAACGATGAGCGGGAGCAGACGCTGAATCAGCTCCTCTCCGAGATGGACGGCTTTGATTCGTCGAAG
This sequence comes from uncultured Lachnospiraceae bacterium, assembly GCA_964425595.1. Taxonomy (GTDB): domain Bacteria; phylum Bacillota; class Clostridia; order Lachnospirales; family Lachnospiraceae; genus Caccovicinus. The sequence continues at coordinate 19,654 of CAYRMW010000040.1, forward strand.
GGGATCATGGTGCTTGGCGCCACGAACCGTCCGGAGATCCTGGATCCGGCGCTTCTGCGGCCGGGCCGTTTTGATCGCCGGGTGATCGTGGACAAACCGGATTTAAAGGGCCGGGTGAATATCTTAAAGGTACATTCCAAGGATGTGCTCCTGGATGAGACGGTTGATTTTGAAGAGATCGCCCTGGCTACTTCCGGCGCGGTGGGCGCGGATCTGGCGAATATGATGAATGAGGCCGCCATCAATGCGGTAAAGCATGGGCGCAAGGCAGTATCGCAGAAGGATCTGTTTGAGGCGGTCGAGGTCGTTTTAGTGGGCAAGGAGAAGAAAGACCGGATCTTAAGCAAGGAAGAGCGACGGATCGTATCCTACCACGAGGTGGGCCATGCGCTGGTCAGCGCGCTGCAGAAGGACGCGGAGCCGGTGCAGAAGATTACCATCGTTCCCCGTACCATGGGCGCTCTGGGCTATGTGATGCAGGTCCCGGAAGAAGAGAAGTACTTAAACAGCAAGAAAGAGATCCACGCCATGCTGGTGGGCTATCTCGCGGGCCGGGCGGCGGAAGAGCTGGTATTTGACACCGTTACCACCGGAGCGGCAAACGACATTGAACAGGCGACACGCGTGGCCAGAGCGATGGTGACGCAGTACGGCATGTCGGATAAATTTGGCCTGATCGGTCTGGAAACCCGGGAGAATCAGTACCTCAACGGCCGCACGGTCATGAACTGCAGCGATGCCACGGAAGCGGATGTGGACAAAGAAGTCATGCGGATCCTGAAGGAAGCTTACGAAGAGGCCAAGCGTCTGCTTTCCGAAAACCGCGATGCCATGGACCGGATCGCCGAGTTCCTGATCGAGAGAGAGACGATCACCGGGAAGGAATTTATGCAGATCTTCCGCCAGGTGATCGCAAGCAGGACGGCGCAGGAAGCAGAAAACGGGAGCCTGTAAAGAAATAAACGGACGAAAAAGGGGCCGTTGCAAAATAGATGAGGGATCATCTATGGAGCAATGGCTCCTTTTGCACGCAGACGTTGGGAGAGCATCTGACAGAGCACGGGGATCTGGGGTTCAAATTCCACGCCGTACCATCTGGCGCTGTTGGAAGCGGCGGTAGATTCAATGCAGGTCACGACGAAATCGGCGGCCAGTGCCAGCGCGCCGCCCAGTTCCAGGCCGCGCATCAGGCCGCCAAGGACGACAGAAGAGTACAGATCGCCGGTTCCATGGTAGCTTTGGGCGCAGCGGCGCGTAAAATAGGAGAACATTTTTCCGCTGCGGTCGAGATAGGTCACGCCAAGGCGGTCCGGGCGGTCGCTTACCCCGGTGAGGACGGCGGTCCGGCATCCCAGTCCGAGGAGCTTTTCCAGCAATGCCTGAATGTACTTTTCGTCATATTCTGTCTGGTAAGGGGTGCCGGTCAGAAGACAGGCCTCGGTGATATTGGGAAGGATGATGTCGGCTTTAGCGCAGACTGTGACCATTTCCTCCGGAAATGCCTCATCGAGGGCGGAATAAAGCCTTCCATGATCCGCCATGGCGGGATCCACCATGATCAGGTTATCACCGCGGGAAAAGCGGTCAAAGAAACGGCAGACCTGGCGGCACTGCTTTGCGGACGCCAGATAGCCGGTATAAATCCCGTCAAAGCTGATCTGCTCCTTCTCCCAGGCATCGGCGATCGGTTCGATCTGATCCGAAAGATCTTTGCAGCTATATGTTTTAAACATGGTATGGGTGGACAGTACCGCCGTGGGAAGGATGCCGCACTCTACGCCCATAGCGGAGATGACGGGCAGAGCGATGGTGATCGAACAGCGTCCGACACAGGATATATCCTGTAAAGTAATAATTCGTTTCATGGTAAGGAAAAACCTCCGGCATATATCTTTGTGCAGAGAAGTATAGCAGAAAACGCATCAGCTTGCAAATGCCGTTTTGACAGGCTATAATCGAGGCAGATCAGAAAATGGATACCGGAACTGCCGGGTCGGGCAGCTCGGTACGCTCTGAAGACATTGCGCAGAAAGGAAAGGAGTCAGTATGTTAAAGGAACTGGTATGCCGCTGCCGGTCTTACCGCCGGTTTTATGAGAAGGAACGGATCGAAGAGGAAACGCTTCGGGAACTGGTCGATCTGGCCAGGATGACCGGATCGTCGGCGAATTCCCAGGCGTTGAAATTCCGCCTGGTTTTTAAAGAAGAGGAATGTGCAAAGCTTTTTCCGAGTATTGCCTGGGCAGGGGCGCTGCCGGACTGGCCGGGGCCTGCGGAGGGAGAACGTCCTCCGGCCTATATCGTGATCTGCTGCGACCTGTCGTTAGGCAGGAATAAAATGTGGGACGAGGGCATTGCCGCCCAGACCATCATGCTCGGCGCGGTGGAGAGAGGCCTCGGCGGCTGCATGATCGGCAATTTTAACCGGAGTCAGGCGGCTGGAGCGCTTGGGATCGATGCGGATCGGTTCAGTCCGGATTTGATCCTTGCTTTGGGCCGTCCAAATGAAGAGGTGGTTGTGGTTCCGCTAAATAAAGACGGAGATGTCCGTTACTATCGGGACGAAAAGCAGGTGCATTACGTGCCCAAGCGGTTTCTGGACGAGATTATCTTATAAAGAGCGACCGGATGGCGTGCCCATGGGATGAGACTAAACCATCGCCCGGCTTTGCCGGGATGATAAGCCCATGCACTTGTTCGGCCCGGCGCGATCTTTGTATGGAAATGACTTGATATTTTTGACGATTCATAATAGAATTGTTTGTGCAGGTT
>CAYRMW010000041.1:0-21960 GCA_964425595.1 uncultured Lachnospiraceae bacterium
CCAGTGACACGAGGATTTTCAGTCCTCTGCTCTACCAACTGAGCTATCTGGGCATCTGCTGCACTTCAGAAGCAACGGTGATATTCTACTAAATAAACGGGGAATTGTCAATGGGTTTTTTAAAAAAATTTTTGCCCGCCGTAACCGTTCAGATCATCCATTCTGCTGCGCGGCCAGATTCTTCCGATATTCACTGGGCAGGCATCCGTACCGTTTCTTAAATGCCCGGGCAAACGACCGCCCATCCGGAAAGCCATGATCCATCGCGATGTTCCCGATCTCCCGTCCGCTGTTGACCAGCTCCCGCACCGCGTACTTCACGCGCAGGTCAATGAGATACGTCCGGTAATTGACCTGGGCATATTTCCGAAAGATCCGCGACAGATAAGTCGGAGAAAACCCGAATCTGTCCGCCACCTGTTCCAGGCGGATATCCTCCCGGTAATGGCTTTTCATGAATGCCGTCACCTGAGAAAGCTTATCCAGCTGGCGCCGGCGGCGCACCACCTCCGCATCCAGCTTTTCCTCCTTAAACTCCGTCACCATAAGGTACAAAAGCTCGTAAAACGCCCCCCGGACCTGCAGAAGATAGCCGTATGCCTTCCTCTCATAAACGGCAAACATCTCGGACACCAGCTTAACCAGACGGCGTCTGGCTTCCATGCTCCCGGAGCCGAAGTTAATATAGGGCGCCTCCTCACGGTAATCCTCAAAAGACTCCTCGGGGATCTGCAGAACGATCGTTCGGTTCGGATCCGGGCAGTCGATGGAATGGATCTCGTTGGCATTGACGATCACAAAGTCCTGCTCGCCCAGGGAAAAATACCGGGAATTGATATAAAATCCGATGGTGCCTTCCAGGACCAGGAAGAGCTCCACCGACTGGTGCCAGTGCTTGGTCACCTTGTAATTCCCGTCCTTACCCTCGAAAATAAACATGCGAAACGGCAGACCCTCATCGGGCACTACCACCTCATAGCGAAAATCCATATCCTCATCCCCGCTTTCTCAATCCGTCGGTCCACCGCCGCTTTCCCCTTATCCCGTCTCCTCCTGCCCGTCCCGGACCTCCTCTTCCTCCTCTGCCGTCTCCTCTGTTTCCTTTTCGATCTTCTTTGCCACCACGATCAGCCGCCCGTCCTGATGGGTATATTCACAGGTGATCAAGCTCAGCAAATGGTCCCCCCACTGCGCATCCACTCCCGTATCGTAAACAGACTGCGCCTTCACATATGAAACATAGTGGTTGAACGCGTCCTCACTCCCGGCCGATATCCAGGTGTAAAGCGGATTGTCCTGCTCCACCGCGCTCATCGCGAAAACCGCCATCACCTGATAATCCCCATATTCATCCAAGGTATCGAACTGCACGATCGGGTTCTCTTCGTAGAAGCTTTCATCCAGATAACCGTCCAGCGCGGCAAACATGCTTCCGTTTTTCATATGATGCCCATAAATCAGGATGTTCGGGCAGTCCTGGGTCAGGTCGCACTCTTCCGCAACATACGGCGCACCATAGGCACTTTTCTTTTTGTCAAAATCATGCGTCAGATAAAAATTAGGATCATCCGGGCTTTGCAGGACCGGATAATCGATTTTCGTCCCTTCGATCCTGATCCAGCCTACCATATCCGAATTTAATTCCTTCACTTTCTGATAAGCAGCCAGCCTGGCCTCCCGGATCTCTTCCTCCGTCAGCTCCTGCCCCTCTTCCTGATCGCTTTCATCCTCCTGCACCGCGGCCTCCGTTTCCAGCTGCTCAGTTACCATGCTTGACAGATCCTCCAGGCGGCCGTCGTTCTTTCTCTGCGCAATCACTTTTTGGGCCAGCATACAGCCGCTTCCTGCAAATACCAGGACGCACAATGCAAAAAGCACATCATACAGCCTTTTTCTGCTTTTTCCCATGCAGTCTTATCTCCTCATTTTCTCTATCCGAGCGGTCGGGCCGGTAAAGCTCGCGCTGTCCGTCCACAACCGCTCCGTTTCTTTCCCCAGTATACAACACTTCCCAGTTAATGACAATCGTTTCCCTTCATCTGCGCGCGGTAAATACATGAATGTTTTTATCGTGTACGCAAGCAAAAGACTACTTGAATGATATGTTTTAATCTGTTAGACTGATAGGGTAGTAAAACTCGTACATCAACTGTCACAACGAATAGGAGGGTTTGCCATGAAAATCAACTTTGCAGACAAAACGGCCGTTGTTTTCGGAGCAGGTCGCGGAATTGGTGAAGCGATTGCGCTGGAAATTGCAAGTGCAGGGGCGAAGGTTTATGTTGCCGACGTAGTTGAGAAAAACTGCTCGGAGGTGTGTGATAAGCTTCGATCTGCCGGATTTGCAGCAGAGGCATGCGTAGCCGATGTTAGCAGCTATGAGGCAGTGGATTCGGTTTTCGTTCAGGCTGTAAAGGATACCGGACGCCTTGATATCGTAGTTAACAACGCAGGGATAGTCGGGTTGAACTCCTTTCTTGAAACCAGCCAGGAAGAGGTACGCAAACTGATCGATATAAACCTGATGGGGGTAAACAACGGGTGCCAGGCTGCCATCAAGCATATGATCAAACTCGGTACTAGCGGTAAGATCGTCAATACATCCTCCTTTGCGGGCCGGCATGCACTGAAGCAGGGCTTTGCTCACTACGGGATGACTAAGGCTGCCGTAATTTACCTTACTCAGGCTGCTGCGTACACTGGTGCTCCACACAATATCAATGTAAACGCAGTTTGCCCGGGTATTATCCGTACCCCAATGTGGGAGCAGATTTTGGACAGTTATGTGGATAGCGGTCTGGATAGGGAGACCTCCTGGAAGGATAGCCTGAAAACTTTTATTCCCCTTGAACGCGGAGATCAGAAACCGGAGGATATCGCGTATGCGGTGGCATTTTTGTGCTCTGAATATGCGGATCACATTACAGGGCAGGCCATCAACGTTGATGGCGGTGCCGCGATGAACTGATTAGAAAACGAAAGCAGCAAGTCCGCAAAGGATTTGCTGCTTTTTTGGTACACCCGCCGGAACACCCTTATAAAATGGGTATTACAGCGGTGTTTTGTTTTTTTAACTGTCAAAGACAGGATTTGATCAAAGAGAAAAAGATCCGCAAGAACCGCAAAGATCGATTGATGAATCTCTGTTATTTCGCCACTCAAGCCACAAATATATCGCATATCTTTTCAGAATCTTTGATAAATCGCACTCATTCTTCTGCGCGCCCGCCCCCGATCCGGCCGCCGGTCTCCGCCGCAAGCTGGGAAACCAACATGATGGCGGTACCGGCCAGGATACAGAGATCACCCAGGTTAAAAATCACTTTCTTTAACTTTCCCACATTGATGCTGAAGTAGTCTACCACATATCCTCTCACCATCCGGTCATACAGATTGCTGAGCGCGCCGCCCAGGGCGAGAACGAGGGCCAGCTTTTCCGCCGGGAAGCCTTTTCTCGGCATCAGAAATGCCAGAATACCGGCCAGCCCGGAGATCACGGCAAGGGGCACCATCCTGACCAGTTCCGGCCGGTCGTTCAACACCTCGAAGGGAAACCCGGCATTATGACTTTTATGCAGGACAAGCTTCCCCCGGCTTCCCTCCAGCTCCCTTGGAAAATCGCTGCCGTCTCTGGCTTCTATTTCCTCCTTGATGCACAAATCCACCCCTGCAATGGTCAGAATCCACATGATCAATGCCATTTCTACCGCCTCCTTGCTCTTTTATGATCATCCATTGCCAAACCGCGCACCCTGCCGCAAAAACTCAGCCGCGCATCTCGATCCGCGGTCCGCCGTTCTTTTCCAGGTACGGGCGCGTGATGATGACCGTGCCGATGTTCGGGTCCTTCGGCACTTCATACATGATATCCAGCATAAATTCTTCGAGGATCGCCCGCAGGGCCCTGGCGCCGGTATCCTTTTTCAGCGCCTCCTCCGCGATCCAATCCAATGCCTGATCATCAAACTCCAGCTTGACCTCATCATAAGACAGCAGCTTCCCGTACTGCTTCAGGATCGCGTTCTTCGGCTCGACTAGGATGCGCTTCATCATCCCCTTGTCCAACCGCTGCATGGTCACCAGCACCGGGAGGCGCCCCAGAAATTCCGGGATCATTCCGAAACGGCGCAGATCGTCGTTCGTGACCTTGCTCAGGATATCCCGATCTTTATCACAGTCTCCCTTCAACGCCGCGCCAAAGCCCATGGACGCGGTCTTGTTCAGGCGTTCACGGATAATATCCTCCAGATCCGGAAATGCGCCGCCGCAGATAAACAGGATATTATCTGTATTTACCGTAACCATGGGGGTCATGGCATTCTTCTGCCCGGAACCCACGGGAACCTCCACCACGCTTCCCTCCAAAAGCTTCAGCAGTTCCTGCTGCACAGACTCCCCGCTCACATCCCGGGTGTTGGTCTGCTGCTTCTTCGCGATCTTATCGATCTCATCGATAAAGATGATCCCCCGCTCCGCCTTCTCCACGTTGTTTTCCGCGGCAGCCAGAAGCTTGCTGACCACGCTTTCGATATCGTCTCCGATGTATCCCGCCTCCGTCAGTGAAGTAGCGTCCGCGATCGCCAGCGGCACATCCAGAAGCTTTGCCAGCGTCTTTACCAGATAGGTCTTTCCGCTTCCGGTGGGCCCGATCATAAGGATGTTGGACTTTTCAATCACCACATCGTCTCCGTTCCCCTGGTCTTTGCTTAAAAACGCCCGCTTGTAATGGTTGTAAACCGCCACGGAGATGGCCTTCTTTGCCTGGTTCTGTCCTACCAGGTAGGCATCCAGCTGACGCTTGATCTCGTGAGGGGCCGGAATGTCATGGATCGTATAGGTTTTTTCTTCCTTCTTTTCGGTCTTCTGTTTCTGCGGAGCCGACGCAAAACGGGCGATCCCGGCCATATCGGCCGGATTCATATAAGGCATGCCCGGGATCCGCGACAGATCAATACCGCTCTGACTCAGCGAATCAAAGGCACGCTGCATACAGTCATGACACATATAGATCCCGCCGGGCATCTGCACCATCGTACCGGCTTTGCTTTCCGGCCTGCGGCATATATAGCAAATATGCTCGCTGCCGCCGTTCTCCGGATTTTCTCTATCCTTTTCCTTTTCTTCCAAAGTTACTGATCTCCTTTTCTTCGCAGCTGTCACGCCGCGCGGCGCCTGCCGCTGCGTTCCGTACCATTATAAAAGATTTTCTGGCAGAATACAAGAGGGTCAGCTTCTTCGGCGATGGGCTGTCATACCGTGCCCTTACCCGGAAAGCGGCAGCGGACAGGACTTTTATACGCCCTGTCCGCTGCCGCTTTTCTTCCCCTTCGTCCGGGGGTAAACTCTCTTATCTATCGTTCATCCGGCACCGCTTATTCTTCTATCGAATCTTCCGCCGGTTTTGTCCCCAGCGTGATCGTAACAGTATACTCTACATACTGGCCGTCTTCCAGTCTCTGCACCGTCAGATCCACGGTGTCTCCTCCGGCATAGTACGTCAGCATCTCCTTAAGCTCTGTCATGCTTCTTACTCTCTGCCCGTCAAACTCGGTAATGATATCCTTTTCCTGGAGCGTAGAAGCAGCAGCTGCGCCGCCCTCTACGATCTTATAAACGTAGATACCCTGCGGCATATCATACAGAGTCGCCGCGTTGGAATCGATATCGGTTCCCTGGATCCCCAGATAGCCCTGATTAGCCTCATCCACCTGCACTCTGGTCTTCCTGGTCATCAGATCATCAATGATATCCTGTACTTTGGAAATCGGGATGGCGTAGCCCATGCCTTCGACCTCTGTGGACGAGTACTTGGCTGAATTGATGCCGATCACTTCGCCGTCCATGTTCAGCAGAGCGCCGCCGCTGTTTCCGGGATTGATGGCCGCATCCGTCTGAAGCAGGTTTCTGGTCGTGCCGTCTTCCGTGGTAACCTCACGGTCCAGGGCGCTGATGTATCCGACGGTCACGGACTGACCGTAACCCAGCGCGTTTCCGATGGCAATGACACCCTGGCCTACTTTCAACGTATCCGAATCGCCGAGCGTCGCTACCGTGATCTTGCTCTTGGTACTGTCGGGGATCTGATCCAGGGCGATGGCGATGACCGCGATGTCATTTTCCGAGTCTGTGCCTTTGACGTTTGCCTCCACCGCTTCGCCGTCGTTAAAGGTTACACTCAATGTATTGGCTCCTTCGATCACGTGGTTGTTGGTCACGATCAGAAGTTCCGTATCGCTTTCTCCCACAATAATGCCCGAGCCGCTCCCGATCCCTTCATAGGTCTGGGTCTGCCCGAACCAGTTCTGGGTCTGATACTCCGTCACGCTGTTAATGGCTACCACAGACGGCATCGCCTTCTCTACAATAGCGGATACGTCATTGACCAGCACAACCGTAGTCGTTGTGGACTCACTGCTGCTCTCTGTCGTCTCCAAAGCCGCCTCCGACTGGGCCAACGTAGTCTCCTCCAGGGCCGCGTACCGGGTGCGCAGCCCATCCGTCACAAAACTGATCGCCGCGATCGTTCCGCCGGCGACCACACCGAAAAGCAGCGCAGCAGCAACAACCCACGCTACCCGCTTCAACAGGGTATGCGGCTTTTTCTTCGGATTCTGGTCTCCATTCGAATGATGACCGCCATGCTGCCATGGAGCGTAGTGCTGGATCTGGCCGGAAGACGGATCGCCGTTCTGCGAATGGCCGTAAGGCTGCCTGCTGCCGTATCCGCTCTGGCTGCCTGTATTCTGGCCGTTTCCATAGCCGTACTGTCCGCCGTAATTTTGACTGGTCCCGTAGCCGTTTTGGCTGCTGCCGTAGCTGCCCTGGCCACCCATGTTCTGGCCAGTGCCGTAATTACTCTGGCTTCCCGTATTCTGGCCGGTGCCGTAACCGCCCTGGCCGCTGCCGTAGCCGCTCTGGCTGCCTGTGTTCTGGCCGGCGCCATAGCCGCTCTGACTGCCCGTGTTCTGACCGGCGCCGTAACCATACTGGCCACTCCCGGCACCGTACTGACTTCCCGCATCCTGACTGCTGCCGTAACCGCTCTGACTGCCGCTGTAACTCTGCCCGGCGGCCGTCTGGCCGGCCTCTCCCGCCGCCGTGGAATCAACCACAGTAAAATTCGGCTCGCCCGTCTCTCCGGAAGAGGTCCCCGCGGCGGGACTGCCCTCTTCTGTCTGCCGGACGCCGTCCTCTATCTCGCTTTTCTGGTTAAGCCCTTCTTCTTTATCTTTATTTTCGTACTCGTCATTATACATAATCCATGTCCCCTTTCTGAAAGTTATATTAAACCCAAGAATAAACTCCCTTCTTATTTCTGGATCCTTTCTCCCTTTACACCGTTGATTCTAGCAACGAATTGTGATGGAATTGTGACAAAAAAGAAATTTAAACGTGACGCATCGCGGACCGAAAGGGGGACGGCTTCCGATCCGTCAGCCTGCTGTCCCGGAAGGACCGTCATAAGAGACGACGGGGGCCTCCGGCACTGTAATCACTTCCGTGGATGCGGCTGTGGTTTCTTCCGCAGCGCCGGTGGTTCTTGAAGCGCCCGGCTTTCTCTCCGCCGTGGAAGCCTCCGTGGCCGATTCATCCGTCTCCGTTGTCTCCTCACCGGCAGATGTCGTACTGTCCTCATCGGAGGGCTTTGCCTCTGCCGTCGGGTTCTGTCCGGCCATGCTGCCTTTGCCCGGTCCGCCGGATGAGGACGCGCTGCTGCTTTCGTCCGCCGAATCATCCTCGTCCGTGCTGCTCTTTTCATCGGATTCTTCCGTTTCCTCGTCCGAATCCGCCTTGCTGCTGGTCTTTTTTGTTTCCTCTGTCTCAGCGGCAGCGGTCGTCGATGCCTGCGTGGGAACCGCTCCTCCTGTCGTCGATACATGATCCACGGAAACGCCCTGCGTGTACATTCCGGTATCGCTGGCGATCTTTGCGCTTATGGTCTCTACCGTGCTGCTGGGCGTATAATTCTCCTCGCCATACAGGAACTCATGGAGCTCGATCACGTTAGTGTACAGCGTCTGCGGGATCACGCAGGCCCCCTTGCTGCCCATATTGGCTTCTCCCCTGGCAAAGGGGAAGCCGCCGGTCTCGCCGATGTAACACTTCCCGACATCCATCAGCAGATTCAGAATATCGGTCAGCTCGACACTGGTCGCTACCTGCGGGAAGACGGTTACCGCCAGCTGGTTTAACGTAGCCCAGTCTGCCTCCTTCGCCTTTTCAAAGGCAGCCTGGATCACCTTTCGCTGTCTCTCGGTCCTGGCATAATCGGTATCCATCAGCCGGAGCCTTCCATAGGCCACTGCCTGCACGCCGTCCAGATGGTTCAGCCCGGCCTGCGTCAGGTGGGTCGAGTAGACGCCGGTCGCCTCCACCGTCTCCGTAATGAAGGAATTGATGTAGTAAAACTCCGCCTTGCTGATCTCCATGTCAACGCCGCCCAGGATGTTGATCCCGTCCGCCACTGCCTTCCAGTTAAAGGTGACAAAATCCGTAATATTCAGATCCAGGTTCTTATTCAGCGCTTTGGCCGCCTCCGTGGGGCCGCCGGTAAAATACGCGCGGTTGATCTTGTTGTACTGATTATCGTCGTTAATGTTCAGATAGGTGTCGCGGAACACGCTGACCAGCCGGACCTCTCCGGTATCCTGGTTAATGTCGCAGATCATATTCACGTCCGCGTTTGTGCCCTTGGATACATTGGAGCCACGGCTGTCCACGCCGAAAATATAAATGCCCCAGTGCCCTTTCTGCTTTTCATACTGCGCAAGATCGACCGAAAAATTCTCGTTCTGCACCGCTTCCGGTTCCCAGTCGTCGATCCTCTGGATCATGGTCCATCGTCTGGCGATAAAACCGTACCCGAAAATAAAAAGAAGCGCGAAGCATTCCGCGATGGCCATGGTGATGATCCGGCGGCGTTTTGTGGAGCTCGCTTTCTTCGTGCCGCGTTTGGCACGGCTCCCGTGCTTTGCCTTTCCCCCCTGCTCTGCCTGGCTTTCCTGCTCCGGCCGGCTTTCGCTTTCCTGCTTCGGCTGCCTCTTTTGCCTTGCCCGGCTTTCGTGCTGCCTTGCCCGGCGAAGGCTTTCCTCCTGATGGATGGCACTGTTTCGCCGGCCAGACGGCGGCTCTTTTTCCTCATCAAACTCGTTTGTCATGCTGTTTCCTCATACTTCTAAGTCGTTCCTGTTAGTATGCATTTTTATTAATAAAGCCTTTGAAGATGGTCAGGAACAGAATCTTAAAATCAAATCCAAGGCTCCAGTTTTCGATGTAATACAGATCGTGCTCGATCCGTTTCGTGATGGACGTATCTCCCCGATAGCCGTTTACCTGCGCCCATCCGGTCAGGCCGGGACGCACCTGATGTTTGACCATATAGCGGGGGATCTCCTCTTTGAATCTTTCCACGAAAAAGGGGCGCTCAGGCCGCGGCCCCACCAGGCTCATATCGCCTTTCAGAATATTGAAAAACTGGGGCATCTCATCGATGCTCGTCTTGCGGATAAAGCGGCCGACCGGCGTCACCCGGGGGTCGTTCGGCGTGGTCCATCTGGTTTTTTCCGCAGACGGAGCCTGCACCTCCATGGAACGGAACTTGTACATTTTAAAGGTTCGGTTGTGAAGGCCTACCCTTTCCTGGCTGTAGATCAGGGGGCCCGGTGAGGTCAGCTTGATCAGGATCGCCGTGATCAGCATGACCGGGGAAAAGATCGTGATGGCCACCAGCGCACCGAAAATGTCCATGATCCGTTTTACTGTGGCATTGAGCAGATCATTGAGCGGCACGTGGCGGATATTGACAACCGGAAGCCCCTGCAGATCTTCCGTGTAAGGCCTGGTCGGGATGATGTTATTGTAATCCGGGATAAATTTTGTATGCACGCCGCTTTTTTCGCAGGCGGCTACGATCTGTTCCAGATGCTCATATTCCTTCAGGCTCAGGGTAATGGCGATCTCATCCAGGAGATTGCCTCCCAGAAAGCTTTCCAGCTGTCCGATCGCGCCGAGGACCGGGACCTGCCGGTACTGGAAGCCCAGCGGATGATGGTCGTCCAGTATCCCCTGGATATGGTAGCCCCACTCCGGATTGGCGATCACCCGGTCGATAAAGCCCTCCGCTGCCCGGCTGTAACCGATCAGCAGGATGTGCTTCTGATTGTAGCCTTTGGAGCGCAGGGAATGCAGCACTCTGCGGATCAGGTACCGCTCCAGGGTTTCCATGCAAATATTAATAACAAAAAAGGCGGCGACCATGGAACGGGAGAAGTTCATATAATAAACATTCTTTCCCACCAGGTACAGCACCAGGGTAAAGATCAGCAGGCCGATGGTATTGGCCTTGCAGATATTGGCAAATTCGCTGCGTCTTCCCTGCACCCGTTTTGGGGTGTAGAGATGGAAGACCGCATATAAAAGCAGATACAACAGGATAATGGCCGGAAGCGGGAAAAAGTACATCTCCGGAGGAAGGGCGCCCCTTTCCCCGAATATCCCGCTTTCAATGATAAGATACCAGGCCAGTCCGTATGAGATCCCGATCACAAACGCGTCAAGCACCACATGGGACCGGTTCAGGCGTTTCTGATTATCTTTGATCATATTGAACCTCCATGTGCCGCATCCAACCGTATACCATGGAAAATATTCGTCCACTCATTATACATGATTTCACCGAAATAAGCCACAAAATTCTCTTTCGCCGTCACTCCGCCGGGATTTTTGCGGAAATCGCCGTCTTTTTGCCGATTTTGGCCAGCTGGCGGCAGGAAAACTCGTACACATACACCGCCGTTCCCGCGATCATCTCCCACTGGATGGCCAGATAATTCTTCACATGCCTGCGGGAAAATGGTATCTTGCGGCAATTTTTCAAAGTGGCGAGGCCCTCCCAGACCCCCTCCCGGTACTCCTTTGCGAAGCCAAGCTGTTTAAAAAAGCCGTACTTGACCGCCATGCCCAGAAGAAGGAAGGGCCCGTTGACGATCAGCTGGGGGAGCGGCATATTCTTGTAGGCTAAATACAGATTATTCCGCGCCGCGAGCCGCACCTTAAACGCGTTGTATTTGGAGCCGCTGGTGCCGCTGCCCACATGCTCCACCACGGCTTTGGGCCAGTATACGTTATCGTAGCCGTAAATCCTTGCCCGATATCCCACATCCAGGTCTTCCAGATAGGCAAAATGCATCTCATCGAAAAGGCCGATCTGCGCAAAGACGCTGCGCCGGTAGATGGCCGCGGCGGCGCAGGCGGAAAAGATCCGGCAGGGACGCCGGTATTTCCCGGAGCTTCTGCCCACCCCGCGCTGGAATGCCCACCCTGGAAGGGAGTAAAGATCCCCTGCATCGTCCATTAATTCCGGATGGTACATCTGGATGATCTTGCAGCTGACGGAAAAGATCCTCGGCGAACGCTCGATCGCGCGAAGCATCTCGCCTACGTAATGTTTATCCGCCCGGGTATCGTTATTTAACAGGATCACATACGGGGTGGTGCATGCCCTGATCCCTGCGTTGACCGCGCCGGTGAAGCCGGTGTTCTCCGGCAGGAAGATCGCGGGGACCTGTCTTTCCTTAAGCCATTCCACGCTGCCGTCCTGCGAGCCATTGTCCACCACCAGGATCTGAAAATCCCGGCAGAGCTGCCCGTCAAGCGCGGCCAGGCAGGTCTCCAGATACTTCAGCCCGTTATAATTCGGGATCACAATGGTAACTTTCTTTTTCATCCTTCCTCCTGTACTCATGCCTTCCCCAGCTCTCTGCCGGTCTTTTCCCGGTACAGCGTCTTTACCTTTTCCTGCACCTCCGGCTCCATGTACGGCAGATACACTTCCAGGTTATAGGGCTCGCCGATCTTTTCCTTCAGGAGATCCCGCAGCGCGAAGTTTGACTTGCGCAGGGTCAGATTCGGGTTATAGTAAGGGTCGCCGCCGATCACGATCTCCGGCCAGCAGCCGATAAAACGGGCTACCTCCCGGTTAAACCGCTCTATCTTCTCCGGCGTATCCTCCAGCCCTCTGGATTTCGACTCGTAGTGATACAGCAGGGCGTAGGGATTGTAGACCACCTTTTTGCCCAGGCTGCGGATCTTCAGGCAGTAGTCGATGTCGTTAAAGGCCACAGCCAGTTCCTCCCGAAATCCCCCCACCCGGTCGAAGAGGCTCCGCTTGCTCATCATGCAGGCGGCCGTGACCGCGCTGTAATCCTGAGCGCACATGGCCCGGTGGAAATAGCTGTTCTCCGCCTGATGAAGGCCGATAAAGGTATGGCCGGCGATGCCGCCGAAGCCGATGACGACACCGGCATGCTGGATGGTGTCGTCCTGATACAGAAGGCGGGCGCCGACGATCCCCACATCCTCCCGCTGCGCGTAGCCCAGCATCTCCCGGATCACGTCCGGTTCGATCACTTCCACGTCGTTATTTAAAAACAGCAGGTATTCCCCGCAGGCAAAGGTCACGCCGTAATTGTTGATGGCGGAGAAATTAAATTCCCTCTCCCAGGTCACCACGCGCACATTCCTCCGCTTCGCCTGAAGTTTTGCGTAATAGTCGAAGGTCTCAGGCTCCGTGCTGTTATTTTCCACCACGATCACTTCCAGGTTCCGGTAGGTTCCTTTATCCAGAAGCGAAGTCAGGCACAGCTCCAGATCGGCCCGGTGATCCTTGTTGGGGATGATTACCGACACCAGGGGCTCCTCCTCAAGATGGAATCTGGTGTGATAGATGCCGTAATCCACGCCCTTCTCCACGGCGTCCACCGCGATCCCCGCCCGCGCGTAATGCGCGCGGATGGCCCTGGCCCCCGCCTCAAAGGCGTACATCTTGCTCTCCGGATTGCTCGCCGTGGAATTCATATGACACCGCCAGTGATACAGCACTCTGGGGATGTGATGAACCTTCCTGGCCTGCTCCGTGCAGCGGAAAATAAAATCGTAATCCTGGGCCCCGTCAAACTCCTGCCGGAATCCCCCGACGGCCTCCACCAGGTTCCGGTTCACCACCAGCAGATGACAGATATAATTGACGCTGGTTAAGAGATCCGGGTTAAAGTCCGGTTTGAAATGGGGATCGAAAAGGGCCTGGCCGTCCATGTCCAGCTTATCCTCGTCCGAATAGATCACATCATAAAGCGGATCCTCATTCATGGCCTTCACGCACTCGTACAGCGCATCCGGCGTCAGGGCGTCATCGTGATCGGCCAGCACCAGGAAATCGCCCTGGGCCATGTCCATGGCCGCGTTGGTGTTTCCGGCAATCCCCTTGTTCTCGCCAAGGATCACGTACTTAAACCGGGGATCCCGGTCTGCGTAGCGCCGGATCAGGCGCTCCCGGCTCTCGCCCCGGGGACTTCCGTCCGCGATGCATACCTCCCATTTGGCGTAGGTCTGACCGACGATGGAATCCAGCATCTCCTGCAAATACCGCTCCGGCGTCTTATAGACGGGGATGATGATGGAAAGCCTGGGCTCGTAGTCAAAGCGGACGTTTTTCTGCCTCTCCAGCTCCTCTTCGGACGGCTTCGTCAGCTCATACCATTCGCCGTAATCGTAGTCGTTATCCAGGCCCTGGATCTTATGCCTGGACTTGATGATCAGGGCTTTCAGGCCGTTTTCCTTCCAGAAATCCATGGCGACCCGGACCGTCTCCATGTTCATCAGGTCGCGGATCTTCTGCATCCGCTTGTAAGCCACGCTGGCCCGCTTTTCGATCAGCTGCTCATTATACCGGATCCGGGCCTTCCTGCCCTCGCACCGGATGATCAGATAGTAATCCTTCCCCCGCTCATAAGGGAAGCGGATGTCAAAGCCGAAATCCCGGTCATGGATCGTTTTATAATAAATCTGACTGACATCATCCCGTCTGGTGGACACATACTGAAAGGCGATCGGCCTGTGCCGGGCGTCCTCCACAAAAAACTCAGGCCTGGCCTCCGGATCTTTTCCCACTACCCAGCCATTCAAGGTGATGGAATTTTCCCGGATGCGGACCACATCGATCTTATATTTCATCCGTTAAGTTTCCTCTCTCCGGCTGGGAAGGCGCCGCGCCCGCCGGCTTCGGTCTTCTCCTTCTGCGCCGGCGTGCGGACGGATGGCCCGCCCCGTCTTTTCTCGCTCCATCCTCTTCGCGCTCTCCCCCTCCGGCGCGTCCGGCCGGCCCGCCGTCAAAATTCAGCCGCTCTTCCTCGATCACCAGCGGCCGTTTCATCACCCGCTGATTGATGCTCAGCACATATTCGCCGACCATGCCGATGAAAAAGATCTGCACGGAACCCAAAAAGCACATGCCGATCAGCATGGGCGCCATGCCGGCGGGGAAACGGTCCCAGTAAAGAAGCTTCAGGATCAGATACACAAATGCGACGATGATGCTGATCAGGGAACAGAAGCTTCCGGCGATCGTGGCCAGCCGCAGCCCAACCTTCGTATAGGAAGTGATGCTCAGCATGGCCGCGTCGTACAGCCGGTAAAAATTATTGCTGGTCTTTCCTGCCCGCCGCCTCGGCTGCGTATAGGGAATCTCTTTTCTCCGATAGCCCAGTTCTGCCACGATCCCCCGCAAAAAAGGCGTCGGATCGTCCAATTTGCGCAGCACGTCGATAAAATCCCGGTCATAAAGGCCGAAACCGGTAAACTGCTCGATCTGCTCCACATCCGAAAGCTTCCGGATGGTTTTATAATAGCAGCTGCGCAGCCAGTACATGAGCTTATTCTCCTGGCTGGCGCTCTTGATCCCGATCACGATCTTATAGCCATACTCCCACTCCAGCACCAGCCGGGGAAGCATCTCCACCGGATCCTGAAAATCCGCCGCCATCAAGATCGTGCAGTCTCCTGTGCTCTGGAGCATGGCGTAGTAGGGCGAATTAAACTGCCCGAAATTCCTCGCGTTGAAGATCGCTTTGATCCGCTTATCCTCCCTGCAGAGCAGGCGGATGATCTCACGCGTCCGGTCCGAAGAATCATTGTCGATAAAAATGATCTCATACCGGTATTCCGAAAGCTCGTCGCGGAACCGTTCCCGTATGGCATCCGCCAGGGCAAGCACATTGTCCTCTTCATTGTAGCAGGGCACTACAATACTGATTGTTTTCATCTTACTGTCTCTCCCAATCTATCCTTACCATTACCTTGATCAGATCCCGGGGTTTTTCTTTCATTAAATACAGCGCTTCTTCGATTTTGTCAAGCCCCTCCAGAGTATGCGTGATGAGTTTCTCCGGATGGATGCGTCCGTACTGCACCATCCGCATCATCCTCTCGATCCGCACTCTTCCGCCTCTGGCTAACTCTGTCCGGAGCGTCTTTCCCGCCATTCCCCTTCCGCCGGAAAATTTCGGAAAGGGGAGGCTTCCTGTTCCACCGAAATAATTGACATTGGAAACGGTCCCAATGCCGTAACGCACCATGTCAAAGGCCTGAGAAAAGGCTTCGTCTCCTCCGCCGCAGATGATCACGCTGTCGGCGCCCACGCCGCCGGTCCTGTTAAGAATCTGCTTGGCCACATCGCCGTCCCGGTAGCTCAGCACCTCGGTCGCGCCGAATTCCCGGGCAAGGGATACGCATGCCGGCCTGGTTCCTACTGCCAGGATCCTCGCCGCACCCAGGTGTCTGGCGCCTTCCACCGCCATCAGGCCGATCGGGCCGATGCCCATCACCACTACCGTATCGCCGAAGGTAATGTTGGCACATTCGGCGCCGGTAAACCCGGTGGTGACGACATCGGTACACATGAGCGCCTGGGGGATCGTGACACCCGCCGGGATCTTTGCCAGAGTGGTGTCCGCGTCCGGCACCGCAAACCGCTCCGCGAAAACACCGGGACGGCTCCGGCCCAGCTGATGGCCGGAAAAAGGCGCGGAGGCGTGATTGAAATTCCCTTCCTGGATCCCCGGGGCCCGCCAGTCCGGCGTGATCGCCGGAACCGCCACGATCTCTCCCGGCTGAAAGTCCCGCACGGCCTCTCCCGTCTCCAGGATCTGCGCCACACATTCATGCCCCAGGATCAGGTTCGGCGCCTTCCTGGAACCGCCGCCGAATACGGTGTGTACATCCGATGAACACGGCGCCACCGCGACCGGACGCAGGATTGCGCCAAATGGTTCCAGCTCCGGCTCCGGTGAATCATGCCATCCGACCTGTCCCGGCTCGATTAATACAAACGATTTCATTGTCCTGTTCCTTTCCTTTCGTCTTCCTCCAGCCGATCACCGGCCATGCGCAGGATCCGGACGGATGCCGGAAAGCGCTTCCTGATGATCCCCGAGATCTCATCGGCATATCCCGGCGCCACGATCAGGATCACATCTGCGGGATCCGTGAAAAAATGCTCCGGCGCCACGATGGGAAGGTGAGAGGCCGGCGCGAAACGCCCCTGCTTAAAGGGAGCCGAATCGATCATATAGCGGGCCGTCCTTCCCAGGCAGGTGGTCGCCGCCAGGGTAAATCCCTGATGGCTTGCGCCCCAGAGGGCAAGGGTTTTGCCTTCCTGAAGCAGGCGCTCCCGCAGCTTTTGCGTCTGTTGGACGATCGCGCGCCGGCTCTTCTCCAGGGAAGACAGATCCGCTTCCGGCAGCGCTTCCGCCCCCACCGGCTTTCTGTCCTTTACCTTCCTCACGATCACCGAACAGGTATCCCGGTTGATCACCTCCCGCTCCAGTACCTGAAAGCCGTGAAGCGCGAGGAGGTTTTCCAGCGTGGCAAAGCTGTAGCTGGCGATATGGTCCCGGATCAGCTCATAGTATCCGTCATGCGCAAGGATGTATTCCAGGCTGGGCACCGTGATCAGCCCCATCCCTTCTTCCGTAAGATTCGCCCGGATGCACTCCAGCATGGTTCCCGGATCCGGCTGATGCTCCAGGAAATTAAAGGAAAGGAATACATCATACGGTCCCTCCTCCCCCAGGCAGGTATCCTCCCTTTTCGTAAAGCCCTCCCAGACGGTCAGCCCCTTCTCTCTGGCAGCGAGGACCAGATCCTGCTTATGCTCCACCCCGTACGCCTGAACCGGAAATTCCGTCAGCACGGACAGAAATTCTCCCTGGCCGCACCCCACCTCGATAAATTTCCTGCCTTCCAGTCCGTACGTTTCGATCAGATGGCGGTACTGCCCGCGCCGGAGCGCCGTCATGGTGGTGCTGTAGCCGCCGGAGCGGATCACATCCCGATAGTAAGGCACCGGCGCGCAGTCAAACTGCACCAGTCCGCACCTTCTGCACTGGTGAAGATCCAGCGTGATCCCTCGGTCCTCCGCGATCTGCGACGCGTCCGGGATATCCTGGGCCGAGGCCGGCATGTCCCGGAAGGACAGCAGCGGCCTGTCTGGAAGCGTCTCCCCGCAGACCAGACAGCGGCGCCGTCCGGCCGCTTCTCGGTTCGTCTGTTCTCCCGCGTCCCGGGCGGCCAGTATCCGCCGGATCCCTTCCGCAAAGGAGATCTCTGACTGCCACCCCGTCTCCTCCCGGATCCGGCGGATATCCGGGATCAGGTTCGCCGGGCCTTCGGCATTGGGCGGGAGCGCGCCGTAGCGCGGCGTCCCTCCGCCTCCACAAAGGGCATGCATCTCCTCCACGTAATCTCGCAGCGGCCTGGTGGCGGCAGGGCCTGCCGCCACATTGTAAATCTCGTATTTCAGCTTTCCCGGATGCAAAAGCAGGCACAGCAGCGCCCGGACCAGGTCATCGATATACAAAAAATTCCACATCTGGGTACACGCGCCCAACGCGATCTCCTCACCGCGCAAAAAACGATCCAGACAGGTGTTTACCAGAGACCAGGGGTGGTCGCCCGGCCCGTAAACACTGAAGATCCTGGCATGGATATACTCCATTTTCTCCTGACCGTCTTCCTGCTGTGCGATGTATTCATAGGCCCGGAGTCCAAACTCCCGCTTCGCCCTGCCGTATTCGGAGACCGGGTGACACGCGTCGTCTTCCCGCATGAGGTCCCGGCGCTGTCCGTACTCCGCCTGGGAGCCGCCGAACACAAAGCGGCGGCAGCCGAGGCTTTCGGCGCCGGCCAGGGCCTTCATGGCATCTTCCACGTTCTTTTGCTGGACCGCGCGGTTTTTGCGGTTTTCACTGCCGGAACCGTCCCATCCGAAATGCAGAAAGCCATCGCACCGCTCGGCGATCTTTTCGTTTAGCCGGCCGAGCCCGGAAAGCTCCATCTCCAGAACCGTCAGACCCTTGGCCTTTCCGGGCAGCGCCGCCCGGTTTGCGGAGCCGGGGCGGATCAGGGCATAGACCCGATGCCCCTGCGCCAACAGCGCCTTAACCGATGCCGCCCCCAGAAAGCTGGTTGCTCCTGTTACCACGAAATTCATCTTTCTCTGCCTCCTCTGCCCGATTTCTATCCGCGGATCCTGGGGATGATCATATTCGCGTCCATCTCCTCATCCGGCAAAAAGGGCGCCAGATCCTCCAAAGGCGGCGAAGTCAGCGTCCCGTCCGGCATCTTCCTGGCTGCGGACTTTGGCTCAAAGGGCTGGTCCATATCGACCACAACCTCGCAGATCACCGGTCCCTCCGTCGCCAGCGTTTTCTCCACCGCCTCGCCCAGCTGGCTGTTGTGGACGGCCTTTACATAGGGATAGCCATAAGCCCAGGCCAGCTTCTCCATGGAAGGGAAGCTCAGATCCGGTCCGTGGACGCCGCTGTCTGTACCCACCCCCACCAGAGGCTCGCCGAAAAAGTTCTTCTGGCTCTGGCGGATGGAATGATAGCCTGCGTTATTGATCAGAAAAATCTTGACCGGCATCCGGTGATGAATGATGGTCTGCAGCTCCTGCAGATTCATCTGGATGCTTCCGTCTCCCGTCAGCAGGATGATATCCTGTCCCGGCTCCGCCATGGAAGCGCCGATCGCCGCCGGCAGATCATAGCCCATGGACGCCATGGCGGAATTGGTAATGAACCGCTGACCCTTCCGGATAATATAGCCATGGCCGCCGGCCACGCAGGCGGAGCCGTTGCCCACCACCGTAATCCGGCCCTCCGGAAGACGGCTGCTTAATTCCTTTACCAGCGCATAGACATTGGCCGGTTCATCATCGCCGTGCGCCATATGCCTGGGCTGGATCACCGGATACTTCTCCTTCCACATCGTGCAGGTCTCGCACCAGCTCAGACCGGGAAGGCCTTCGCCGCCGTCAAACAGCGGCACGGGCCAACGCCCCGCGTCCTGCTCTTCCTTAAGGGCATCTGCCATCTTCGCCAGCAGATCGGCCGCGTCGGCATGCACCCGCATGTCCGCATGCACCGAAGGCTTTTTTAACTCCTCTTCATCGATATCATTAACAATCACATAGGCCGCGCGGGCCCAGGTTTCGTAATTGTACCCCACCTGGCGGATGCTCAGGCGGCTGCCGACCGAAAAGAGCAGATCGCTGTTTTGCACGGCAAAATTTCCCGGCCGATCCCCCATATTTCCCGCCCGTCCTGTGTAAAGGGGATGGCTGTCCCAGACGGCATCCTGGCTGTTCCAGCCGGTAACCACGGGAATGCCCAGCCGTTCCATGACCGTCAGCCATATATCATGCGCCCCGGCGATCCGGACGCCGTTTCCCACGTTAAATACCGGACGCCGGGCACGCCGGATCCTCTCCAGGATCGCCATGACCGTCTCGCGGCTCACTTTTTGGGGGAGCTTGGGCCGTTTTTCTCCCTTCCCCGCTTCATCTTCCGGAAGAAGCGGACAGTCCTCCCGCTCCAGCGCGACGCCCCAGCCGGTGCCGCCGGCCAGATAATCTTCCCGGTCAAAACCATAAAGGGCCTCCGTCTCGATAAAGGCCCCCTGCACATTCAGCGGAATATCCAGCCAGCAGGGCCCCGGTCTTCCCGTCCGGGCCAGAAACAGCGCCTTCTCCAGGCAAAACCGGATACGGCGGGGATCGATGATCATCTCGCAGTACTTGGTCATGCAGTCCACCGCACGGCAGATATCGAATTCCTGATCCCCCATGGCCCGGATGTCTACGCCGGACCAGCGGGCCGTGGTATCGTAGCGGACCTGTCCGGACAGGATCAGCATGGGGATCGAATCCAGCCACCCCCCGGCCACCCCCGTGATGGCATTGGTGCCGCCGGGGCCGGTGGTGACGCAGACCGCCGCGATCCGGTTGTGGATGCGGGCGTAGCTTTCCGCGGCAATGGCGCAGGCCTGCTCATGATGATTGTAAATGCAGTGCAGACCCTCCTGATGGCCCAGCGCATCATTTAGGTGCATGGCGCCACCGCCGGTAACGGTAAATACCTGTGTGATCCCCTCTTCCACCAGACGCCTGGCAATATAGTTCGATACTTTTTCCCGCATGAGTCCTCTCCTTCCCCCTGAAGAAAAGCCATCGGTTCCGATCCGTGTTTTCCATCAGGTCCGCTGACGGCGGTTTACTCTCTGTACAGTGTATCATATTTCACAGGAAAATCCTACCAAAGATTTTCTTACTTTCCGCTGACCTTTTTCTGGCGTCCGCGCCGCTTTCCTCACCCGAAAAGGATCGGCGTGGCAGCAAAAAACCGGCATTTTTCCTTGACATCTTTCCCCCCGCGTGGTGTAATTAAATGCAGACCATTCGTTCAGAAAGGACCTTTTCATGGATATACCGGAAGAAACCAAAGACACCCCCCCGTCTTCCGCCCCGCATAAAGGGCACTCAAGGAAGAAGAAAAAACGGCCTCTCTGGCAGAAGATCCTTGCCATTCTGGGCATCATCCTGCTCCTGATGGCAGCATCCGTCTGGGGCTATATCAATCACATGCTTGGCAAGATCAACCGCCCGGATTATCAGACCGTCTCCCCTGAGGATTTTGTGGAAGAAACCGACATCAGCATCGATACGACCGATCTGGAAACCCTGGATCCCGACGAGATCAACCTGCAGTTAGCCGATCAGCTCCTTAAGGATAAGGATGTCATCAACATCCTGCTGATCGGGCAGGACACCCAGGCCAATGTTTCCGGCACCCGCTCGGATTCGATCATCCTAGCCACGATCAATCAGGAGAAAAAGGAGATCACCGTTACCTCTTTCATGCGCGATCTGTACGTGGAAATCCCCGGCTACCGCAGCAGCCGGATCAATACGGCCTACGCCCTTGGCGGCGCCGAGCTTCTGGATGAGACCATCGAGCTGAATTTCGGTATCCACATCGACGGAAATATCGCCATCGATTTTAATGGCTTCGCGGACTGCGTGGATATCATCGGCGGCATCGATATCGAGCTGACCGCGGCGGAAGCGGC
The DNA here is from genome assembly GCA_964425595.1 of uncultured Lachnospiraceae bacterium. GTDB lineage: Bacteria > Bacillota > Clostridia > Lachnospirales > Lachnospiraceae > Caccovicinus. Next base: position 21,244 of record CAYRMW010000041.1, read on the forward strand.
GTGCATTAATAAGGAAATTTACCAGAATCATCCTTCGATCATCAACGGCACGGACCTGATGGCCGACCGCTGGGCCCTCCGGGGCGGCCTGCAGCGCCTGGATGGCGAGCAGGCGCTTCAGTATGTCCGAATCCGGGAGATCGACAGCGATTTCAGCCGCACCAACCGCCAGAGAAAACTTCTGTCCGCGCTCTTTGAGAAGCTCAGATCCACGGATCTGGCCACGGTGAACGTGCTGATGGAGCAGGCCCTGCCTCTGCTGACCACGGATATATCCAATACCAAGCTGATCAGCTACGCCATCGGCGTCCTGACGATGAAGCCGGTCACCTTTAAAACCGACCGGATCCCTGCTGACGGCACCTACCGCGAGGCCGTGGTGCGCAACATGCAGGTGCTTGTTCCTGATCTGGCCAAAAACCAGCAGCATTTAAAGGAATCCCTGTACGGCAGCGACAGCACCTCCTATGTGCCGATCACCTCTTCGCGCTCCCGCTCCTCCGAACAGCCCGCGCAGACCGCTGCGGCTCCGGGGACAGCAGCCGCGCCCCTTCCCGAGGAAACGGCGCCCGCAGAGGATGCAGAACTCCTTTATGAGGAGACTGCCGTCGATTCCGCTTCCGGCGATCCCGGCGAGACGGTTCCGGAAAGCACATACGAATACGGTCCCGGCATGCCGACTTATCCGGAAACCACCGCCGCGCAGGACGATACCGA
>CAYRMW010000042.1:0-21392 GCA_964425595.1 uncultured Lachnospiraceae bacterium
GAAAAAGGCGGCATTTTTGTCCGGCCGCGGATATTCAGAGACATTACAGATGGAGATGCGAAATGGAGAAATGGAGACGCAGGTTCCGGCAGTTTATGATGGGCAGGTATGGGGCGGACCAGCTCTCCCGCTTTTTGGGCGGGTGGGTTGTGGCGCTTCTGATCATTAATCTGATCGTTCGGACGCGTGTTTTATACTGGCTGGCGGTAATCCTCCTGCTTTACAGTTATTACCGGATGTTTTCGCGGAATATTTCTGCCCGGTTTAAAGAGAATGAGCGCTATATGAGGTTCCGTTTCCAGGTGTCCGAGCTGTGGAAAAAGTGGAAGTTCCGGGCGGAGCAGGCCAGGCAGTATCGCATTTACAAGTGCCCTTCCTGCGGGCAGAAGATCCGGATCCCCAGAGGGCACGGAAAGGTCAGTATCCATTGTCCGAAATGCCATACGGATTTTATTCGAAGGAGCTGAAGGTGAGGAGGATGGACATGGACGTGCGCTATCTGGATCCGGAGGAAAAGGGCCGGAGCAGAGAACTTTGGGAGGAATGCTTTCCTGCGGATTCCTCCCGTTTTTTGGATTATTATTATCAGGAGAAATGCCGGGATAACCGGATCCTGGTGCTGGAAGAGGAGCGCGGCGGCAGGATCCTATCGATGATCCAGCAGAATCCGTATCGTGTCCGCGGGCCGTTCGGAGAATGTGAGGTGGATTATATTGTCGGTGTGGCTACGGCGAAAGACGCGCGCCGCCGCGGATATATGCGGCGGCTTCTTGAGGCTGCGCTGAAAGAGGAGAGACAGAGAAAGATGCCCTTTTCCTTCCTGATGCCGGCAGATCCGAAAATTTACGCGCCGTTTGGCTATGTATACGTATATGATCAGCCGTTCTGGCGATGGAACGCGGCCGGAAGACAGTTGCGCCGGGAAACCGCGCCGGTGGAGACGCTGCTTTGGGGCAGGTGCCGTGCAAATGCGGGGACAGGATCAGGCATAGAGGACGACTTTGGCAGGCTTGGCGGATGGATCGATCAATGGCTTTCCTGCCGTTACCAGATCTATGCGCTTCGAACGGAAGCGTATATGCGCCGTTTGTGGAAGGAAATCGAAAGTGAGTACGGCGAGCTCTCGCTTCTTTACGATGGGGCAGAGCTGGCGGGGGCAGAGTGCTTCTGGGGCGGAGAGAAGAAGGAGCGCAGGTTCCTGTATGGAAAGAAGGAATATGTGGAAGAGGAACGGGAGGCGAAGCCGGCGATCATGGCCCGCATCGTTGATCTGCCGGAATTCCTGAAGGGGATCCGGCTGAGTGAGAAGAGAAGGCTGCGGCTGCGGCTTGCGGTTCGGGATGAGATCCTGGAGGAGAATAACGGGATTTTTGACTGGGAGATTGATGGTGAGGGAAGCCAGGCCAGGCGGGTCAGTCCGGAGCCGGGAGAAGAGGAAAACGCGGTATCCGTTTCCCGGCTTGCCGGGTGGCTTATGGGCTATGCACCCGCTCCGGAGCCATGGAAGGCCTGGGAGGAAGCGATCGTTCCATACGGAGGAATCTTTCTGGATGAAGTGGTGTGACGCTTGCCATTTTGGAGGCAGTCCCGTATAATGAAAAGGCGGAAATCTGGTCATCAGCTGCGCGGTCGGGCAGATACCGGACGATGCCGTTTTGGAAAAAGAAAAGAGCGCAGAGGAGGAAACGGTTATGTATCAGGCAGCAGCGAACAGATATGAGACAATGCAGTACAGGCGGTGCGGAAGAAGCGGCATCAAGCTTCCCATGATTTCTCTTGGGCTTTGGCAGAATTTCGGATTGGAGAAGCCGTTAGCCCACCAGAGAGAGGTTCTTTGCCGGGCGTTTGATCTGGGCATTACGCACTTTGATCTGGCCAATAATTACGGCGCCCCGGCCAGAGGAAAGGCAGAGGAGAATTTTGGTGCGATCTTAAAGAGTGATCTGGGTGTGTACCGGGACGAGTTATTTATCTCCACCAAAGCCGGGTATGACAACTGGGAGGGGCCATACGGAGACTGGGGTTCCCGGAAGTATCTGATTGCCAGCCTTGATCAGAGCCTGAAGCGCATGGGGCTGGACTATGTGGATGTATTTTATCACCACAGGCCGGATCCGGAGACGCCATTAGAGGAGACTATGGGGGCATTGAGCGACATGGTGCGCCAGGGCAAGGCCTTGTATGTGGGAATTTCCAATTATCAGGCGGAGGAGGCGGAGAAGGCCATCCGTCTTCTGCGGGCCAACGGCACCCCCTGCCTCCTTCATCAGCCCCGTTACAACATGCTGGAGCGGTGGCCGGAGGACGGCCTTTTCGATGTGCTTTCACGGGAAGGCGTGGGCTGCATCGCGTACAGTCCGCTGGCCCAGGGTGCGTTGACGAACCGCTATCTGCACGGGATCCCGGCGGATTCCAGAGCGGCAAGAAAAGGAACCAGTGTGGGAGGGCGTTACCTCACCGAGGAGAACATGGAAAAGATCCGCAGGCTGAACGAGATCGCGGAGGGAAGAGGCCAGTCTCTGGCGCAGCTGGCGCTGTGCTGGATCCTGCGGCGTCCGGAGGTCACTTCGGTTTTGATCGGCGCCAGCAGTACAGCGCAGCTGGAGGATAATGTGTCCTGTCTTGCGAAACTGGAGCTGTCGGCAGACGAACAGGAACAGATCGGGCAGGTGCTTCAGGCGTAGGGATAACCGGGGCGGATACGGTCCTGGCGGAGACAGGAGTATGCGATGGCGGAGAAGCTGATTTTTGAAGTGGATGATATCGTAAAGCTGAAAAAGCCTCACCCCTGCGGAAGCGCGGAATGGCAGATCCTGCGAGTAGGGGCGGATTTTCGGTTAAAGTGCATGGGCTGCGGTCATCAGGTGATGGTGACGCGGAAACTGGTGGAGAAGAATGTCAGGGGCTTAAGAAAACCGTCATAGAGAAAACTTGCGTTTTTCGAAAAAACCCCTTGCACACACGGCTAAATTTTGGTAGACTATCATATCGTGACATATTAATTTCCTTGCTCCTGAGCAAACCAGGGGCCAGAGACCACAAGGAGGAAAACAAGATGAACAAATATGAATTAGCGGTTGTTCTGAATGTGAAGCTGGAAGACGAGGAGAGAGCAGCGGCTATCGAGAAGGTAAAGGGTTATATCACCCGTTTCGGTGGTACCGTTACCAACGTTGACGAGTGGGGTAAGAAGAGACTGGCTTACGAGATCCAGAAGATGAAGGAAGCCTACTATTACTTCATTCAGTTTGAAGGGGATTCCGACTGCCCGAACGAAGTTGAAGCTCACATTCGTATTATGGAACCAGTTATCCGATACTTAGTTGTAAAGCAGGAAGCATAATAGAAAGAGTGAGTGTATGAACAGAGTGATTCTTATGGGTAGGCTGACCAGAGATCCGGAACTGCGTTATTCGCAGGGTGAACGCGCGCTGGCGATCGCCAGGTACACGTTGGCGGTGGACCGCAGGGGACGCCGCAACCAGGAAGGAAACGAGCAGACAGCGGACTTTATTAACTGCGTGGCGTTTGACCGGCAGGCCGAGTTCGCGGAGAAGTATTTCCGTCAGGGAATGCGGGTGCTGATTTCCGGAAGGATCCAGACTGGCAGTTATATCAACAGAGATGGTCAGAAAGTTTATACGACGGAGGTCATCATCGATGACCAGGAGTTTGCCGACAGCAAGGGCACAGCTGCCGATATGAGCGGTTACAGAGGCGGCTATCAGCAGCCTGCCCAGCCGCAGCAGCCGGCTCCTTCCAGCGCGGTCGGCGACGGATTTATGAACATCCCGGACGGGGTTGAAGACGAAGGCCTTCCCTTTAACTAGGCATTTGTTTTCGGCTTCCCGGAAGTAGGAAAAGGAGGATAACCATGGCATTCAATAAAGGTGATAAGGCAGATGCTTCCAAGGCAAGGAGAGGCGGCGTCCGCAGGAGAAAGAAAGTCTGCGTATTTTGCGGAGACAAGAACGGCGAGATCGATTACAAGGATGTAAACAAATTAAAGAGATACGTATCCGAGAGAGGAAAGATTCTTCCCCGCCGGATCACCGGAAACTGTGCGAAGCATCAGAGAGCGCTGACCGTGGCGATCAAGAGAGCACGTCACGTTGCACTGATGCCCTATACCTGCGACTAATCTTCGCGAAGCCGGCATATGGCGCCTGAGGTCATATGCCGGTTTTTCCATTGTACACGGCATTTTGTTCAGGCTGCATGGAGCAGCCGGGAGGTGGATATGTACACATTTGAAGAGTTTGTGAAGATCGTTGCCGAGCTTCGTTCCGATCACGGCTGCCCGTGGGACAGGGAGCAGACCTTTTCTACGCTGAAGAAATGTCTGGCGGATGAGGCGGAGGAGGTGTATCAGGCGGTCGACAACGGCGACATGGACAATCTGTGCGAGGAGCTGGGTGATGTGCTCCTTCAGGTAGTGATGAACAGCCAGATCGCTTCGGAGCAGGGCGTATTTACCATTGATGATGTGGTTGACGGCGTTGCCCGTAAGATGATCCGTCGTCACCCCCACGTGTTCGGCGACGCGAAGGCGGCCACGCCGGACGAAAGCCTGGCTCTCTGGAAGGCCATAAAAGAACAGGAAAAAGCCGCGAAAAAACAGGCGGAAAAAGGGCGGGAAAAGAGCCCGGAAAATAGCGAAAAACCTTGACAAAAGACAGAGAAACAGATATAAATGTAGGGTACATATTTTAGCGAGCGAGGGAAGGACGAGGCTTTTGTTCCCACGGTCATCGAGCTGGATGGTGTGTCGTCCGGCTGCTTAGCCAGCAGACACCCCCGCAGACAAATCAGGAGGAATACGATGAACAGGACTGAATTAATCGCAGCGATCGCTGAGAAGGCGGAAATTTCCAGGAAAGATGCAGAGAAGGCACTGAAGGCGTTTACGGAAGTTGTGGCGGACGAGCTGGTCAAGGGCGAGAAGGTGCAGCTGGTTGGTTTTGGTACTTTTGAAATTTCGGAGCGGGGCGAGCGCGAGGGAAGAAACCCGAAGAGCGGCGAGCCGATGGTGATCGCGGCTTCCAGGAGCCCCAGGTTTAAGGCAGGAAAAGCATTAAAGGATTTGGTGAACGCATAAACGATGAGACTGGATAAGTTTCTTAAAGTCTCCCGGCTGATCAAGCGGCGGACGGTGGCGAATGAAGCCTGTGACGCCGGCCGGGTGCTGGTCAATGATCGCCCGGCGAAGGCTTCCCTGAATGTAAAAGAGGGAGATATCATTGAAATACAGTTCGGTGCCAGGGCCGTTAAGGTGAAGGTGCTGGATGTACAGGAAACCGTGAAGAAGGACGAAGCGAAGGAATTATACGAGTACCTTTGAGCGGAAAATGGAAATGAACCGGCAGGGTTTTGGAGACCTTCTGATATACTGAGGCTGCGGATCGGTATGTCAGAAGGTTTTTTGACTGTAAAATCCGGTTTGCCTTGAAAAAAAGTGTGGTTGGTATTAGAATAGAGAAAAGGAAAAGCTTGGGAACACCGCGTTGTGGCGGATATGAGAAGTGGTGATGCAGATGAAAGCCGAAAGACGTCCGTCCCGGATGCATAAGCGGGACAGGTGGGGGAATCGGATGGCGCTTTTGGGGATCACGGCGGTGGTGCTGAGCCTGGCTGTGGTGGTCAATCTTAAGGGCGCTTCCTTAAAAGCCAAAGATCAGGAATATCGGATCAAGGAAGAGATGCTGATCGCGCAGAAGGCTGAGGAAGAACAGCGGACAAAGGAGCTTGAAGAACGCAAGATCTATGTCCAGACAAAACAGTATATCGAAGAGGTAGCGAAGGAGAAGTTGGGACTGGTGATGCCTGATGAGATTCTGCTGAAGCCATCAGAGAGCCAGTGAGGCTTGGGGACCGGGCCGGAGCAGGATCTTCCCTCTCGTCCGCGCATTGTCTTTTGGGTGATATGCGGATGGGAGGGATTTTTATGTGTTTCCGCCAAAAGCCGCAAAGACGCCGGTTTCCCCGGGAAAGACGGGTATGATGGCGGAAAGGGAGGGAACGGACCGATGAGAAAAGAGACGGAAGATTTCATGGCGCGCCATGGGATGCTGGAGAAAGACGGCAGGATCCTGGCAGCCTTGTCCGGCGGGGCGGATTCGGTGTGCCTTCTGTATCTGCTGGCCGGGATGCGGGAAAAGTGGGGGCTGAAGATTCGCGCCATTCATGTAAACCATGGCCTGCGGGGAGAGGAGGCTGAGCGCGACCAGAGGTTTTCCCGGGAATTTGCCCGAAGCCTGGATATCCCCTTTCTCTGCGAACGGGCGGATGTGCGGCTGCTGGCGGCGCGGGAGGGAATCTCGGAGGAAGAGGCCGCCCGAAATCTGCGCTACCGGATCTTTACCGCGGCGGCCGGACGGTGGGAGGAGGAAGGGGCCGGCCCGCGCGTCCGAATCGCCGTGGCGCATCACCGGGACGACCAGGCCGAAACCGTACTGCATCATCTGTTTCGCGGGAGTGGACTCCGGGGGCTTTCCGGCATCCGTCCGGTGCGGGGGCGGATCATCCGGCCGCTGCTTTGGACCGGCCGGAGGGAGATTCAGGCGTTCCTTTGGCAGGAGCATCTTTCCTGGGTCCGGGATTCCACTAACGATTCCGACGCGTATACGAGGAACCGCATCCGCAATCAGATACTTCCGCTGGCCTGCGGGCAGATCAACAGCCGGGCGCCGGAGCATATCTGTCAGGCGGCGGAGCGAATCTGTCAGGCCGACGAGTACCTGGAGGCGCAGGCCGGACAGTGGATGCGGGAGAATCGGGCGGACATCGCCGTGGCCGGGGATGATGCGGCCGGCAAAGCGGCGGAAACGCGGCGAAAGCCGCGGCCGGAAAACGGCTTCGCAGCGGTGTGCGCCAGCGCGCTGCGGCTTCAGCCGGAGATCATACAGGCTTATGTGGTCAGGCAGATGATGAGAGAGGCGGCGGAAGGGATGCGGGATCTGTCGGATGTCCATGTGCGCGCGGTTCTGGCGCTTTTGCGCGGACGTCCGGGGAGCAGGGCAGATCTTCCCGGCGGACTTTGCGCCTGGAGGGATGCGGACGCCCTCTGCTTGGGACGGCGGGATCCGTGCGGCGGGCGAAAAAAAAGCGCTTCCGGGCATGAGGAACCGGTGGAAGAGACGGCGCTTCCGAAGCTGGAATTTACCTTGTTTAACCGGGAAAAAGGAATGGAAATTCCGCAAAAACAGTATACGAAATGGTTTGACTATGATAAAATACAAGGGGCCTTGTCCGTAAGAACGAGACAGACGGGTGACTATTTTCTTCTGCCCGGAGGAGGACGAAAAACCGTAAAGTCCTATATGATCGACCAGAAGATACCGGTGCGGGCGCGCGATCAGATCTTCCTTTTAACCGAAGGGAGCCATGTTTTGTGGATCATAGGATGGAGGATCAGCGAAGGCGTCAAGGTCACCCCGCAGACCAGGCGGATCCTGCAAGTACACGTAAGCGGAGGGAAGGAAGATGGAAGATAAGATTCGGGTGTTGCTGACCGAGGAGGAGGTAAACGCGAAGATCAGTGAGATCGCGTCGAAGATCAATGAGGATTACGCAGGGCGGCAGGTGCATTTGATCTGCGTGCTTAAGGGCGGCGTGTTTTTTACCTGCGAGCTGGCAAAGCGGCTGACGGTGCCGGTATCGCTGGACTTTATGTCGGTATCCAGCTATGGCAGCGGTACGTCCTCGAGCGGCGTGGTGAAGATTATTAAGGATCTGGATGAGCCGCTGGAGGGGAAAGAAGTGATCATCGTTGAGGATATCATTGATTCCGGACGGACGCTGGCCTACCTGATCGAAATTTTAAAGCAGAGACATCCAAGGAGCATCGAACTGTGCACCCTTCTGGATAAGCCGGAGCGCCGAGTGAAAAAGCAGGTGCAGGTGAAATACACATGTTTTACTATCCCCGATGAATTTGTGGTGGGGTATGGTCTGGACTATGACCAGAAATACCGCAATCTCCCCTATATTGGCGTGATAGAACAGTAAGGAGGCAGCTAGTTGAGACAGCAGCAGCAATTCAGAGGGATGGGATTCGTGCTTATCATTATGCTGATGTTGCTTTTGGTAACCACATTTTCCAGACAGATGTTTACAAATGACGATATCAGCTATCAGCAGTATCTGGAAACCCTGGACAGCGGAAAGATCAGGCAGGTGACCATCCGCCAGAACCAGCAGACGCCCACCGGCATGGTGAACATAGAGCTCCCCGACGGGAGTGCGATGCAGTACTTTACCTCGGATGTCGTGACGGAGCAGGAGCTTTTGCAGGAGAAGGGGATTGATTACATCCTGACGGATGTGCCCCAGGAGAACTACCTGTTGAGCGTGATGATCCCGATCATGCTTTCCATGGTGGTGGTGGTGATCCTGATCTCGGTGATGAATGCCCGGACAGCCGGCGGCGGGACGAATGCCAAGATGATGAATTTTGGAAAAAGCAGGGCCCGCTTAAGCAGAGACAGCAAGGTTTCTTTCCGGGATGTGGCCGGCCTGGAAGAGGAAAAGGAAGAGCTGGAAGAAGTAGTGGATTTTCTGCGGCAGCCGCAGAAATATACCAGCGTAGGAGCCAGGATCCCCAAGGGCCTTTTGTTAGTGGGCCCTCCCGGAACCGGCAAGACGCTTCTGGCGAAGGCAGTAGCCGGGGAGGCCGGCGTTCCCTTCTTCTCCATCTCCGGCTCGGATTTTGTGGAGATGTTTGTCGGCGTAGGCGCATCCCGTGTGCGCGATCTGTTTGAAGACGCCAAGAAAAACGCGCCCTGCATCGTATTTATTGATGAGATCGACGCCGTGGCCAGGCGGAGAGGCACCGGGATGGGCGGCGGTCATGATGAGAGAGAGCAGACACTGAACCAGCTCCTGGTTGAGATGGATGGGTTCGGCGTGAATGAGGGGATCATCGTGATGGCAGCGACGAACCGAGTGGATATCCTGGATCCGGCGATTCTGCGTCCCGGCCGGTTTGACCGGAAGGTGAGCGTAGGGCGGCCGGATGTGAAAGGCCGCCAGGAGATCCTGAAGGTACATTCGAAAGAAAAGCCGTTGGGCGACGATGTGGATCTGGAACGGGTGGCCAGGACGACGGCCGGCTTTACCGGCGCAGATCTGGAGAATCTGATGAACGAGGCAGCGATCCTGACTGCGAAGGAAGGACGCCGCTTCGTGCGCCAGGAGGATATCGACAGGGCATTCGTCAAGGTAGGGATCGGCGCGGAGAAGAAGAGCAAGGTGATCTCCGAAAAGGATAAAAAGATCACGGCCTATCATGAGTCCGGCCATGCCATCCTGTTCCATGCTCTTCCGGATGTGGGCCCGGTTCATACGGTTTCCATTATCCCCACGGGAAATGGTGCCGGCGGCTATACCATGCCTCTCCCGGAAAAGGATGAGATGTACATGACCAGGGGCAGGATGCTCCAGCACATTATGGTCGCGCTGGGCGGACGGATCGCCGAGGAGCTGATCTTTGATGATATTACCACCGGCGCTTCTCAGGACATCAAGCAGGCCACCAGCATTGCCCGGGCGATGGTAACGCAGTACGGCATGTCGGAAAAGGTGGGAATGATCAATTACGGGAGCGATGAGGACGAGGTATTCATCGGACGGGATCTGGCGCACGCAAAGAGCTACGGCGAGGCGATGGCGACAGTGATTGATGAAGAGGTCAAGCGGATCATTGATGAATGTTACCAGAAGGCAAAAGCCATCATCCTGGAGAATGAACCCGTTCTCCACGCCTGCAGCCGGCTGCTGCTGACAAAGGAGAAGATCGGGCAGGAGGAGTTTGAGAGACTGTTTGCGGAAGTGCCGGCATAAATTCCTGCCTAATGGAATGTGCACAAAAACAATGGACAAAATAGGGGAAGTTTGTGCACACTTATCGGCGTCTCTGTGCTATTATAATAGACGTAACCCCCCCCAATACATTATATAGTTTTTGCTACACCCCATTAAGAAACGAAATACCTTCTCCTGAAGAAGCCGGCTCTGCAGAGCCGGCTTCTTCACATATAAGGACACCCTGCCGCGCGGACGGGCATGCGGTCCGGCGATCTGCCCGTTCGGATGGTCTAAATTTCGCCCTGGAATTTCGTGATTTTTTCCCATTGTATAATTATGTGATATCGTTTACAATTACCTATTATCAAGTACATCTGAGCTATGTGAATCAGCAGGAGGCGGAAGCGAGACGCCGCTTTGACGGGACAGGAGGGGCTGAGGGTATGGGGGCTGAAATTTGCTATTTGAATCGGGACGCCTTATTCTGTGCGGAAACGGAAGACTACCGGATTCCGGCTGAGCCGGAACAGTGCCAGGAGGTAACCTTGCGCTTTCGGACAGCGCGGGAGGATGCGGACCAGATCTTATATAGAGAGTGCGGCAGCGGTCAGACGTTGGAGATGGTGAAGGCTGCCAGCGACGCGTACTTTGATTACTATGAATGTCATATCCGGACAGGAAAGAAGCAGATCCGCTATTATTTTGAGATCAGGAAAAGCGGGGGGATTTGCATCTACAACCGGATGGGGGTGCAGGATGAGGCGTCGGAGGAGTTTGCTTTTCTGATCACACCGGGCTTCCATACGCCGGAGTGGGCCAAGGGCGCGATCATGTACCAGATTTATGTGGACCGGTTCCGGAACGGAGACCCGTCCAATGATGTGGAGACCGGGGAATATATTTATATCGGCCAGCCGGTACAGGGGGTAAAGAACTGGGAAAAGCCCCTGGAGGTCCTGGATGTAGGTTATTTTTACGGCGGCGATTTAAAGGGCGTATGGGATAAGCTGGATTATCTTCAGGATCTGGGCGTGGAAGTCCTCTACTTAAATCCGATCTTTGTCTCGCCGTCCAACCACAAATACGACTGTCAGGACTACGAACATATCGATCCCCACTACGGCGTGATCGTGAAGGACGGCGGAGAACTTTTGAAGGACACGCCGGACGATCCAAACGGCAGTGGGGCGGACCGGCGCGAGGAGAACAAGCATGCGACGAAATACATTACCCGGGTTACCGACAGGGAAAACCTGGATGCGTCTGACGCCTTTTTCGCCCGGTTTGTGGAGGAAGTCCATCGGCGCGGGATGCGGGTGATCCTGGACGGCGTGTTTAATCACTGCGGCTCGTTTAACAAGTGGCTGGACCGGGAAGGGATCTACGAGAGCGCCAGGGGCTACGCGCCGGGCGCCTACGTGTCGGCAAAAAGCCCATACCATACCTTTTTCAAATTCCATGATGCAGGGGAGGAGAACTGGCCGTACAACGGAAGCTATGACGGCTGGTGGGGGCATGATACCCTCCCGAAGCTGAATTATGAAGAGTCGCCGAAACTGCAGGAGTATATCCTGAATATTGCGAAGAAATGGGTTTCGACGCCGTACCGGGCGGACGGATGGCGCCTGGACGTCGCCGCTGATCTTGGCTACAGCGGCGAATTTAACCACTATTTCTGGCAGCAGTTCAGGAAAGCGGTGAAGGAGGCGAATCCGGAAGCGCTCATCCTGGCGGAGCATTACGGCGACCCGCAGGAATGGCTGCAGGGAAATGAGTGGGATTCGGTCATGAATTACGATGCATTCATGGAGCCGGTTTCCTGGTTCCTTACAGGGATGGAGAAGCACAGCGATGAATATGACGCGCATCTTTACGGTGACGGCGAGGGCTTTTTCCGGGCGATGTTTTACCATATGAGCCGGATGCAGACGCCGTCGGTCATGGTGGCGATGAATGAGCTTTCCAATCACGACCATTCCCGGTTCCTGACCAGGACGAACCAGACGGTGGGGCGCATTGCCACGATGGGCGCCAGGGCCGCGTCCGAGGGGATCCACTACGGTGTGTTCCGCGAGGCGGTGATGATCCAGATGACCTGGCCGGGGGCGCCTACGATCTACTATGGCGATGAGGCGGGCCTGTGCGGATGGACGGATCCGGATAACCGGCGGACGTATGCATGGGGGCACGAGAACCTCGAGCTTCTGGAATTTCACCGCTACATGTGTGATATGCACCGGCGTCTTCCCGTGCTGCGCAAGGGAAGCGTAAAACGGCTATTGGCCGACCGTCAGCTTCTGGCATACGGACGGATGATGGGACGCTATAAGGCTGCGGTGGTGATCAACAACCGGGACAGCGAGCGGGACGTCGAATTGCCGGTCTGGCAGCTCGGCGTGCAGCCAGATGAACCGCTGGTCAGGATCATGCTGACGATGGAAACGGGATACAATGTGGGGATGGAGAGAGTGGAAGTCTGTCGCGGCAGCGCGATCCTTAAGATGCCTCCGGTCAGCAGTATGCTGATGATCACCCATGCGGATGAGTTTTACAGTGCCGCGGCATTGGATCACCGGATCGGTGAGAGCTGAAAATTTTCTTGATTTTTGAAGAAAGATGTGCTATGATTACTGGTGCCTGTCGGTGACAGGCACCATATGGGTGGATTCCCGAGTGGCCAAAGGGGACAGACTGTAAATCTGCTGCGATTCGCTTCGGTGGTTCGAATCCACCTCCGCCCATTTTTGCCCGGCTTTGCCGGGTGTTTTTTTGCCTTTACGGAAAAACCGGAATCGGGGACTGCCGGTGAAGCGGCCGGAAAGGAGTAAACGAGATGATACGAATGGATTTTCATACCCATACGACATACTGCGACGGCGCCAATACGCCGAGAGAAATGGTGGAGCAGGCATGGAAGATGGGGTTTACGGATTTTGGAATTTCCGGCCATGCCGATTTTTCGTTTTATGAGCCGGGGTTTGGGATGTCGGATGCGGTGCTTAAGCAGTACCGGGAAGAACTTTTGGCGCTGCGGGAGGAATTCCGGGGACGGATGAACCTGTATATCGGCATCGAACTGGACTGCCTTGGCCCGGTGCAGGAAGCGGAATATGCCATAGGGTCTACCCATTGCCTGGAGAAGGATGGGGAGATCATCTCGGTGGACAACACATCGGAGGAGCTGGAGGATGGGGTGAACCGCCTCTGGAAGGGAGACTGGTACGGCTTTGCCCGGGATTATTATGAGCTGGAAGCTACGGTATATGACCGGACAGGCTGCGACTGGATCGGCCATTTTGACCTGATCACAAAGTTCAACGAAGGATGCCGCTATTTTGACGAAAACTGCGACGAGTACCTTGAACCGATGCTGGCGGCTATGCGGAAGCTGAACGCCCAGGGCCTGCCTTTCGAGATCAATACCGGGGCGATGTCCAGGGGCTGCCGGCACACGCCCTATCCATCGCCGGTCCTGTTAAAGGAGCTGCATCAGGCCGGTGGGCGGATACTGATCAACTCCGACAGCCACAATGTCGGCACGATCGGGTACGGGTTTGAGGCGGCGCAGAGACTGGCCTGGACGTGCGGATTCCGCTCTGTACTGGCTCTGCAGCCGGGCGGCGGGTTCCGGGAAATCCCGCTCTAAACGGTCAGCTGGATATGCTTTCTTGCAAGCATGAAAACCTATCCAGCTGACCCTGATATCATCAAAATATACCGACGACATTTTCTGAAAATTTTCTCTGGATTCTGATTGCATGAATGGGCAAAACCGATTATACTGAAATTATAAGGGGAGTAGACGTGTGCAAAATGAAGAAGGAGGGTAACTATGGAGAAGGTATATGTGACAATCGGACGGCAGTATGGAAGCGGCGGACACGCCATTGCGGAACGGCTGAGCAAGCTGATGGGGATCCCCTACTATGACCGGGATCTGATCCGGCTTTCCTCGGAAAAGAGCGGGATCGAGATGGGGACGCTGGCGCTTCATGACGAGCGGACCTCGTCTGCGTCGCTGTTTCGGATCCCGGAAAAGGGGAACCGTATCACGGATCACGGAACCCCGATCGTGGATACGTTGTTCCTGGCTCAGTCTCAGGTGATCGAGGACCTGGCAAAGCAGGGGTCCTGCATCATTATCGGCCGGTGTGCGGATTATGTACTGCGGGATCGGCCGGAGTGTTTTTCCGTATTCGTCACCGCGCCCATTGAGGCCAGGATCGCCAGGATCGCCGAGCGCAACCACATGAGCATGAGCGACGCGGAGATGGCGGTAAGGAAGGTGGACAAGCAGCGGCGTACCTATTATGAGTTTTACAGCGACAAAGAATGGGGCTCGGCGGAAAGCTATGATCTGACGGTAGACAGCAGCCAGTTCGGTATCGAGGGGACGGCGTTGATGCTGGAAGAAATCGTGCGGCAGTTTATGGCCGGCTGCTGGACGCCGGAGCTGCACCAGCCGCCTGCGCCGGAGTTGCTCCGGGCATCGTTGGTCTGAATTCACAAAAACCGGCGAAATTCTCTCCCTAAATTCTACGGAAATAAGCTTGACTTTGCCGAATTCTGGTAATAGAATAGTTTGCGGGCAAACGAAAGGGAGGGAGAGCAGTATGGATACCGATATCTGTTTTTATGTAAAAAAACTGGATCAGCATATCAGCCGGCACTTTCATCGTTTGTACAGCAGGAAGGCAGTGGGCGAGTGCAGCATGTCAAACATATGGATTGTGGATTATCTTTATGACCATCGGGACGGTGATGTGTTTCAGCGGGAAATCGAGGACGGTCTTACCGTAAACCGGGCGACCGTGTCCAAGATGCTGAAGCTGATGGAAGGAAGGAAACTGATCCGCCGTGAGGCTTTTTCCGGGGACGCCCGAAAGAAAAAGCTGACCCTGGACGATGGGGGATATGCTCTGCACCGCCTTTGTCAGTCGATCCGCGGTGAGATGGAGATGCAGCTTTCATCTTCGCTGACAGAAGAAGAGAAAGAGCTTTTTCGCTCGTTATGCCTGAAGATGATAAAGAATATGGAAGGAGAAATGAGAAGCGATGATACGAGTGCTGATGAAGTCCATCAGGGAATTTAAACAGGCATCGATCCTGGCGCCGGTTTTAGTGTCGTTGGAAGTGATCATGGAATGTATTATTCCCTTCGTGATGGCGTTGCTGGTCAATCAGATCAAGGCCGGATGCGGAATGAGTGTCATTCTTCGCTACGGAATTGCGCTGGCCGTGATGGCCATGCTGTCGCTGGCTTTCGGTGCGGGAGCCGGTTTTTTCTGTGCGAAAGCCTCCTGCGGCTTCGCGCGAAATCTGAGAAAGGATATGTTCTATAAGATCCAGACCTATTCCTTTGAAAACATCGACAAGTTTTCCACATCGTCACTGGTAACCAGAATGACCACCGATGTGACCAATGTGCAGCTTGCCTACATGATGCTGGTGCGTCTGGCATTCCGCAGCCCCCTGATGCTGATCTTTTCTTTTATTATGGTCGTGGTCATGGGCGGGAAGCTGGCGGTCATCTTTTTGCTGGTCATCCCGGTTCTTGGTATCGGCCTTATCCTGATCACGCGGACGGTTACGCCGCTGTTTAAGCGGGTATTTAAGAAATACGACGCGCTGAACGAATCGATCCAGGAGAACGTAAAGGGCATGCGCGTGGTAAAGTCCTATGTTCGTGAGGATTTCGAGAAAGCGAAGTTCGGGCACGCGGCGGAAGATGTCTGTGTCGATTTTACCCGGGCTGAGAAGATCCTGGCGTTTAACAACCCGCTGATGCAGTTCTGTCTGTATGTGGCGATGGTTTTCGTCCTGGCAGCCGGATCGTATACGATCATTACCACGAAGGGGATTGCCCTGGATGTCGGCCAGTTTTCGGCCATGCTGGTATATAATTTCCAGATCCTGAACAGTCTGATGATGTTCTCGATGGTATTCGTGATGATCACGATGGCTACCGAATCAGCGAAGCGTATTGCTGAGGTGCTGACGGAAGAGAGTTCACTGCAGAATCCGGCCAATCCGGTTTATGAAGTAGCGGACGGCTCGATCGATTTTGACAATGTTAACTTTAAATATTCCAAGACGGCGGAGAAGATGGCCCTGGCGGATATTGATCTGCATATCCGTTCCGGTGAGACGGTGGGGATCATCGGCGGCACCGGTTCTTCCAAGTCTTCCCTGATCCAGCTGATCTCCCGTCTGTACGACGCCACAGAAGGCGTGGTGAAAGTGGGAGGCGTGGATGTGCGCGAGTACGACCTGGATTCGCTCCGCAACCAGGTGGCTGTGGTCCTCCAGAAGAACGAGCTGTTTTCCGGTACGATCAAGGAAAATCTTCGCTGGGGCAATGAAAACGCCACCGATGAGGAGCTTCAGGAAGCGTGCCGCCTGGCGCAGGCTGACGAGTTTATCATGCGCTTCCCGGATAAATATGATACCTACATTGAGCAGGGCGGCACCAACGTGTCCGGCGGGCAGAAGCAGCGTCTGTGTATTGCGCGGGCACTCTTAAAGAAGCCGAAGATCCTGATCCTGGATGACTCCACCAGCGCGGTGGATACCAAGACTGATGCCCTGATCCGGAAGGCTTTCGCGGAATATATTCCGGAAACGACAAAGATCATTATCGCGCAGCGTGTGGCCTCTGTTCAGGATGCGGACCGCATCCTGGTTATGGATGGAGGCACCATCCGGGATATGGGAACCCACGAAGAGCTGCTGAAGAGCAGTTTGATTTACCGTGAAGTATACCAGTCACAGAACAGGGGAGGTGAGCAGGATGAGTAAGAAGAGTGGATTCCGGACAGGGACCCTGGGGCGTTTGCTGAAAACACTGTTTGAGTTTTATCCCGTTATGCTGCCCCTGGTGATCGTCTGCATTATTTTCAACGCGCTGATCAGCTCCATGCCTGCCATTTTCCAGCAGAACGTGATCGCGATCGTTGAGGAGAGCTGGGAGGCCGGCGACTGGAGCGCGGCTTCCGGGCAGATCATGAAGCTGGTCGCGATCCTGGCTACGCTTTATGCGATTTCTCTGGTGGCCGGATTTACCTATAACCGGGCCATGGCGGTGATAACGCAGGGCTCGCTGATGAAATTCCGCAAGAAGATGTTTAATGGAATGCAGGATCTTCCCATTAAGTACTTCGATACCCACAATCACGGCGATATCATGAGCTATTACACCAACGATATCGATACGCTGCGTCAGCTGATCTCGCAGAGTATCCCGCAGCTTCTGGTTTCGCTGATCTCTGAGCTGACGGTATTCTGCATCATGCTGTATTACAGCGTATGGATGCTTCTGGTTGTGATCCTCGGCGTCGTCGTCATGGTCTGCGTAACCAAAAAGATCGGCGGAAGTTCCGCCAAGTACTTTATCCGTCAGCAGGTCCAGATGGGAAAGACCGAAGGCTTTGTGGAAGAGATGATGAACGGCGAGAAGGTCATCAAGGTGTTCTGCCATGAACGCGAGGCGGAGAAGGAGTTTGACGCTGTCAACGATGAGCTGTTCCGGGTAGCGGAGCAGGCGAACCGTTACGCCAACACCCTGATGCCGATCCTGATGAATATAGGCAACATCCTTTACGTGATTGTTGCGGTAGTCGGCGGCATCCTGCTTCTTTCCGGTGTGCCGAACCTGAGCCTTTCCGGAATGGCCTTCAGCATCAGTATCGTGGTTCCGTTCCTGAACATGACAAGACAGTTCAGCGGAAATATCGGACAGGTGTCCAACCAGATCAACTCGGTCGTCATGGGTCTTGCCGGTGCGGAGCGTATCTTTAACCTGATCGACGAGGAGCCGGAGACCGACGAAGGGTACGTTACGCTGGTCAATGCCAGAGAAGAGAACGGTGAGCTGGTGGAATGCAAGGAGCGTACGGGCATCTGGGCGTGGAAGCATCCTCATGGCGACGGGACCGTCACCTACACCAGGCTGCGCGGCGATGTGCGCATGGTTGATGTCGATTTCGGTTATGATGAGAAGAAGCTGGTGCTTCACGACATCACTCTGTATGCGGAGCCGGGACAGAAGGTGGCCTTCGTCGGCGCCACGGGCGCAGGAAAGACGACCATTACCAACCTGATCAACCGGTTCTATGATATCGCGGACGGAAAGATCCGCTACGACGGCATCAACATCAACAAGATCAAAAAAGCGGATCTGCGGCGTTCTCTGGGCATTATCCTGCAGGATACCGTGCTGTTCTCCGGAACCGTTATGGACAACATCCGCTACGGCAATCTGGATGCTACCGATGAGGAGTGTATCGGAGCGGCCAGACTGGCAGGCGCGCATGACTTTATCACTCGTCTGCCGGAGGGCTACAATACGATGATCGTCACCAATGGCGCGAACCTGTCGCAGGGCCAGCGCCAGCTGATCGCGATCGCCCGGGCGGCGGTGGCGGATCCGCCGGTTATGATCATGGACGAGGCGACCTCTTCCATCGATACCCGTACCGAGGCGATCGTCCAGCGTGGTATGGACGCGCTGATGAACGGCCGTACGGTATTCGTCATCGCGCACCGGCTTTCTACCGTCCAGAACTCGGATGTCATCATGGTTCTGGAACTGGGACGTATTATTGAGCGCGGCAGCCATGACGATCTGATTGCTCAGAAGGGCAAGTATTATCAGCTGTATACCGGCGCGTTTGAGCTGGAATAAGCTGCCAGTTTCCAAAACGAACCTTCATGCGCCGGCAGCCGACGCACCAGCTATCCCGAAAAAGTCTTGGCGGCGCATTTGGCATCCCTGAACTAATGCCGCCTATTCGGCGGCGGACTTTTAGAGTAAAAAACGAAAGCCGCGCGGGAGGGCGGATATGCCGCCGCCATGCGCGGGCACGAACAGAATAGGATCACAAAAAGGGCTGGAAGATTTGCATAGAATTTCCCGGCCCTTTTTGGCGCTTATGATATTGCGTTTCCAATGGGATATGGTATAATTTAAAGCGCAAAAAGTGAAAACGATTACACATATAATTACGGGCCGGCGCCGCCGGAGAAGGGATGACAGGGGAACGATGGCAGCGGAGACGAAAACGAAAAGAACAAAGGAATTTGAAACGCGGTTTGCCAGACATTACGATGAGCTGAAGTGGCTGTATTGTGAACTGTATGAAAACCGCATGGATATGTTCGAGGAGCTTTGCGGACAGCTGTGGTACTGGTACCAGAACCGGAAGACGGATTTAAAACGGCTGGACCGGAAGCGGGAGAAGGATCCGGACTGGTATAAGAGAAATGATCTGCTGGGCATGATGATGTACGCGGACGCTTTCGCCGGCACCCTGAATGGGGTGGAGGAAAAGCTGGATTACATCCGGTCGTGCAATGTGAATTATCTTCATCTGATGCCCCTTCTGGAATCGCCTAAGGGCCGCAGCGACGGCGGATACGCGGTGGCTGACTTCCGGAAGGTGCAGCCGGAGCTGGGCACCATGGAGGATCTGGAGCATCTGGCGGACAGCTGCAGGAAAGAAGGCATCAGCCTGTGCTTGGATTTTGTCATGAACCATACTTCGGAAGATCATGCGTGGGCGAAGCGGGCCAGACAGGGTGATCCGGAATACCAGAAACGGTATTATTTTTATGACAGTTATGATATCCCGGCGCAGTTTGAGAAGACGGTGCCGCAGGTGTTCCCTACGACTGCGCCGGGGAATTTTACCTGGCTTGCGGAATTGAATCAGTTCGTGATGACCACCTTTTATCCTTATCAGTGGGATCTGAACTACTGGAACCCGGTGGTCTTTAATGAAATGGTTTATAATATGCTGAACCTGACAAATAAAGGGATCGATATCATCCGGATCGACGCGGTCCCGTATATCTGGAAGGTTCTGGGTACCAACTGCCGCAACCTTCCGCAGGTTCACAACATTGTGCGGATGATAAGGATGATCTGTGAGATCGTGTGCCCCGGGGTGATCCTTCTGGGCGAGGTGGTGATGGAGCCGTCGAAAGTGGCCCCGTATTTCGGGACGGTGGAAAAGCCGGAGTGCCACATGCTCTACAATGTGACCACCATGGCCAGCACCTGGCATACGGTGGCCACCGCGGATACCCGCCTCCTGCGCCGGCAGATGGATATCGTCAGCAGCCTGCCCCGGCAGTATGTGTTTTTGAATTATCTGCGGTGTCATGATGATATCGGCTGGGGCCTGGACTACGATTATCTGCGACTGCTCGGTTTCCAGGAGGTTCCGCACAAGAAGTACCTGAACGACTTCCTGACGGGCCGTTATCCGGACTCTTTCGGGAGGGGAGAGCTTTATAATTCCGATCCGGCGTCCGGCGACGCCAGATTATGTGGGACGACGGCCTCGCTCTGCGGTATTGAAAAGGCCCTGTATGAACAGGATCAGGACGGGCTGGTGCGGGCGGTTCGGTTTGATATCATGCTTCACGGTTACATGTTTGTGCAGTCCGGCATCCCGGTTCTTTACAGCGGCGATGAGGTGGGACAGCTCAACGACTACACCTATCATGACGATCCGGACAAACGCGAGGATTCCCGATATATCCACCGCGGACGCTTCCAGTGGGATCGGGCCGCGGCGCGCAGCGAGAAGGGGACTGTGGAGAACCGGATTTTTGAGGCGCTTCGCAGGATGGAGGAGATCCGCAGGAGCCATAAGGTGTTTGATACGACAGCCGATGTATGGACGCTGGATACCTGGGATGATGCGATCCTCGGTGTCGGCCGCTGGAAAGATGGGCAGAAGCTAATCGCGCTGTTTAACTTCAGCGGCCAGGACCGCATAGCCTGGATCAATGAAGAGGACGGAGAGTACGCCGACCTTCTGACCGGTACGGTGATGAAGGCGTCCGGCGTGCAGATCCCGGCGTACGGAATCTGGTGGCTTTACCGGGAAGAGATGTAAATCAGATGGAAGCGGCCGGTGGGATAGTCCTTGCTTCCGGGAGGGATTTGATTTATGATGATACCAGCAGAATGTGGAAACGGGACGGGAGGTGCGGGCATGAAGGAAGAGGCCAGAGAAAGAGCAGCTAAGCTAGAAGCGGCCGGGGAAGAACTGGAAAAAACACGAGCGTATCTGGTTGCCTGTCCGGTGGCGGGGGAGGCGATCCCCCTGTCGCAGATTCCGGACAGTACATTCGCTTCCGGCATTATGGGACCGGGCGTGGGGATCCGGCCGAAGGATGGGAAGATCGCCGCGCCCTTCGACGGGGAGGTGTCCGCGCTTTTTGACACGAAACACGCGATGGGCCTGACAAGCGATGACGGCGGCGTGGAAGTGCTGATCCACGTAGGGGTCGACACCGTGGAGCTGCGGGGGGCCTACATCGATGCGCTGGTGGCGCCGGGCGACCACGTAAAGGCTGGGCAGCCTCTTTTGGAAGTCGATCTGGAAAAGATCCGGGCGGCAGGGTATGATACGACGATGGCTGTTCTGGTTTCCAATGTTTATCTGTTCCCGAGGGTCCGGGTAGTGGGATATGGACGGAAAGAGCAGATGGAACTTCTTCTGGAATGCCGGAAGGAAGAAGCCGGGGAGGACTGATCGCCGGTAGCGCTGCTTACGTTCCGGGACGGCAGGTACCGG
>CAYRMW010000043.1:0-20044 GCA_964425595.1 uncultured Lachnospiraceae bacterium
CCGCATACCAAAGGGGCCGCCGGAAAATCATTCATTCCGGACGGCCCCCCTTTTTCGTCTGCCGGCGCATGAAGGTTTACTTTAAATGCCTGTCAAAGAAGCGGATCATCAGCTCCTTCACGGAATCCTGGAAAAACTCCCTGGTGCCGTGACCGGCGTGATCCAGGACATAATACTCGGTCTGCTCCTCAAATCCGGCTTCCACGAGTTTGTCGTACAGACGGTCGCTTCCCAGTTCGATGGGAACGATGGGATCGCTGTTGCCATGGAGGATCTGCATGGGGCACATGCCGGGATTGATGTAGTTTAGCATGCTCGCCTTGGCGGAGCGCTCGACCATGGTGGAGGGATCGCCGCCCAGCAAGGCGCCGCCGTGGGTGTCTTCAAGCTTATGCCAGCGGAAATTTGGGTCGGAGAACCGCTCCTGCTCGGAGAGCATCAAGGCCGTAACGTCAACCGGGCCGAACATATCGCAGCAGGCCTGCACCCTGGTGGAATAGCCTTTCCACTCGTCTGTCTCATAGCCGTCCAGATTGCAGGCGGCAAACGCAGCCAGATGGCCGCCGGCGGACCGGCCGAATACGCCGATCTTTTCCGGATCGATCTCGTATTTTTCCGCGTGGGCCCGAAGGAAGCGCACCGCGGTCAGCACATCGATCAGCTGATCCGGCCAGTGGCCCTCCGCGCTGCTGCGGTAGTACATGGAAGCCACCACATAGCCTGCTCTGGCGAACTCACTCATCTCCCCCAACATCAGGTTCTTATCTGCGCCCCGCCAGCCGCCGCCCGGGATCCATAACAGGGCCGGTTTCGGGCTGTGGTCGGCCTTCGGGTCATCTTCACCGGCGGCCAGGCGCATTTCGCTGTTGCCATTCTGGAGCATGATGCTCATCTTTAACTCCATCGGGTTGCCCTGCAGATCCTTCTGCCGCGAGTAGACGATATTGTCGATCAGATTGATGGATTTCTTTTCCGTGCCCGGATAGATCGTTTTTTTCATAATCCTATGCACTCCTTTCTTGCGAGCGTTTCCTTACCCGTAGATCGGGAAGAAAATATTGATGCCGATGACCAGGGAGATCATCAACAGCAGAACCAGCGGAAGGGTGAACTTCATCAGCTTGAACGCGTTGTGGTTTCCGATACCGAAAGCCATCATCGCGCCGGAGCATCCGGTGGGCATGGCCACAGCAAACCAAGCGGATACGCAGCAGATCAAAACGATGGATTTGACGTTCATGCCGCCGGCCAGAGCCGTGGACGCGGCGATGGGGGTCATCAGGGCCATCGTGCCCATGTTGGACATGAAGTTTGTCATAATGGTAACGGTGACGCAGAATACGATCGATACAAACAGCGCGCTGGGATTGCCGCCCAGGATATTTAATACCGTCTGGCCGATCAGTTCACCGGCGCCGGTGGTTGAAAGCGCGGTGGAGACAACGCTCATGCCGGCAACCATCCATACCATGTCGCTGGTCAGGGATTTCATTACTTCCGGAATGGTCAGTACATTGCATACGATCAGGACCAGAAGGCCTGCGGCGGGGATGACGTTGGTAATGTCGCTTCCCAGCTGGTTCGAGAACATGAATCCGGCCATAATCGCGATAAACACACCGAAGATGAACAGCTCATCCTTCCGGGAGATGGGCTCGGCGTCCTTAACATCCTTTACCTGTCCGTTGTCGATGGAACCGTTGGGAATCAGATGGTAGAAGAGCACGCAGTAGATGGTGCCGACGATCAGAGGCAGAAGCCCTGCCTTGAAAAAGTCCGTGATGCCCAGAAGATCCTCCGAACCGACCAGACCCTGGTAGTAAGAATTGATCGTGCCAGGCATGGTCGCGCCCATGCCGATGGGGAACTTGGAGGTTGCGATGCAGTTGATAGTTGCGACCAGGAACAGCATACGGGCGGGAGAATATTCGCTCTCGTCATCGAGCGTCTGCAGGAACAGAAGCATGACGGAAATGCAGGCGATCTGTCCCATCAGCTGGGAAAGAAGGATCGTTATCCCGCAGATACCCAGCACCAGGAAGATGCCGCTTTTCGCCTGAAGCTGGTTCATGACGAGACGGATCCTCCGGATCAGGCTGGTCTTACCCAGCGCGCTGGCGACGACGATCATGGGAGCGATCATCAGCGTCGTGCTGCTGGAAAGGCCGGAAAATGCCGTCTGCAGATCCAGGATACCGAAAAGGACGAAAAGCACGCAGCAGATCATGGCCGATACGCCATAAGGAAGCTTATGGGTAAGCAGCATGACCACCAGGAAGGCCAAAATACATAACGTAATGATGAGTTGTACAGACATACGTAATCCTCCATTATGAAAATTGATAGTCATGATGATAACGTGCATCTTCCATTCATGAATAAAGGCCGGCTGGATTGTGCATATTACCGTTTGCATGGATCCTATGGTGTGATTATATCGTGTTTTTTTCCTTCGGGCAATCCGAAAACGACTATATAAATAATAAGCAAAAACTATGGAAAATCGGTGAAAGATTGACAAAGGGAAAACGGAAAATTATAATTGAGGACAGACCGGCGCACCGGCAGTCCTTCCAAAGCAGGGCACGGATGGCGCGAGGGAAGGGGGATGAGAAGCGGATGGATGTCCGGGAGATGGAATACATTACGGCGATTGCCAGGGAAGGGAATCTTTCCCGCGCGGGGAAGGCGCTGGGTGTTTCACAGCCCACGCTGAGCGTTTTTTTAAGCCGTCTGGAGAAGGAGCTGGGAACGGATCTGTTTTACCGCGAGAAAAAGAAGCTTGTGCTGACGCCGGCCGGACGGATCTATGTGGACGCGGCCGGGAAGATCCTGCGGACGAAAGAGCAGACCTATCAGACGATCTACCGCCTCACCCATGTGCAGCGCGAGGTCATCACGGTGGGCGCTACGCCCCTGCGCGGCTCCATCATGCTGGCCAGAGTCTTTGCCCGGTTTAACCGGCGTTACCCCGATGTCAAGGTGGAGATCCGGGAGTCGTATATGGGCGAGCTTCGGGCCCTGGTGAGAGAAGGCGCGGTGAGCTGTGCGCTGGGCTCGTGCTACGACAGTGAGGATCCGGACTTTGATTACATGATCATTTCCCGGGAAGAGATCGTGATCGGCGTGCCGGGATTCCATCGTTTGGCTGCCCGGGGGCGGGAGGCGCCTGGCTATCCGGAGACGCTTTTGCCGCTGGATGTGACGGAACTGGCCGACACGCCCTTTGTGCTTTTATCGGAAGGAACCACGGTGCGCGCTGTTTTGGACAGTGTGTTTGCCGGCTGCGGGCTGCATCCAACGGTGATTTTTGAGACGAACAACAATCTGATCCTGAGCCATATGATCCAGAGCGGGGCGGGGGCAGGTTTTCTTCCCCGTTCGGCGATGGAGATGAATGCAAGTGATGTGGTCTATTTTTCTATGAGTCCGAAATATTATCTGAATCTGGCGGTGATCCTGGCAAAAAACAGGCCGATGAGCGAGGCGGAACGCTACCTGCTGTATCTGATCATTTGCCAGGATAAAGATAATCCGCTGTATATTCCCTTTCTGAACGAATATGCCAGGAGGATCTATCGCGAATTTGCGCAAAAGGAGGAGTGAGCGCGTGAACCTGCAGCTGATGGAATACATGATCGCGATCTCGGAGGAGAAGAGTCTTTCTCGGGCGGCGGACCGGCTTTTGGTTACGCAGCCGGCCTTAAGCCAGCAGCTGAAAAAGCTGGAAAACGAACTGGGGACCAGCCTGTTTCGCCGGGAGAAGAATGAAATGCTCCTGACAGACGCCGGGAAGGTCTATGTCCATGGGGCGCGGTCGGTGCTGAATATCTATCAGAACGCGCTGGAGGAGATCCGCCGTCAGAATATTACCGAGAGAAAGCAGATCACCATGGTCTACAACAACGCGCTGCTGCCGCGTTTTTCCCGGGAAGTGCTGCCGGAATTCCGCAGGCTTCATCCGGACATCCTGCTCAGCACCATAGACGGAAATGTCGCCATCGCCAAGGATTATGTAATGGGCGGCATGGCGGATCTGGCGGTCATGGCATCCCGGGAACCGACACACAGTATGCTGGAATTCATCCCCATACGAAAGGACGAGCTGCTTCTCGCGCTTCCGGAGGATCACGCTGCAGTGCAGGCGTTTTCAAAGACGGGCCGGGCGCAGATCGCCGCCCTGGCGGAGGAGTGGTTTATCTTAAACCAGTCCGACAGCCTGTTCAGGACGCTGGAGTCCCGGATTTTCGCGGGCTGCTCGTTTACGCCCCGCGTCCTCTGCGAGATCGCCGATCTGGAAGCCTCGCTGAATATGGTAGCGAATCACAAAGGGCTGGCCTTTGTTCCCCGATCCACGCATGAGGCGGAGGGTATCCGCTGCTTTTCTCTGGATCCGTCTCAGGAATTTTACGTGGGCGCGGCTTATCACAAGGGAAAAACCCTTTCCCGGCCGATCAATGACCTGATCCGGATCCTGCTGCGGATCTATGACCGCTCCTTAAACGCACCTTCCATGGAGATGAGGCCCGGGGAGATCGGAATCTGAGATGGATTTGTTCGGATCCTGGGGCAGAAAGAGCATGAAAAAGGCCCTCCCTGCTTCGCGCAGGAAGGGCTCCTCCATTTTTTTTAAACCGCAGCCAGTTTCTTTCCCAGTTCGATGCAGGCTGCCTGCGCCGCGTCATCCGGCGCCTCGTTGCAGATCGCTTCCTCGCCGCCAAGCACCGTGGCGCCGGCATTTTGCATCCGCTCGACCCAGTCACGCATCCACTGGCCATCGCCCCATCCGTAGGATCCGAAAAGCCCGATGGTCTTTCCTGCGCTGAAGCCTTCTACCGCCGTCACAAAGTCCTCCATCACGGACTCTTCCAGCTGTTCTGCGCCCATCGACGGGCATCCCATGGCGAATACCGGCATCTCCTTCAGATCGTCCGGCTGTGCCTGATCGACCAGGATCACATCCGCTTCTTTTCCGCCCTGCTGGATACCCTCAGCCACGAAATTGGCCATCGATTCTGTATTGCCCGTTCCACTCCAGTATACTACCGCGATCTTGCTCATCTTGTCCTCCATTTCCGCCGCCTTCAGGCAGCATTCTGCTTCGCTTCTCCCGGGTCATGACTTCTGCCTTATCCGGCCGCCCGGGCCGCTTCTTCCCAGCCGGTCCCTTCCCATCTTCTGATCGCCTCCGACACTTCCATGCCCTGGCCGGTCAGTTCCGTCAGCCCCCTGCGCACGAACTCATAAAGCCGGAACGTGCGCTTCGCCTCTTCGGCGTTGGCATACACCTTCCAATAGCCGCTGTAAAGAAAGTTCTCGCCGCGGTTTTGGATGAACCCTTCCACATCCGCCAGGGGATAGCCTAAAAGGATGCCCAGTTCATGGGGAAAAGGAAGGCGCTTTTCCATATATGCGGCATACTGCTTCTGCAGTCGGCAAAGGATGCCCGGCAGACGCAGATCCTCATATCCGAACCGGCGGAGAAATTCCGCACGGTCTTCATCCTGCAGCACCTGATCCATCAGCTCTCTGCGGCAGACAAACAGAACGACCTTTCCTCTGCCTGCCTTATCCTGTGGCCGAAGGCTTCCATAGAGCGTCCGGATGCTTACACGGGTGTCCCGCAGAAGGCGGCATGCCTCGCGCAGATGACAGGGATCGATGATCAGCAGATTCGACGGCTTGATTCCCAGAAGGACCGGGGCACATTGAAACGCCGCCTGACAGTTCAGGCAAATCATCTCCTGTGATAACGACCCGCTCATCGTATTTTTTCTGTTCCTGACTGCGGCATCCCGATCCATCTGACCACTCCCTTGGTATATTCCGGCCCGGCCGTCTCATCTGTGCATACAGGCGCTGGGTTAGCCTGCGCTAACTCATGCAGTCATGATACCAGATTTCCTCTCTGCTGGCAAGCGCTGGAAATGATGAAAAATCTCAATAATGCACCGCATCATTGGTAAAGATCCGGCGCTGCGGTGCTGTCTCCCGCTGCCCGGCGGCGCTGTTTCGGAAACTGTTTCTGCTGTATAAAAAAACGCAAAAAAATATTTTGAAAAAACACTTTTCAAACGAAGACTTTTATGCTATACTACCTTTGTTTGGGGCATTAGCGCAGTTGGGAGCGCGCCACACTGGCAGTGTGGAGGTCACGGGTTCGAATCCCGTATGCTCCATTTTTTTGTTCCCCTTTTTCGATCACAGCATATCATAGCAGTGCTTATTTTTTCGTTTTTCCCTCCTGTCCGGTTCGGATCGTATCAGCGTTTTTGTAAATTTTCATGATCTTTCTGCCCCCATCCCCTTCCCTTTCCGCAGAAAATAAGATAAAATGACGGTAACTTGTGGATTCCGATGAGGAGAAAAGGGATGAAGATTGCAATCGTGACCGACAGCAACAGCGGCATTACCCAGAGTCAGGGAAAGGAGATGGGGATCTCGGTGATCCCCATGCCCTTTGCTGTCGATGGAAAGACCTATTATGAGGACATTGATTTAGACCAGGAGGAATTTTACCGGATCCTGGCCAGCGGGGCGGATATTTCCACTTCCCAGCCGTCTCCTCAGTACGTCACGGCCCTCTGGGACAAACTGCTAAGCGATCATGACGCCATCGTACATATTCCGATGTCGAGCGGGCTGAGCGGATCGTGCCAGACAGCCATGATGCTGGCGCAGGACTATGCGGACCGGGTGTTTGTGGTCAACAACCAGAGGATCTCGGTGACGCAGAAGCAGTCGGTGCTGGATGCCGCCGCCATGGCGCGGAAGGGATATACGGCGGCGCGGATTCAGGAGAGGCTTGAGGAGACCCGGTTTGACAGCAGCATTTATATCACGGTCGATACGCTTAAATACCTCAAAAAGGGCGGGAGAGTGACGCCGGCTGCCGCCGCCCTGGGGACGCTTTTGCGGATCAAGCCGGTCTTAAGCCTTCAGGGCGAGAAGCTGGATGCTTATGCCAAAGCCAGGACCATGAAGCAGGCGAAGGCGATGATGCTCGCGGCGATCCAAAAGGACATGGAGACCCGGTTCGGCGACAGGGAGGGGAAGGATACATACCTGCAGGTCGCCCACACGGACAACGCGCAGGCCGCCATGGAACTGAAGGAGGAGCTTGCGCGGCAGTATCCCTATCATGAGATCTACGTTGACGCGCTGTCTTTAAGTGTTTCCTGCCACATCGGCCCCGGCTCCCTGGCGGTCGCCTGCACGAAGGTGCTGACATTCTGACGGGCTGCCCAGCCGCGCGCGGGGAGACAGAAAAACAAGGGTGGAGCGTATGGGATTATCAAACTGGAAACAATGGAAGGAAGAGATGAAACGGAAGAAGTGCAGCATCCGCCTTCTTCTGATCGTTCTTTTTTTGCTGTTCGGCCTGCTTCCCGCCTGCGTTTACGGGCGGATCCTGACCAGCTCCATGAGAAAGCAGCTGCTCAGCAACCGCAGCCAGGAGGTGCAGAACCAGTGCCTGATCCTGACCAGCAAGATGACCAGGGCCGGGTATATGTCCGAGACGGCAAATGCCCAGTCCTTTGATACTGAGATCAGCGTCACGGCGGATCTGTTTAACGGCCGGATCGTGATCGTGGACCAGAATTACCGGATCATTGAGGACACCTTCGGACAGGCGGAGGGGAAGATCGCCATATCCGAAGAGGTGATCCGCGGCTTTCAGGGAGAAAGCAGCAATATCAGCAACCTCGAGGAGAATTACTTTATCCAGACCTTCCCCATCTATGACAATACGCCTGAACGCCACATCCAGGGCGTACTGGTGATCACGGCCTCCACCGAATACATCACCCGTCTGGCAGACGGGCTGCAGGAGGAGGCGGTATTTTTGGTGATGTTGTTTGCTGTGTTCCTTCTGCTGGCTTCGATCGATGGAGCAAACCTGTTGACCAGGCCCTTCCGCAGTCTGGTGCAGATGCTGGAAAAGGTGGCGGACGGCGATCTGGACAGCGACATCGGCGAATATACCTATCAGGAGACCCAGGGCATCTCCGATGCGGTGAACCGCACGCTGTCTAAGCTGAAAGCGGTAGATCAGTCGCGTCAGGAGTTTGTGTCCAACGTATCCCATGAGCTGAAGACGCCGATCACGTCGATCCGCGTCCTGGCGGACTCGCTGATGGGGATGGAGAATGCGTCGGTGGAGCTGTATCAGGAATTTATGACCGATATCTCCGATGAGATCGACCGGGAGAGCAAGATCATCGATGATCTGCTCTCGCTGGTCAAGATGGATAAGACTGCGCAGAGCCAGATGAACGTGACGCAGATGTCCGTCAACAGCCTGCTGGAGGTGATCTTAAAGCGCCTCCGCCCCATTGCCGCAAAACGAAATGTCGAGCTGATCTTTGAGAGTATCCGGGAAGTGACGGCGGATGTGGATGAGGTCAAACTGTCGCTGGCGTTGAATAATCTGGTGGAGAATGCCATCAAATATAATAAGGAAGGCGGCTGGGTCAAGGTCACGCTGGACGCGGACCACAAAGCCTTTTTTGTGACGGTCGCCGATTCGGGAATCGGGATTCCAGAAGAGTTCCAGGAGCACATCTTTGAGCGCTTTTACCGGGTGGACAAGGCCCGTTCCCGGGAGACCGGAGGCACCGGGCTGGGCCTGGCCATCACCAGGAGTGCGGTTTTGATGCACCAGGGCAGCATCAAGGTGGAGAGCAAGGAAGGCGACGGCACGGTCTTTACTGTCCGGATCCCTCTGACGCATCTGCCGGCGGGAACCGGAAAGGCGATCTCCGCCGCGGGCACGAAGAATTCACCGGCCCTGAAGGGATTCTGGATCGGGAGCCGTTACGCCGGCAAAAAGACCGGAGAGAAGAAGGCAGGTGAAGAAGGATGAGAGGACGGCGGATCGGATGGCTTTGGCTGGTTTGGCTTGCCGGCCTTCTGCTGACGGGATGCCGGGGCCGGGAAGTGCTGGTGTCGGACCCGGACGCAAACCAGTACATCATTTATTATCTGAATACGACGGCTACCCGTCTGGAGCCGGTGGGCTACGAGGCGGAGAGCGAGGATGTCCTCGACCTGATCCGGGAGCTGTATGAGCAGCTTTGCATCGTTCCGGCAGATTTAGACGTGACCTCCCCGCTCTCATCTAAGGTGGAGCTGCAGCGCGTGCAATGGGACCAGTATGTGCTGTATCTGTATTTTGACACCAACTACACCATGATGAGTTCCAACCAGGAGATTTTGTGCCGGGCGTCGCTGACAAAAACCATGACGCAGATCCCGGGCGTCGATTATCTGAATATTTACAGCGGCGAGCAGCCGCTGATGGACGCCTCCGGTAATCCGGTGGGCATGTTGTCGGCGTCGGACTTTATGGACAATATCAGCGACGTCAATGCCTATGAGCGTTCGGAGCTGACGCTGTACTTCGCGGATGAGACGGGCCAGTACCTGCAGGCGGAGACGAGAGAGGTGATGCACAGCATCAATACTTCCATGGAGAGGCTGATCGTCGAGCAGCTGATGAAGGGTCCCGAGACGGAGGGGCTCAAAAGCACGATCCCGGAGGAGGCGCAGCTGCTGAATATCTCCGTGACCGACAGTGTCTGCTATCTGAATTTTGACGGCGGCTTTTTAAACAATACCCTGGATGTGACCGATGAGATCGCGCTCTATTCGATCGTAGATTCCCTGACGCAGCTGGCGACGGTGACCCGGGTCCAGTTTTCAGTGAACGGGTCGGCGGAGGTGACGTTCCGGAACCGGATCTCTCTGGAGACGATGTTTGAGCAGAATATGGATTATGTGAAAGGAGGAGACGAAGATTAAACGACCGCTTTTTGCGGCAGCGGCGGGCTTTGTACTTGGAGAGGTATGCGCCTGGTGCGCGGAAAGTGGTAAGATCAGGGTCGATGCCGCGCTGGCCCTGTTGCTGGCAGCGGCGCTCGTCCTGGCCCGGCGTACCGGCAGGAGCGGGTGCGGGCGGGCCCTGTGGACGCTCCTGCTTTTGTGCGTGTTCGGGGCCGGATGGGGCAGGATGTGGGGAACGCTCTGCCAGGACCGGAAGCTGGAGGCCTCCCTTCCGGAAGACGGCGCCGCCGTCTCGGCGGAAGGCCGCGCGGTGTGGCTTGAGGAGAACGAAAAGTGGCTGGTGGTTACCCTAGAGACGGCGGACTGGGGGAAGGTCCTTGTCTACCTGGAAAAAGAAGACGGCGGGCTCCAAAACGGCGAAGAGGAGGAGATGATCCGCCCGGGCCGGCGCCTGCGGGCAGAGGGGCAGGTCAGCCGCTTTGACGAGCCGGGGAATCCGGGGCAGTTTAATCTGCGGCGCTATTACCGGTCAAAGGGGATCGCCATGTCCTTGTTTGCCGAGCGGGTGACCGGCGAAGAAGGCGGAGGGTACTGGCCGTACCTGGACGGGCTTTACCGGATCCGCCGCCATTTCTGCCGTATTCTGGAGTCGGTCTGCGAGCCTGGCGACTTGGGCATCTTCCAGGCGGCGATCCTGGGAGAAAAGGGAGAGATGGATGCGCAGATCCAGGATCTGTACCAGAAAAGCGGCATTGCCCATCTGCTGGCGATCAGCGGCCTGCATCTTTCGCTCGTCGGGATGGGCTTTTACCGGCTTTTGCGCCGGTTTGGCTTGGGGTTTGGCCCGGCGGGAGCGGCCGGGTGCGCCGCGGTGATCAGCTACGGGATCATGACCGGTTCCTCCGGCTCCGCCATGCGGGCCGTAATCATGCTGTCGGTCTCGTTTCTGGCGGCTTATCTGGGGCGGACCTACGATCTGCTCTCTTCCCTTTCCCTGGCGGCCATCCTCCTGGCTGCTTCGCGCCCTCTGATGATTTTGGAGAGCGGTTTCCAGCTTTCCTTTGGGGCGGTGTTGGGGATCGGGATGACCGGAGAATGTCTGAAAGAAGCGCTGAGGCCCGGGCGGGGGCTGCCGGAAAGCCTGCTCACCAGCGTGGGGATCCAGCTGGTCACCGTGCCCATCGTCTTGTGGCATTATTATCAGTATCCCGTTTACGGCATTCTCCTGAATCTGCTGGTGATCCCCCTGATGGGCTGTGTGATCATCTCCGGCATGCTGGCCATGAGTGTGGGGGTTGTGTCGCTGTCTCTGGGCAGGGCGGCCATCGGCAGCGGCCACTACATCCTGCTTTTGTACCAGTGGCTGTGCCGCCTTTTCCTCCGTCTCCCGGGAAGCCAGATGATCATGGGCAGGCCGGGTGCGCCACAGCTGTTTTGTTACGTGGCGGCTGCGGCCCTCCTGGTGTTTGGGATACGCTACGGCGGGGAGATCAAAGGACGGTTCACGAAAAAACGGACAGATCGTGGGGAAGAGGAGAAAGAAAACGCCGCCATCACACGGATAAAGTGGGGAATATTCCTGCTTGGGAGCATCGGCTGCTTTCTGCTCCTTTTGCCGCCCGGCCAGAAGGGACTGACCGTGTGCTTTATGGATGTGGGCCAGGGAGACGGCACCGTGATCCGGACGGAACCCGGCAAGATCTGCTTCACCGGCCTTTCCGGGACCGGAGAGGGCGGACAGGCGGGCGCGCGGGGGACGTTTGCCGTATCGCCCATCAGCGGCAGAGGGATCACGGTGCTCGTGGACAGCGGGAGCACCAGCGATAAAAGCGAAGGGGAAAACCGGCTGGTTCCCTATTTAAAATACTGCGGCATCCGGGCGGTGGACGTGATCATGGTCAGCCATGGCGACGAGGACCACATTAACGGGCTGACATACCTTCTGCAGGAATGTCCGGAGATCGCGGCCGGCTGTCTGGTACTCCCGGAGGCGGGCAGAGGCGATGCGGCGTACGATGGTCTGCTCCTGGCGGCCGCGGCGCGCGGGCTGACGGTCTGGTACATGGACGCCGGGGACCAGATCCGGGCGGGCGGCCTCCTTCTGACCTGTCTATACCCCGGGGAAGGCGAAGAGCTTCGCAATCCGGACCGGAACCGCCAGTCTCTGGTGGTGAAGGGCGACTACCCGGGACTTTGCTTTCTCCTCACCGGCGATACCAGCCAGGAATGTGAAGCGCGCATCCTTAAGAGGACCGATCCGGAGATCCTGGGCGAAGTGCAGGTGCTGCAGGCCGCCCATCACGGTTCCCGCTATTCCAGCAGCCAGGCCTTTCTGGATGCCGTTTCTCCGGCGGTGACGGTGATCTCCTACGGCGAAGCGAACCGGTACGGGCACCCGCATGCGGAGACGATCGGGCGAATCCAAAAAACCGGGAGCCTGATCCTGGAGACGGGCAGTCAGGGAGCGGTGACCATCAACGTGAGGGACGGCAGGGCGGTCTGCCGCGTCTATCAAAGGGAGGAGCAGTGATCATGCAGACACTTAATCAGGATATCCGGGACAAAACCTTTAAACGGGCCTATCTTTTGTTCGGTGAAGAAGCGTTTTTGAAGAAAAGCTATAAAAACCGGCTGAAGGAGGCGATACTGGGCGGGGACACCATGAATCTCCACACGTTTGCCGGAAAGGGAACGGATCTGTCGGAGGTCATCAGTCTGGCGGACACCATGCCCTTTTTTGCGGAGCGCAGGCTGATCCTGATCGAGGACAGCGCGCTGTTTAAGAGCGGGGGAGAGGCGCTGGCCGAATACCTTCCCCGGATGCCGGATACGACATGCTTTGTGTTTGTGGAATCGGAGGTCGATAAGCGCAGCCGCCTGTTCAAGGCGGTCAAAAAGATCGGCTATGCCGCCGAGCTTGGCCGGCAAAGCAGCGCGCAGCTGGCCAGATGGGCAGGCGGGATCCTTGCCCGGGAAGGCAAAACGATGTCTGCATCCGTGATGGAGCTCTTTCTTGACAGAATCGGCGATGACATGGAAAATATCCGCTCCGAACTGGACAAGCTGATCAGCTACACCCTTGGCCGGGAAGTGATCACCGGCCAGGATGTGGAAACGATCTGCTCCACGCAGGTGACGAATAAGATCTTTGACATGATCACCGCCATCGCGTCCGCGAATCCGCGCAGGGCCATGGATCTTTATGAGGATCTCCTGATTTTGCGGGAGCCGTCCATGCGCATCCTCTTTTTGATCGCACGGCAGTTCAATCAGCTTTTGATGGTCCGGGAGATGATGGGCAGGAACGTGAGCCGGGCGGAAATGGCGTCCCGCCTGAAGGTGCCGCCGTTTGTGGCGGGAAAGATGACTGCCCAGGCCAGGGCCTTCAGCCGTCAGCAGATACTGGAGTATGTAAAGCGTTGCGTGGATGCAGAAGAAGCGGTGAAACAGGGCAGACTTTCCGACCGGCTGGCTGTGGAGATGCTGATCTGCGGGCGGTACGGCGGAAAAGAAGAATAAAACGGATCAGTAAAAACGCCCCGGGCCGACACACCAGCGGCACGGGGCGTTTGAACATCAATGTGGTCTATAAATTAAGCAATGGTGTTGACCGCTCTGGAGAGACGGGCGACCTTACGGGAAGCATTGTTCTTGTGGTATACTCCCTTGGTGGCAGCCTTGTCAATCTCGGAGGTAGCAGCTAATAATGCAGCCTGGGCAGCAGCCTTGTCACCGGCGGCAACAGCAGCATCTACCTTCTTCATCGCAGTCTTAACCTTAGAGCGGATGGACTTGTTTCTCGCAGCCTTAGTCGCGTTCACTAAGATTCTCTTCTTTGCGGATTTAATGTTTGCCATTTCATACACCTCCATTCATCTGAGTCATTCTCTGTGTTCTCCATCAAAGCCTGGACACGGTCAGTTCAATGTTAAACATACCATATTATGATACTCAAAAACCGGGGCGATGTCAATACGTAATTCGCGATTTTTTCACGGGAATTTTCACAATGATGTTGCAGGGGGAGGGAAAAAATGATATGATTTCCTAAGATATTTGCAATCAGGAAGAGAGGTAACCTATGGCCCATATCGAACAAAAGAACATCCGGAATTTCTGCATCATTGCCCATATCGATCACGGCAAATCCACGCTTGCGGACCGGATCATCGAAATGACTGGCCTCCTGACGAAGCGGGAGATGCAGGCCCAGGTCCTGGATAATATGGATATCGAACGGGAGAGGGGCATCACCATCAAGGCCCAGACGGTCCGCACCGTATATACGGCCAGGGACGGGCAGGAATATATTTTTAATCTGATCGACACGCCCGGCCATGTGGACTTTAATTATGAAGTCTCCCGGGCGCTGGCGGCCTGCGACGGCGCGATCCTTGTCGTGGACGCGGCGCAGGGGATCGAGGCCCAGACCCTGGCGAACGTATACATGGCCCTGGACCATGACTTGGATGTGTTCCCGGTGATCAACAAGATCGACCTGCCCAGTGCCGATCCAGACCGGGTGGCGGCGGAGATCGAGGATGTGATCGGCATCGAAGCCATGGACGCGCCGCGCATCTCCGCGAAGACCGGCCAGAACGTAGAGGAAGTGCTGGAGGCCATCGTCCATAAGGTCCCGGCTCCCGTGGGCGATCCCGCGGCGCCCCTGCAGGCGCTGATCTTTGACTCGCTCTATGACCAGTACAAAGGCGTGATCATCTTCTGCCGCATCAAGGAAGGCACGGTGCGCAAGGGGACGCCGATACGCATGATGGCCACCGGCGCAGAGGCCGATGTCGTGGAGGTGGGATACTTTGGCGCGGGCCAGTTTATCCCCTGCGACGAGCTTTCCGCTGGTATGGTAGGCTATATCACGGCGAGCATCAAGAACGTGCGGGACACCGAGGTGGGCGATACGGTGACCAACAGGGAAGATCCCTGCAGCGAACCGCTGCCCGGCTACAAGAAGGTGACCTCCATGGTGTACTGCGGCCTCTACCCGGCCGACAGCGCCAAGTACCCGGATCTGCGGGATGCCCTGGAAAAGCTCCAGCTGAATGATGCCTCGCTTTTCTACGAGCCGGAGACGTCCATCGCCTTAGGCTTCGGCTTCCGCTGCGGCTTTTTAGGACTGCTCCATCTGGAGATCATCCAGGAGCGGCTGGAGCGGGAGTACAATCTGGACCTGGTCACCACCGCCCCCGGCGTCATCTACCGGGTACACAAGAAAAATGGCGAGATGATCGAGCTGACGAACCCTTCCAATCTTCCTGACCCCACCGAGATCGACTACATGGAAGAGCCCATCGTCAGCGCGGAGATCATGGTCACCACGGAGTTCGTGGGCGCCATCATGAAGCTGTGCCAGGAGCGCCGCGGCGTTTACCTGGGCATGGAATACCTGGAAGAGACCAGAGCCCGGTTAAAATATGAGCTTCCGCTGAACGAGATCATCTACGATTTCTTTGACGCCTTAAAATCCAGATCCAGAGGATACGCTTCCTTCGACTATGAGCTGAAAGGCTACGAGCGGTCCGAGTTAGTAAAGCTGGACATCCTGGTCAACCGGGAAGAGGTCGATGCTCTTTCCTTCATCGTTCACGCCAGCTCCGCTTACGAGCGGGGACGCAAGATGTGCGAGAAGCTGAAGGGAGAGATCCCGAGACACCTGTTTGAGATCCCCATCCAGGCGGCTGTGGGCGGGAAGATCATCGCCAGAGAGACGGTGAAGGCCGTCCGCAAGGATGTGCTGGCCAAGTGTTACGGCGGCGACATCACCCGGAAGAGGAAGCTTCTGGAGAAGCAGAAGGAAGGCAAGAAGCGGATGCGCCAGATCGGCAACGTCGAGATCCCGCAGAAGGCCTTTATGAGCGTGCTGAAATTAGACGAAGAGTGACCGTGTGGCGGCCTCCCCGCCGGGCGCCGTCGCGGAACACAGCAAAACCGGACGAAACATGAAACAGAAGAAACCGTTAGAATTATATATTCATATCCCCTTCTGCGTCAGGAAATGCCTGTATTGTGACTTTCTGTCCTTTCCGGCCGCGGCTGCGGCGCAGGCGGAATACATGGACCAGCTGCGCTGCGAGATCCTCTTTTCCGGCCCGTGGTACAGCGACTACGAGGTCCGGACGATCTTTATCGGCGGCGGGACGCCGTCGGTTCTGGAACCGGAGCAGATCACCATGCTGATGCAGACCATAGGCCGCGTCTTTTCCGTCGCTGAGGATGCGGAGATCACCATCGAGGCGAACCCGGGCACCCGCCTGGCCGCGAAGCTTGCCCTTTACCGTCAGGCCGGGATCAACCGCTTAAGTCTCGGCCTCCAGTCCGCTTCCAATGAAGAACTGAAATTCCTTGGCCGGATCCATACCTTTGAGGATTTCCTGATGGGCTTTCAGGCCGCCCGGATGGCTGGTTTTTCGAATATCAATGTCGATCTGATGAGCGCCATACCGGCCCAGAGCGCCGAGTCCTGGAGAAACACGGTCCGCCGGATCATCATGCTCAAGCCGGAGCATATTTCCGCCTACAGCCTGATCGTGGAGGAAGGGACGCCGTTTGGCGATCATTACCTTCCCGCCGGCAAGGAGGAAGACGCCGCCCGGCTTAAGCAGGACGAAAAAAGCCCGGGGGGCCGGATCCCCGATCGGCCGGATCCCCTGGCTGCCTGGCCGCCGCTGGCGGATGAGGAGGAAGAGCGGTGGATGCATCATCTGACGAAAACCTTCCTCGAGGAGGCCGGCTACCGCCGGTATGAGATCTCCAACTACGCGAAACCGGGGCGGGAATGCCGTCATAATATCGGTTACTGGACCGGCGCAGAGTACTTGGGACTCGGCCTGGGGGCGGCGTCCTGCGTGGACGGCTGCCGCTTCACCAATCTTTCGGACTACGACGCGTATCAGAGCCTGGATTTCTCCATGGACGGGCTGGAGCGTCTCCATGGCGAAGTCCATGTACAGAGCCGCCGGGAGCAGATGGAAGAATTTATGTTTCTCGGCCTGCGGATGACGGAGGGCGTATCCTGCGGCCGCTTCGCGGAATGCTTCGGGAGGACGGTCGATGAGATCTACGGACCGGTGATCGAGAAGATGATAACAGACGGTCTGATGACACGATGGGAAGGGAGACTTGCGCTGACAGACCGGGGACTGGATGTGAGCAACTATGTCATGAGCCGCTTTCTGCTGGACGAGCCGTCCTGAAAGCGGTTCTTTCTTTTCTATAAACATGGTTAATGTGCACGTGCCTGTCGGCTAGAGCACCAGGAAAACTTCCTGCTGTTGCCGGCCATGGGCCAGGGCCGTATTGTGGTCGGGATAAAAAATATCAATCTCCCTGCCGTTGACGCCGGAGCCTTTATCTTCGACCGTGTAGATCACGCCGTTGATCTGCACGCGTGTCCCTAAGGGGAGGACCGACAGATCTGCGGAGATGGTATAGTTGGCCTGAGGCACCGTGCCCGCGTAGGTCAGGTTGCTGCCTCTCGTACAGTGCGAGCAGCAGCAGTATCCGCTGGTGGTAAAGACTCCCAGCGACTGCAGGGAACGGGAAGCGGAAGACGCCGACGCGGTATCCTGCGCTGAGGCGGAGGATGCCGATGCGATCTCCTGCGCTGAGGCGGAAGACGCCGGCGTGGCGGCGCAGGAGGCGGCCGCCACGGTGTCCTGCTGTTCGGTGACCCCGGCGGTCTCGCCGCTCATACCCGCAGCGCTGGCCGGAAAGGCCAGGAAGGCAGAAAGCGCCAGAGCGAAGAACAGACTTCTCCATCCGGAATAGAATAATTTCATCATCATTTGCACCTCTTATTTGTAATCGTTCATCGAAATGCCGCGTATCCGGCGGCAAAGTTTCAAGGAAAATTTACAATTATTATAATGCGGTTACTATTATATTACAAGAATGTTAAATGTCAAGACAAAATGCCGCTATCTGCAAAAGACGGGCAGAAAAGAAAATTTCTATTGACAAATAAAATGGAATGTACTATATTAACTTATGTAGAAATTAGCACTCGCTATTGCTGAGTGCTAACAAAACAGAAAAACCGAATGAAGGAACAGAGCGGCAGCAGTTGTCCGTCGGAGGATGCCGGGGAGTTTGTTTTGCTGAAAAGGGAGTGAGCTGAATGGAGTTAGACGGAAGGAAGATTACCATACTGAAGGCGATCATCAAGACCTATCTGGAAACCGGCGAACCGGTTGGCTCCCGGACCATTTCCAAGTATTCCGATCTGAAGCTCAGCTCAGCTACGATCCGGAACGAGATGTCCGATCTGGAGGAGATGGGCTACATCATCCAGCCCCATACTTCGGCCGGAAGGATCCCGTCGGATAAGGGCTACCGGTTCTATGTAGATCAGCTGATGGAGGAAAAGGACCAGGAGATGAACCAGGTGCAGGAGCTGATGATCCGGCGCGTGGATCGTCTGGAGCTGGTCCTCAAGCGCTTAGTCCAGGTGCTGGCGTCCAATACGAACTATGCCGCCCTGATCAGCGCGCCGCGCTATCATCAGAACAAGCTGAAATTCATCCAGCTATCCCGGGTGGATGAGGATAAGCTCCTTGTGGTCCTGGTGCTGGAGGGCAATATTATCAAGAACAGCATGCTGCCGGCCAGGAGCGGATTAAGCGAGCAGGATATCCTGAACCTGAATATCCTCCTAAACAGCACGCTGAATGGCCTGGCGATCGACCAGATCAGCTTAAGCACCATTTCCTGCATGAAGGAACAGGCCGGGGCGAATGAGGATATCGTCGAGGCGGTGCTGACCCGGATCGCCGAAGCGGTGAAGGCGGACGTGGAGAACCTGCCGATCTACACCAGCGGCGCGACGAACATCTTCAAGTATCCGGAGCTGAGTGACGGCGAAAATGCCAGGAGCCTTATCAGCGCCTTTGAGGAGAAGGATATGCTCAAGGAGCTGATTGCCGATGTCAACGCCCAGGAGGAGAACGCGAATACCGGGATCCAGGTCTATATCGGCGACGAGATGCCGGTGCAGACCATGAAGGACTGCAGCGTGGTCACCGCCAATTACGTGCTCGGCGACGGGCTGCGGGGAACCGTGGGCATCATCGGGCCGAAGCGGATGGATTACGATAAGGTAGTCGGCACACTGAAGAATCTGATGAAGCAGCTGGACGCTGCCATGAATAATGACGAATGAAAGGTGATCGACAGTGGAAGAGATAAAGGACAGACAGAAGCCGGAAGAAGAGGAGAGAGGCGCAGCGGCCGAAGGACAGGAAGCCGCGCAGGCGCAGGACGCCGGTTCTGGCGCGCAGGAAACCGCGCAGACGGCGGCGCCGGAGACCGAAAGCCAGGATGCGCCGGAAGAGAGCCCGGAGCCTTCGCCGGGCGCTGCGGAGGGCAGGAAAGGATTCTTCTGGAAAAAGGATAAGAAAGACCCGAAGGATGAGAAGATCGAAGAGCTGACGGATCGTCTGAAGCGCTCCATGGCGGAATTTGACAACTTCCGCAAGCGAACAGAGAAGGAGAAAGCCTCCATGTACGAGATCGGCGCCAGGGATGTGATCGAGAAGATCCTTCCCATCGTCGATAACTTCGAGCGCGGCCTCGCGGCGGTGCCCGAAGACGCGAAAGAGACGCCCCTGGCGGAAGGTATGGAAAAGATCTACCGTCAGTTTGTCAAGACGCTTGAGGATCTCGGCGTCACGCCCATTGAAGCGGTGGGCAGGGAATTTGACCCGAACCTGCACAACGCGGTCATGCACATTGAAGACGAGTCGCTGGGCGAGAATATCGTCGCCCAGGAACTGCAGAAAGGCTATATGTACCGCGACAGCGTGGTACGCCACAGCATGGTGCAGGTAGCTAATTAGAACCGGTTCCGGCAGCAGGTGCCCGGGGCCATGAATATCGTAACCCCATTTTCTTTGAAGATAAGCAGGAGGAAAAACCATGAGCAAGATTATCGGTATTGACTTAGGTACAACAAACAGCTGCGTCGCCGTAATGGAAGGCGGCAAGCCTACCGTTATCGCGAATGCGGAGGGAATCAGGACGACGCCCTCGATCGTCGCCTTTACGAAAAACGGAGAGCGTCTGGTCGGCGAGCCGGCGAAGCGCCAGGCGGTAACCAACGCCGAGCGGACGATCTCTTCCATTAAGAGACATATGGGAACCGATTATAAGGTAAACATCGACGGCAAGCCCTACACGCCGCAGGAAATTTCCGCCATGATCCTGCAGAAGCTGAAAGCAGACGCGGAGAGCTACTTGGGCGAGAAGG
>CAYRMW010000044.1:0-19218 GCA_964425595.1 uncultured Lachnospiraceae bacterium
CGGAGGGATTTTCGAAAACGGGGATACGGCAGGGAAGCCGTGCAGGCAGTGCTGGATTATACCGGGGAAAATATCGGGAAAAATCTGTATCTGCGGCTGCGGGCGGGGAATGCCGCCTCCAGGAGGCTGGCGGAGGCGCTTGGCTTTTGCTGCATAACGGAAGAAGATCGCGGGGAAAAGAAAGAAGAGAAGGACGGGCGGGCCATTCTTCTCTTTCATCGTTTACTCTAAAAGTCCGCCGCCGAATAGGCGGCATTAGTTCAGGGATGCCAAATGCGCCGCCAAGACTTTTTCGGGATAGCTGGTGCATCGGCTGCCGGCGCATGAAGGTTTGCTTTAATCCTCCAGGATGAAGCGGATCCAGGAGATGACGGTATCCAGATGGTTGGTGTTGCTGATGATGCCCATATAGCAGGGCGTGATGGTGACTCCCGTAGCCTCCGGAAAGAGGGTATCGCTGATGTCGATGCCGCAGGGGATCTCCTCGCCGCTTTCATTGGTCGCGTAAAGGATCTGATCCTGCAGCTGTGTCCAGAGATCTTCCGGGAGCGCCTCCTCAAGATCGAGGAAGGCATCGGATTCCGCGTAGTGGCGGAGGGTGTCCTCATCCGTGATGATCATATCCAGTTCCTGGCTGGACACAAGGGCGGAGATCTTGATCAGATAAATATAACCCATCTCCTCGTTGGTATTTTCAAAATCCACAAAGTAGGATCCGTCGCCGGTGACGGTATCTTTCTTCCCATAGCCCATCCGTTCTTTAAACGCCTGGTCAAAGGCATCAAAGTCGGTGCCGGACGGCGTGGTGTTATTGATCACGATGTAATAAAGCTGATCGGTAAAGGTCTGATTGTACAGGATGGTCCCGACCAGATAAAGGAACAGGCAAAGGATGATCAGGCCGAGAAAGTGGAGCTTGTAATATTCCCAGATGTACCAGAAACGGTCCCTCCAGGACATGTTTTTTAATTTCAGCCCCTCCTGCTTTCCGGTTTCTTTCAGCGTTTCTTTTAACGACATGGTTCGCACACCTCATTTTCGCATAGTAGGGACAGGCGGAAATGGCCGGAAAAACGGCCGCGCGCCGGAATCCTACGACATTATACCATGATTTGCGGCGCGTGATTGTAAAAATTTCATGAATTATGGCAGAAAATTTGCTTTTTTCGTGGAAATTCGCTATACTGAGAACGAATCTCCTGCAAGACAGGATAGAAAACGCGTAAAGAATCAAAAGGGGACAGGACAGTATGCTTCAAGGTTTATTTAATTACGACAATCCCGTATGGCGTTTCGTCGGGAAATTGGGTGATCTGATTTTGCTGAATATTCTGTGGATCGTCTGCAGCATTCCGGTTTTTACCATCGGCGCGTCCACCACGGCGGTTTATTATGTGACGCTTCGCCTGGTGCGGGATGAGGATGGACAGACCATACGCTGCTTTTTCCGCTCGTTCCGGGAAAATTTCCGCCAGGCCACGGTGCTTTGGCTTCTGATCCTTCTGACCGGGATGATCCTCGGCTTTGACCTGTATTTTTGTTTTCAGGTGATGACGGGGGATTCGGCGATGCGTACGGTATTCACCGCCGTGATCGGCGCCATGTTCATCGTCTGGCTTTTTGTCGCGACCTATATTTTCCCGGTGCAGAGCCGGTTTTATAATCCGGTTAAGAGGACGATCTTCAATTCCTTTTTTATGTCCATCCGCCACTGCCTTCAGACGATCGCGATGCTGGTGATGGATGTGGTGCTTCTGCTGGCTTTTTATCTTTCGCTGTATTACGCACCGCAGTTTTCCGCCATCGGCTTCATGTTCGGCTTTCCGCTGTTTGCTTTTCTCAATTCGTACATCTTCGACCGGATCTTTCATCACTATATTCCGGAGGATGAGCGGGCCAATGACGGCGAGTTGCGTCCGATCCTGGAAGATGTGAAGCTGTCCCGGCCCCAGCCGCAGGCTCCGCCGGCCGGAGAGGCGCCGCAGGCTCCAAAACCGTCGGTGCAGGCTTCGGAGCTGCCAACGCAGGAACCGCCGGCCCAGGCTCCGCCGGCCCGGGATGATGCTTCGGCGGACGCAGAAACGCGCCGGAGCGGGTCATGAGAAGAGAGCGCCGCGGGCGCAGGCAGGCCCTGCGGGATGAAAAGCGAAACGGTATGGCGGGAAATCTCCCGTCATACCGTTTCGCGGATTACAGAGCTCCTTCGCCTCTCTCGCCGGTGCGTATGCGCACGGCGTCCTGCACGTCATAAATGAAGATCTTCCCGTCGCCGTGGGTGCCGGTGG
Organism: uncultured Lachnospiraceae bacterium; assembly: GCA_964425595.1. Lineage (GTDB taxonomy): Bacteria > Bacillota > Clostridia > Lachnospirales > Lachnospiraceae > Caccovicinus. The sequence goes on from CAYRMW010000044.1 coordinate 2,286, forward strand.
TGATCTCCGCCACGATCCGGTCCACGATCCCGTCCACAGCTTCTTCGGGCACCACCGTTTCGACTTTTAATTTTGGCAGAAGATTGACGGTATATTCCGTTCCGCGGTACATCTGCTTATAGCCCTTCTGGTTCCCATACCCCATCACATTGCTGATCATGACGCCGGTGGCGTGCTTGTCGTTGAGGATATTTTTCAGCTGTTCCAGCTTTTCCGGTCGGATGATGATTTCCAGTTTTTTCATGCAGTCGGTTTCTCCTTTCTGTGACCCCGGGCGCGGATGCGGCGTCCCCGGTCTCCTGCGTTCAGTATAGCACAGTCTTTTTGAAAATACGAGAAAATTCGCCTTTTGCGGGGAAAAGGACTTGCGATTTACAGCAAAGAGCGATATACTTCTATCAAATGTACGTTGTATACAAAATAATGTATTATTTCATCGGCCTGCCGCGGACAGGCGGCATCCGTGCGGGGATGGCCGCCGGGCGGTGTTCCGGAGGGGAGGAATGGCGATGATCACAAATTTAAGATTAAGAGCTTACGGAAAGATCAATCTGGCGCTGGATGTGCTGGGGAAGCGCGGAGACGGATACCATGAGGTTCGGATGATCATGCAGACGATCGGGATCTACGACCAGGTGGATCTGTGGAGGCAGGAAGCGCCGGGCATCCATGTGGAAACAAACTTAAGCTACCTCCCGGTCAATGAAAATAATCTGGTCTACCAGGCGGCACAGCTGCTGATGGAAGAATTCCGGATCGGGGAAGGCCTGCACATCCGGCTGCGCAAGTTTCTCCCGGTGGCTGCGGGGATGGCCGGGGGGAGCAGCGATGCCGCCGCGGTGCTCTGCGGGGTGAACCGGATGTTCGACCTGGGGCTTTCGAAGAGGGAGCTGATGGAGCGGGGCGTGAAGATCGGCGCCGACGTACCCTACTGTATCCTGCGGGGAACCGCTCTCGCGGAGGGGATCGGGGAAAAGCTGACGCCGCTTGCGCCGCTGCCCCAGTGCCAGGTGATCATCGCCAAGCCGGGGATCAGCGTTTCGACGCGGTATGTTTATGAACATCTTCACGCGGACGAACTGCGGCCCGGGGAGCATCCGGACATCGACGGCATGATCGAGGCCATCCGCAGCCGGGATCTGGATCAGGTGGCCGGCCGCTTTGGCAACGTTTTAGAGCGGGTGACGAAAAAAAGGTACCCGGTGATCGGCGAATTGAAGAACGCCATGCGGGAGACCGGCGCGCTGAACGCGCTGATGAGCGGCAGCGGACCGACGGTTTTCGGGCTCTACACGGATCCCGAAGCGGCAAAAAGGGCGTATGAGGCGTTTCGTTACGGAGAGTATTCCGCGCTGGCCAGGCAGGTCTATCTGACGCAAGTGTTTAATCCCTGAATCAACGCCGCCTCTTTTGCGGCATGTTTTTTCGGTATAAGGAGGAACGTTTTGATGGCGAAAGAGTTTAAAGTGACGATGAACGAGTATCTGCCTTTGCGTGACGTGGTGTTCAACACGCTCCGTCAGGCGATCCTGAAGGGGGAACTGGAGCCGGGCGAACGTCTGATGGAGATCCAGCTGGCGGAGCGTCTCGGCGTCAGCCGTACGCCGATCCGCGAGGCTATCCGGAAGCTTGAACTGGAAGGCCTGGTCCTGATGGTTCCCAGAAAAGGCGCGGAAGTAGCCAGCATATCAGAAAAAAGCCTTCGGGAGGTGCTGGAGGTGCGCCGCTCGCTGGAAGAGCTTGCCATCGAGCTGGCCTGTCAGAAGATCACCGATGAACAGCTGGAGGCGCTGGAAGAGGCGGAAAAAGCCTTTGCGGAAGCGGTCAGAGACGGCGATCCGATGACCATTGCGGAGAGCGATGAAAGCTACCACGATGTGATCTATCAGGCGACAGGAAACGGACGGCTGGTCCAGATCCTGAACAACCTCCGGGAGCAGATGTACCGCTACCGTCTGGAATATATCAAGGATGCCGATAAGCGGCAGATCCTGGTCGTGGAGCATGAACACATTATCCGGGCCGTGAAAAACCGCAATCTCGCGGAAGCAAAGCAGGCCATGCGTGAACACATCGATAATCAGCAGCTGACGGTTTCCCGGAATCTTAAGGAGAGGACGTAAGGCCCTGCGGGCAGGAAGGCCCGGACGGCGGGGAAGAGAGAAAAACAGAAAAAGGCAATCCGACAAGACGCGACACCGGCGCGTCTTGCTGGATACTTCGTAAAAGGAAAAACGTTCAGGATGGGCCATCTGGCCCGCCCTGAACGTTTTTCTAAAATTTATATAAAGAGGATTGACAAAGTGACACCCTGTCACTATTATAGTGACAGGGTGTCACTTTGTGTCCGCTTTGTGTCTTCCTGATCAGCTGCGGATAAGCCGGCATATGCCGGGGCATTGGACATCCCCGGATGCAGCCGCCTGACCGGCGGCGGACCGACAGAGCAGTGCAGAGAAAGGAGATGGCAGACCATGCCGACAGAACGGTTTTCCCATTTGACCGAATCGAAAAAGCTCTTGATCCGGGAGGCGGCACTGAAGGAATTCAGCAGGGTGCCTCCGGAAAGGGTGTCGATCAACCGGATCGTACAGGACGCGGGCATATCCAGGGGAAGCTTCTACACGTATTTCCAGGGTAAGGAAGATCTGCTGGAGTACATCTTCGCGGAATTTATTCATCGCATCAAGGCGTTTTGCAATCAATGCCTCGACGACAGCGGCGGCGACTTCTGGGCGCTGATCACAGGACTGATGGAGTATCTCCAGGCGTGCAGGACAGGGCCGGAGATGAGGCTGATGCAGACGCCGTTTGGCCATGAAACGCTGATCCGCTTCCTGGAGAGGGAAGAGGAGAGCGACGGACGTGACGGGCGGGAGTCGACGATCCAGGAATTTTACCGCAGGACGAATTGCGATAACCTGAGAGTCGACGGGCCGGAGGATTTCCAGCAGCTGTTTCTTGTCGGGCTCCATACCATGCTGGCGGCATTTGTGGATGTCTATACGACGGGGAAAGAGGAAGAAGAGGCAAAGCGGCTGTTTGAGAAGCGCCTGGATTATGTCCGCTTCGGGGCGGCCAGGCGGCCGGACCAGGGATGATCCGAGGTGACACGGCTATGGATATTGAAAGACAGAAAGGGAAGAAAAGATGAAGAAGAAACTAACAGGCGCAGTGATCATTATTCTGGCGGTTTTGCTCGTGCTGTTTTATTTCCTGACCAGGGATGAGACGGAGACGACCTACGAAAGCCGCCCGACGGTTTCGGTAGAAGAACCGGCGACTGGTGATATCGTACTTTATACCGAGCTGATCGGCACCGTGGAGCCGATCTCCAAGGCGGATGTGATCCCGAAGATGTCAGGCGAGGTCCTGGAAGTGGATTTTCAGGCGGGCGATCATGTGGAAGCGGGGCAGGTACTGTGCCGCATTGATTCTGATGCCCTGACCTCCCTGCAGCTGAGCATGGATGCGGCTTCCGTTACGCTGGCAGAGGCCCAGCGGAGCCTGTCGCGGACGCAGGCGCTCTACGCGGCCGGAGCGGTTTCCCAGCAGGAGTTAGAGCAGGTTCAGGACAGCGCGGAAAGCGCCCGCATCGCTTATGAATCCGCGAAAAACCAGTACGATCTGCAGCTGGAGTACACGACGGTGACCGCGCCCATCAGCGGCACCGTGGAGTCCAGGGACGTGGATGTCCATGATTATGTGAGCGCCGGGGCGGCGATCTGCACCATTGCTTCCGACGGCCAGTTCCAGATTGAGTTTGGTGTGACGGAAAAGGCCCATGCCAATATCGCCGTAGGGGATGAAGTCACCGTGGAAAAGGGGTCCAATACTTACGAGGCAAGGGTCAGCGAGATCAGCACCATGATCAATTCCTCCACCGGCCTGTACGATGTGAAGGCGGTCATTGAGGAGCAGGCGGATCTGGCGACGGGAGTCAAGGTCAAGCTGTCTGTGGTCAGCGACCGGGCGGAGAACGCCATGCTCATCCCCTACTCCGCAGTCAATTATGACGATGGAGACGCCTATGTCTACTGCTATGTGGACGGCGTTGCAGTGCGGATGGACGTTGAGGCAGGAATCCACGATCAGGACAACATGGAGGTCCTTGGCGGACTGGACGCGGACAGCCAGGTGATCATCACCTGGAGCAATGAACTGTCGGACGGCGCGCAGGTACTGGTGAAGGAGGCAGGTGAGACCGAATGATCAAATTAACGCAGTTTGCCTTAAAACGACCGGTCAGCATCATCCTCATCCTGATCACCATCGTTTATTTCGGTATTCAGTCACTGATGGGGACCACGATGGAGCTGATCCCGGACATGGAACTTCCCATGCTTCTGGTCAGTACGACCTACGCCGGCGCCAGCCCGGACGACGTGGAAGAGCTGATCACCTCCAAACAGGAGGATGCCATTTCATCGCTGAGCAATCTGGATACGGTCCAGTCGTATTCCATGGAAAATGTGTCGATCATCATGGTCCAGTATGAGTACGGGACCGACATGGACACCGCCTACATTAATCTGAAAAAGGCGCTCGACGGCATCGCGGGCGATATGCCGGATGATGCCGGTGATCCGAGCATCATGGAACTGGATATCAACTCCACGGCCAGCATTACGCTGTCCGTCAGCGGGTCGGTGGATTCGAATCTTTATACCTATGTGGAAAACAAGATCGTTCCGGAACTGGAAAAACTCAGTTCGGTCGGCGAGGTGGCGCTGAGCGGCGGCCAGGAAGATTATGTGCGGATCGAACTGATGGAGGATAAGCTTGAGCAGTACAGCCTGACCATGACCCAGGTCGCGCAGTTAGTCGGTGCCGCAGACTTTACGGTCCCGGCCGGAAGCATTGATGACGGCGAACTGTCGCTTGACGTCAGCGTGGCCAACGATTATGCGACGGTGGAGAGCCTGGAGGACATCCCGATCCCGCTGTCGAACGGCAGCATCATTCACCTGTCCGATGTGGCGAATGTCTATCAGGCGCTTGAGGAGGCGGACTCCATCAGCCGCTATAACGGCGAGGACATTATCTCCATCAGCATCACGAAGCAGCAGCGCTCTACCGCGATCGAGGTTTCCGAACAGGTAACAGAAGCGATCGAAGAGCTGGAGCAGACGTATCCGGGCCTGCAGTTTACGGTGATTACCGACAGCAGCGACATGATCGAAAGCTCCATCGAAGATGTGTTCAGCACGGTGATCCTGGCTGTGATCCTGGCCATGATCGTCCTTCTGCTGTTCTGCGGCGATATCAAGGCGGCGGTGATCATCGGCCTTTCCATCGTCTCCTCTGTCGTCCTGGCCCTGATCGGCATGACCGCTATGGGCTTCTCGCTGAACGTGATCTCGCTGACTTCTCTGGTATTCGGCGTCGGCATGATGGTCGATAATTCCATCAACGTGCTGGACGGCTGTTTCCGGGCCAAGGAAACCATGAATTATTACGATGCGGCCGTCGAAGGGACCCGGAGCATGATCGGGGCGATCGCCGGCGGATCGGTAACGAACTGTATCGTATTCGTGCCGCTCCTTCTTCTGGAAGGACTGACCGGTCAGCTCTTTGCCCAGCTGGCATGGACGATCATCTTCTGTCTGACGGCGTCCTTCTTCTCCTCGGTGACGATCGTCCCCCTGTGCTTTTACAAATGGCATCCGCATGAAAACGAAAACGCGCCGGTCAACGGCCTGTTGAAGGGAATGCAGAGATGGTACAGGAGCCATATGCCTTCCGTACTCTTAAAGACCCGCCGGGTGTTTGGCGTGACGGCGATCGTCCTGGTCCTGGCGCTGATCGTGGGAACGCGTCTGGATGTCGAGCTGATGCCGGCGGCGGATGAAGGGATCGTCAATATCACCATCAACGTTCGATCCGGTCTGAAGGTCGACGCCATCAACGCGATCGTGGAACCGATCGAAGAGCTGGTTTCCGGCGATGAAGATACGGACTATTATCTGCTGACCTATGGAGGCAGCGGCCTCAGCGTCGGCTCGGACAACGCAGTAAGCCTGACGGCGTATCTGAAAGACGACCGCTCCAGAAGCACAGAAGACGTGATCAGCGAATGGATGCAGGAGACGGCGTATATGGAAAACTGCACCGTCAGCATGGAGTCGGGAAGCAGTTACAACACGATGATCTCAGGCAGTGAGATCGAACTGGATTTCCAGGGGACGGACTACGATGTCCTCAGGGAAGAGGTGGAAAGCCTTACCGAGGCTCTTCGCCAGCGTGAAGATGTGATCCAGGTGCACTCCTCCGTCGAAAACGCGGCGCCTACGGTCCGTGTTGAGGTGGATCCGGTGAAAGCTGAGGCGGAGGGACTGACACCTTCCAGCATCGGTTCGACGATCTACACAAACTTAAGCGGCGTTGACGCGGCGACGATCCGTATCGACAACGAAGATATGGACGTTACGGTAGAGTTTGCTTCCGACCGCTATAACACGATCGATAAGTTAAAGAACATGCTGTTGACGACGTCGACAGGAACCAGTGTTCCGCTGGAGGATCTGGCGGATATATATTATGAAGATACTCCGCAGCAGATCGTGCGCAAGGACAAGGTATATCAGGTAGATATTACCATGCAGCCGAACTCCGGCTACGAGGATACGGCGGAGGCGTCGGTTAAGGAATTCGTTCAGAACTGGGATTTCCAGCAGGGTGTTTCCCAGGCGTCCAATTCCACCGATGAGATGATCTCGGAGGAGCTGGGCGATCTGGGCAGCGCGCTGGTGACCGCCATCTTCCTGATCTTTATTGCCATGGCCATCCAGTTTGAATCCCCGACCTATTCGCTGATGGTAATGTCCACCATCGTATTCAGTATGGTCGGCGCGTTCGGCTTCCTGTTTTTGGCTAACAGCTCCATCAGTATGGTTTCCATGCTTGGCTTCCTGATGATGGTCGGAAACGTGGTTAACGGCGGTATCCTGTATGTAGAGACCGCGAACCAGTTCCGCGAGGAGATGCCTCTGGACAAGGCGCTGGTGGAAGCAGGCGCCATCCGTATGCGGCCGATCCTGATGACGGCAGCGATCACCATTATCTCCGAAGTGCCGAATATGGTGGCTTACGGCGAGTCCGGCGAAACCATGCAGGGCGCGTCCCTGGTCAATGTAGGCGGCCTGATTTCCTCGACGACGCTGATGCTGCTGATGATGCCGACGTTCTACCGGGTAGTGACGCGGATCGGACAGCATTTCGCGAAGAATCACAACGTGGCCGATTAGCAGAAAGGAAAGAAGCATATGAAGAAAAACATACGGTTCGCGGCGGCCGGCCTTGCGGTTCTTCTGTCGGCTGCTTCTCCCGCCGGGGCGTGGGCCGCGTCCACGGACAGCCCGCAGTTTGCCCGGACAGAGGAAGAGTGGGCGAGGCTCCAGGATAATCTCCTGGAATATGACGAGATCGCAGACCTGATCCACGAGTATAATACCACCGTGCTGAACAACCGCATCAGCTACCGGGATTATCTCGGAAAAGACCGGGACGATGTGGCGCAGAGGTATCGGGATGCCGCGAAGGAACTGCGGGAAAATATCGAATACCCGGATGATCCCACCGACACATCCTACGCGACCATGCTGATGGCCGCCCAGCTGAATGAGACCCAGGCGAAGAGCCTGGAGGAACAGGCCGACGAGAATGTGGATGATGCGCAGAGCGTTTACCTGCAGTATGAAATGGTAGAGGCGAATCTGGTGCTGGCGACCAAACTGAATCTGATCGCGTACAACCAGAAGCTTCTCTCCAATGCGCTGGAGGAAGAATACCGGACCTTACTGGAAGCGCAGTATCAGGCGGTGCAGGCGCAGGCTGACATAGGAAGCGCCACGCAGATGGATGTGCTGAGCGCTAGACAGGCGTTAGAGGAGTGGGAGAGTACGTCCATCAGCAATGCCGCGGCGACGCAGACACTAAAGCAGCAGATCTGCCTGGCGACAGGCTGGAACTATGACGCGGATCCGGTGTTCGGCGACCTGCCCCAGATCGACGTATCCCAGATCGAGGCGATCGATCTGGAGGCGGACAAAGCCAGGGCGGTGGAAAACAATTATACACGAAACATCAACAAGAGGCAGTACGAAAACAGCACCAGTTCGGCGACCAGGGAAAACCTGGAAAATACGATCCGGGACAACGAACAGAACATTGCCTCCGATATTACCGGGAAGTATCAGTCGCTCCTTGAAGCGCAGGCGGCGTACACGCTTGCGCTGACGCAGCAGACGATCGAAGCGCAGACGATGGCCGCCACGGAGGAGAAATTCCAGATCGGCGCGGTCAGCCGTCTGGAGTACCTCCAGGAAGTATATACCATGTCCTCCATGGACACGGCGGTGGAGACAGCGGCCCTTTCCCTGCTCTCTGCCTGGGAAAACTATCAGGGAGCCGTAAACGGCCTTGCGTCAGCGTCGGCTTCCTCATAGAGGAAGGAGAGAGAGCATCATGAAAAGCAGAAGGAATCTGAAACGGGCGGCGCTCCTGGCGGGTGCGCTGGCGCTGTCCGTGGCCCTCTGCGCGCCTGCGATGGCCGCGGAGGAGTACGCGGATGACGATGCCTGGGCGCGTCTTCAGGACAATGTCCTGGAATTCGATGAGCTGGAAGGCCGTGTGGTGAACTTTAATCCCACGATGCGCCAGATCTTCCGGAGCATCGATGACAGCTATGACACGCTTGCCGAAAACGTCGCGGATTACCATGAGGCCGCGAACGATTTTGAATACCTTTATGACAAGGCCATGGATGACGGCGATTACGAGTCCGCCTATATGTACCAGATCAACCGGCAGATCTCTCTCCAGCTTTCCAGCGCCTACTTAAAGCAGGAAAAGCAGAGGGATACCGTTACCGACCGAAATACCAGACAGTACCGGAAGATGTTTACCTCGGCCTGCCAGCAGCTGATGGTGGCATATAACCAGATGGCCGTCAGCCAGGCGTCCCTGGAAAAGCAGGTGGAGATCTACGGACAGATGGCCGAACTGGCAAAGACCCAGGAGAGCCTGGGGATGAATACGCAGACCGGCCTTTTGTCGGCGGAAGCGGATCTGCGTTCCGCGCAGGATTCCCTGGATCAGCTGAATGAGCAGATGGCATCGATCAAACGCAGCCTCCTTTTGATGACCGGGTGGGACTACGACAGCGAGGTAACCATCGGTTCCATCCCGGCGGCGGATGTAAGTCTTCTGGATACCATCGACCTGGAAGCCGACAAGGCCATTGCGCCGAGCAACAATTACACGATCATCAGCATGCGCAATGCCAGCCCGAACGACGCGGACGGGGACGGCTATTATGAGAACAAGGACTACCGGGCCAGGGAGCAGAGTGTGGCGGAGGCAGCGCAGCAGCTGTCGATCACGCTGGACAGCCTTTACCAGACGCTTTACGAAAAAAAAGCTGCCCTTCAGGCGCAGGAGACGGCCCTTCAGGCCGCCCGGATGAACTGGGAAGCCGCGCAGGTCAAGTATCAGCTGGGGATGCTGGGCGAGATCGGTTACTTAAGCGAACAGCTCTCATACGAGGCGGCGCAGGCCTCCTATCAATCGGCCGACCTGGAGATGACGCAGGCGATGCTGAATTATTACTGGGCGGTGAACGGATTGGGTGATCTGACGGAATAGTTTACCTGCTTGCATTTATGTTCAGATGTGATACAATATAAGCGTTCGATCGGCTCCGGCGGCGGAATCCAGAGCGAAAAACAGGAGGTTTCCCCGCACTTTCGGACAAAATGGAAAAAGAGGAGATTTGATGATGGAACGCATGACAGTAGCCGTCCTTTTCGGCGGCCAATCATCGGAGCACGAGGTGTCCTGTATGTCGGCGGTCAATGTGATCGGGCAGATCGACCGCGAGGCCTACGATCTGCTGCTGATCGGCATCACGAAGGAAGGGCGCTGGCTTAAGGTTGATTCGCTGGAGGACATCCGATCCGGAAGGTGGACGGAGAGCGCGGTGGAAGCGGTGCTTTCCCCCGATGCCGTACGTCAGTGCGTGATGGAAATCGGGCCGGATGGGCAGACGGCCTTCCGGCATGTAGATGTGGCGTTTCCTGTCCTCCACGGCCGTTTCGGCGAGGACGGAACGGTCCAGGGCCTTTTGGAATTGGCGCGGATCCCCTATGTGGGGTGCGGCGTCTTATCTTCCGCCATATCGATGGATAAGCTGTATACCAAGATCCTGGCGGAACGTCTTGGCGTTTCCCAGGCGGACTACGAGCCGGTCATGGCCGGAGAGCTGACACAGATGCAGGCGGTCCTTGACCGCGTGGAGAGCCGGCTTTCCTACCCGATGTTTGTCAAGCCGGCTAATGCCGGCTCTTCCTGCGGGGTGAGCCGGGCCGATTCCAGAGAAGAGCTGGAGCGGGGGCTTAGGATCGCCGCAGGAGAAGACCGGAAGATCCTGGTCGAGGAGATGATCCGTGGCCGTGAAGTGGAGTGCGCGGTCTTCGGCGGAGGCGGCGAGCCGGTGAGGGCAAGCGGCGTCGGCGAAATCCTGGCGGCAGCGCAGTTTTATGACTATGATGCAAAGTACCGTAACGCCGAATCAAAGACAGTGACCGACCCGAAGCTGCCCGGCGATGCGGCGAGCCGGATCCCGCAGATCGCGGAAGCGATCTTTTGCGCGGTAGACGGATACGGGCTGGCGCGGGTGGATTTCTTTGTGAAGGAGGACGGCCAGATCGTCTTTAATGAGATCAATACTATGCCCGGATTTACCGCGATCAGCATGTATCCCAAGCTCTGGGAAGCCAGAGGGATCAGCAAGAAGGCGCTGGTCGATATGCTGCTGCGCCACGGCCTGCGGCGCTATGGCCGGACGGACGCGGTTTTGGGGAAAGAGGGAGAGGGCGAGACGAGATGACGAAGGACGTACTGATCACCATCAGCGGCGTGCAGATGATGGACGGAGAGCAGGGCGATGTGGAAATGATCACCACAGGCGATTACTACCATAAGAATGGGAAGCATTACATCATCTATGACGAGGTGATGGAAGGCTATGAGGGCGTGATCCGGAACACCATCAAGATCCAGCGGGACAGTATGGATATCATCAAGACCGGGATCGCCAATGTCCACATGTCCTTTGAACGGAATAAGCGGCGGCTGACCTGCTATGCGACGCCGGCAGGCGATATGATGGTAGGACTCCAGACGAACCGCATTTCGGTCAGCGAGACCGAGGATAATCTGAACGTGCGGGTGGAGTACTCGCTGGATATCAATTATGAGCACGTGTCCGAGTGCAATATCGAAGTCGATATCCAGCCGCGGGCCAAGGCACGGGTGAATCTGTTAAGCTGAGCGCAGCCAGATAAAAAATCCGGCAAAACGCATCGACACACAGCGTTTTGCCGGATCTTTTATCTGGTCTTTGTCTTTTGGGTTCTGTCCTTTCGCAGGCGGGCGAGAAGGCCCTTCTTCTTCGGCGGGGTTTCCAGCTTTCCGCCGCGGACGCTTTTGATCTTTGTGATATAGATGCCGCTTACGACGACCTTGACCTCGGCCTTCACCGGGAGGACCTGGAACACGCGTTCATCGGCGATCAGGGACATGATCTTCGGACCGACTTTGGCTTTCACGACCGGAACCTTGGCCCAGAACATGTATTTCGGCGTCTGGTCGACCACGATCTTGGGGAGTCCCGAATCTTTCATTTTCAGCTTTTTCTTATCGATGATCAGCATGGAGACGGTCTGCTCGGCCGCTTTCAGCATGGCTTCGGATTCTCTCTGCCGGCGCTCCAGTCTGCGTCCGAGAAAGTATAGGACCACCAGAAGGATGAGCACGATCACCAGGACCACGGTCACTACAGTTAGGAATGTGTGCACTTGGGGAAACCTCCAATCTTGTGTGTGGCAGGTCTTCGCCGCCTGCCCATTATCTGATACAGTATACCATTATTCGTGGAAAAAGGCAAGGAAAAAATGCTTGACACCTTGACTCCTTTATGATAGTATGGAATTTGCACTATTATGGAGGCGTGGGCCTATAAGCAGGCCTGCGTCGTATGACGGTAAGAGGCCGGGATCGGGCGCAGGAAGCCCCCTGCCTTTTGCGAGAATGAATGAAAACAGGGGTGAACGTTAATGGAGAAAAGCAGAATGCGTCCGGTAAAGGCCGGTAAAAGCATGAGAATGAGCTTCTCAAGACAGAAAGAAGTCCTTGAGATGCCGAACCTGATCGAGATCCAGAAAAACTCTTATCAGTGGTTCCTTGATGAAGGGCTGAAAGAGGTGTTTGAGGACATCTCCCCGATCGCTGATTTTGCGGGACACCTGAGCCTGGAGTTCGTAGACTTTACCTTATGCAAAGACGACATCAAGTACACCATCGAAGAGTGCAAGGAACGGGATGCGACCTATGCGGCCCCCCTGAAGGTCAAGGTGCGCCTTTGCAACAAGGACAAGGCGGACGAGATTAACGAGCATGAGATTTTTATGGGCGACCTTCCGCTTATGACCGATACCGGCTCCTTTGTTATTAACGGCGCGGAGCGGGTGATCGTAAGCCAGCTGGTCCGTTCTCCCGGCATCTATTACGGCATCACCCATGATAAAGTCGGAAAGGAGCTGTATTCCTGCACCGTGATCCCGAACCGGGGCGCGTGGCTGGAGTACGAGACCGATTCCAATGATATTTTTTATGTCCGCGTGGACCGGACCCGGAAGGTCCCGGTGACGGTGCTGATCCGCGCCCTGGGCTGCGGGACCAACGCCCAGATCCTGGACCTGTTCGGCGAGGAGCCGAAGATCCTGGCCAGCTTCGGCAAGGATCCCTCCGAGACCTACGAGGACGGCCTTCTGGAATTATATAAGAAGATCCGCCCTGGTGAGCCCTTGAGCGTGGATAGTGCAAAAAACCTGCTGGACATGATGTTCTTTGACCCCAGAAGATATGATCTGGCAAAGGTAGGACGTTATAAATTCAACAAAAAGCTTCATTTCAGAAACCGGATCAAGGGCCATACCCTGGCAGAAGATGTGGTCAATACCGCGACCGGCGAGATTCTGGCCGATGCAGGCACCGTGGTGGACAAGGAGCTGGCGGAGACGTTACAGAATGCGGCGGTGCCCTATGTTGTGATCGAGGGCCCCACCAGGAAGCAGAAGGTCCTCTCAAATATGATGGTCGATCTGTCCGCTTACGTATCCTTTGACCCGAAGGAAGCAGGCGTTACGGAGATGGTATTTTATCCGGAACTGGTCAGGATCCTGGATGCCTACGGCGATGATGAGGAGGCCTTAAAGGACGCCATCCGCCACAGCATCCACGATCTGGTGCCGAAGCACATCACCAGAGAAGATATCCTTGCTTCTATTAATTATAATATGCACCTGGAGGAAGAGGTCGGCAACGCCGATGACATCGATCACCTGGGGAACCGCCGCATCCGCGCGGTGGGCGAGCTGCTGCAGAACCAGTACCGGATCGGCCTTTCCCGTATGGAGCGCGTGGTGCGCGAGAGGATGACCACCCAGGACGTGGACTCCCTTACGCCCCAGTCCCTGATCAACATCAAGCCCGTGACCGCTGCGGTGAAGGAATTTTTCGGCAGTTCCCAGCTGTCCCAGTTCATGGATCAGAACAACCCGCTGTCCGAGCTGACCCATAAGCGGCGTCTGTCCGCCTTAGGTCCCGGCGGTCTGTCCAGGGACCGTGCCGGATTCGAGGTCCGGGATGTGCACTACACCCACTATGGCCGGATGTGCCCCATCGAGACCCCTGAAGGTCCGAACATCGGCCTGATCAATTCCCTGGCCTGCTATGCCAGGGTGAACCAGTATGGCTTTGTGGAGGCCCCCTACCGCGTGGTCGATAAGAGCGACCCGATGAATCCCGTGGTGACCGATGAGGTGGTCTACCTGACTGCCGATGAGGAAGATAACTTCGTTGTGGCGCAGGCGAATGAGCCGCTGGATGAAGAGGGGCACTTCGTACATAACAACGTGTCCGGCCGTTTCCGTGAGGAGACGTCCGAGTTCCAGAAAAAGAGCATCGACCTGATGGATGTATCCCCGAAGATGGTCTTCTCCGTAGCGACTTCCATGATTCCTTTCCTGCAGAATGACGACGCGAACCGGGCCCTGATGGGTTCCAACATGCAGCGTCAGGCCGTGCCGCTGTTAAAGACTGAGGCGCCGGTCGTGGGGACCGGTATCGAGGGCAAGGCCGCGGTGGACTCCGGTGTCTGCGTCCTGGCAAAGAACGCCGGCCTGGTGGAGCGCTCCGCGTCGAATGAGATCATCATCCGCCGGGGCAGGGACGGGCAGAGGGATGTTTATCATCTGACCAAGTTTGTCCGGAGCAACCAGTCCAACTGCTATAACCAGAAGCCCATCGTCTTCAAGGGCGACCATGTGGAGGCCGGCGAGGTGATCGCGGACGGCCCCTCCACCGACAACGGCGAGATCGCACTGGGGAAGAACCCCCTGATCGGATTCATGACCTGGGAAGGCTACAATTACGAGGACGCGGTTCTCTTAAGCGAGAGACTGGTTCAGGAGGATGTCTACACATCGGTCCACATCGAGGAGTACGAGGCGGAGGCCCGTGATACGAAGCTGGGGCCGGAGGAGATCACCCGTGATGTTCCCGGCGTCGGCGAGGATGCTCTGAAAGATCTGGACGAGCGCGGCATCATCCGCATCGGCGCAGAGGTCCGCGCCGGCGATATCCTGGTAGGGAAGGTCACGCCCAAGGGCGAGACCGAGCTCACGGCGGAGGAGCGCCTGCTCAGGGCCATCTTCGGTGAGAAGGCCCGCGAGGTGCGGGATACATCCCTGAAGGTGCCGCACGGCGCCTACGGCATCATCGTGGATGCTAAGGTGTTCACTCGTGAGAATGGCGATGAGCTGAGCCCGGGCGTAAACGAGACCGTCCGCATCTATATCGCGCAGAAGAGAAAAATCTCCGTGGGCGATAAGATGGCAGGCCGTCACGGGAACAAGGGTGTCGTCTCGCGCGTCCTTCCGGTAGAGGACATGCCGTTTCTGCCGAACGGTCGTCCCCTGGATATCGTGCTGAATCCTCTGGGCGTGCCCTCCCGTATGAATATCGGGCAGGTGCTGGAGATCCATTTAAGCCTTGCGGCCAAGGCTCTGGGCTTTAATATCGCGACTCCCGTGTTCGACGGCGCCAATGAGGACGACATCATGGACAGCCTGGACATCGCCAATGACTATGTAAACGGAACCTGGGAAGATTTCCGGGAGAAATATAAAGACGTGCTGAAACCCGAGGTCATGGAGTACCTGGGGAGCCATCTGGAGCACCGCGCGCTCTGGAAGGGCGTGCCCTTAAGCCGTGACGGCAAGGTGCGCCTGCGGGACGGCCGGACCGGCGAGTACTTTGACAGTCCGGTTACCATCGGGCATATGCATTACCTGAAACTCCATCACCTGGTTGATGATAAGATCCATGCTCGTTCCACCGGCCCCTACTCTCTGGTTACTCAGCAGCCGCTGGGCGGGAAAGCCCAGTTCGGCGGCCAGCGTTTCGGCGAGATGGAGGTTTGGGCCCTGGAGGCGTACGGCGCGTCCTATACGCTGCAGGCGATCCTTACGGTGAAGTCCGATGACGCGGTGGGCCGGGTCAAGACCTACGAGGCGATCATTAAGGGTGAGAACATTCCCGAGCCTGGAATCCCGGAGTCCTTCAAGGTACTCTTAAAGGAATTGCAGTCCCTGGGCCTGGACGTAAGAGTGCTGCGTGACGATAATACGGAGGTCGAGCTGACCGAGAATATCGATTACAGCGATACCGACTTACGCTCCATCATCGAAGGTGACCGCCATTACCGCGATGAAGAAGCCTTCGCTGATTACGGCTACCAGAAGCAGGAATTCAAGGACGATGAACTGGTTTCGGTAGAGGAAGATCATGACGAGGATGAGACGGATCCGTACCTGGAGGATATGGGTGACGGATACGGGGATTCCCCGGAAGAAGAATAATAGAAGGGAGTATCGCTCATGCCAGAGACAAATGAAACATATCATCCGCTGACCTTTGATGCCATTAAGATCGGCCTGGCTTCCCCGGAGAAGATATTGGAGTGGTCCCACGGCGAGGTGAAGAAGCCGGAGACGATCAATTACCGGACATTAAAGCCGGAAAAAGACGGCCTGTTTTGTGAGCGGATCTTCGGACCGACCAAGGACTGGGAATGCCACTGCGGTAAGTATAAGAAGATCCGTTACAAGGGCGTGATCTGCGACCGCTGCGGCGTAGAGGTCACGAAGTCAAGCGTCCGCAGGGAGCGTGTGGGCCATATCGCACTGGCCGCTCCCGTATCCCATATCTGGTACTTTAAGGGGATCCCTTCCCGCATGGGCCTGATCCTGGACATTTCGCCCAGGACGCTGGAAAAGGTGCTCTACTTCGCTTCCTATATCGTCCTGGATCCCGGCAGCACTAACCTGCAGTACAAGCAGGTTTTGTCGGAGAAGGAGTACCGGGAAGAAGTGGAAAAGAGCGGCTACGGCTCATTCCGCGTAGGGATGGGTGCTGAGGCGGTCCAGGAGCTTTTGCAGGCGATCGATCTGGAAAAGGATTCCGCAGAGCTGCGCAGCGCGCTGAAGGACGCTTCCGGGCAGAAACGCGCCAGGATCATCAAGCGCCTGGAGGTCGTCGAGGCCTTCCGCACCTCCGGAAACAAGCCGGAGTGGATGATCATGACCGTGATCCCGGTCATCCCGCCGGATATCCGCCCCATGGTACAGTTAGACGGCGGCCGCTTTGCCACCTCCGACTTAAATGATCTGTACCGCCGCATCATTAACCGCAACAACCGTCTGGCCCGCCTGCTGGAACTGGGCGCGCCGGATATCATCGTAAGGAACGAAAAGCGTATGCTCCAGGAGGCGGTCGATGCCCTGATCGACAACGGCCGCCGCGGAAGACC
>CAYRMW010000045.1:0-19151 GCA_964425595.1 uncultured Lachnospiraceae bacterium
TTTTTGCCCTTTACCAGATTTTTTTGCCCTCCTATTGACAAAGCATTTTCATCCGCCTATAATCTACCCGTAAAGATTCAGAAACATTGTATCTCAGCATGTGAATGTTTTCGGGGCAGGGTGAAATTCCCGACCGGCGGTACAGTCCGCGAACCGCTTCTGCGGCCGATTCGGTGTGATTCCGAAACCGACAGTATAGTCTGGATGAGAGAAGACGGCTGTTTTTGCGTACCCAAAAACCTGCCCCGGATCGCGGATCCGGGGGTTTTTTGCTGTTTGCGCAGGCAGCCTGCTGTCCGTTCCTCGAAAAGCACAAAGAAGGAGGAATCATTATGGGATATGCTGCAGAACAAAAAAGGGAACTTCTATCCACCAAAAACATGGTGATCATGGCCATGTTCGGCGCGCTTTCCGGACTTTTGATGTACATCCAGATCCCCGTTCCCTTCGCGCCGTCTTTCTACAAGCTGGATTTCTGCGACGTTCCGGTGCTGGTCGGCGCCTTTGTGATGGGACCGGCTTCCGGTGCGGTGATCGCCGCCATCAAGATCCTGATCTCCCTCGTCCTTCGCGGGACGCAGACGGCCGGTATCGGCGAACTCTCAAACTGGATTCAGGCCTGCTCCCTGGTTATCCCCGCGTCGTTAATCTACAGCCGGCACAAGTCAAGGCGTTTTGCCCTGCTTGGAATGGCCGCCGGCGTAGCGACCACGGTCCTGGTCGGCTGCTTTACCAATACGTATATCCTGCTTCCCACCTACGCTAAGGCCTTCCAGATCCCGATGGACACCCTGATCGGCATGGGCACCGCGCTGAATCCGCGCATCAACAGCCTGGCTGCTTTTGTGCTGCTGGCCGTCGCACCCTTTAATCTGCTGAAAGGTTCACTGGTTTCTCTCGTTACCGCGCTGATCTATAAGCGGATCAGCATCGTTCTCAAGAATATCCGGTAGCGGTTACCGTTCTCCAACGAAAAAAGGAATGCCGGATCCATCGGATCTGTGCATTCCTCTTCGTGCAGAAGATGGGAGTCGAACCCACAAGGTATTTCTACCACACGGACCTGAACCGTGCGCGTCTGCCAATTCCGCCACTTCTGCGTATTCCGTTCTGTCCCCGCAGGGAACGATTCGAATTATAACGGATAGCGGAGGATTTGTCAACAGTTTTTCCGAAAGTTTTAATTTTTAAAAAAATTTATTTTTCACTTGCATTCTGCAAAAACCTATGCTATACTACAAATTGTTTTGCGGGGTTGCCGGAATTGGCAGACGGGCTAGACTAAGGATCTAGTGGTTGTATGACTGTGTGGGTTCAAGTCCCATACCCCGCATGCAGGCTGACAGCGGGAAGGTCGGATATGCCGGCCCCCGCTTTTTCGTTCTCTGTCATCGGAAAACGTCAAAAAAATTCAAAAAATCCTGTTGACATTTTCCCGGAAATGACCTATAATCATCTACGTTGCAGCGATGAGCTGCGAAAGATGCAGAAGTGGCGGAATTGGCAGACGCGCACGGTTCAGGTCCGTGTGGTAGAAATACCTTGTGGGTTCGACTCCCATCTTCTGCATGTATGGAGTGCAGAGCAGACAGCGATCCGGATGGATGGCTGTTTTTTTATTTCTCTTCTCCCGGCCCGTTCGCATCCCCCGGGATGCTGCCCCTCCTCCATGCGGCACTTCTGCCTGTTTTCCAGGCAAAAACGGATAGACTTTTCCCCCATCCCCCTTTAAAATAATAATCAGGGCCGCAGCCGGCAATCGCTGTATGCGGTCTCCATCTTTTGATCAGCAAGGAGGAAAATCTACTATGGAGAAAGCAAAGGTCTACTTTACCGATTTCCGCACGATCCCGTATGGCGACGGTCTTCCGACCAAATTAAAAAAGCTGCTTCGAAGAGCCGGCATGGACCAGATTGACATGAACGGCAAGTTTGTCGCCATCAAGCTGCACTTTGGCGAGCTGGGAAACATCAGCTATCTTCGTCCGAACTACGCCAGGGCAGTGGTCGACCTGGTAAAGGAGCTGGGCGGGAAGCCTTTCCTCACCGACTGCAACACCATGTATCCCGGGAGCCGCAAAAACGCGCTGGAACATCTGGAATGCGCATGGCAGAACGGATTCACACCCCTGACGGCAGGATGTCCTATCCTGATCGGCGACGGGTTAAAGGGAACCGATGATATCGCCGTGCCGGTCGAAGGCGGCGAATACGTCAAAGAAGCCCGGATCGGCCGGGCGGTAATGGACGCGGATATCCTCATCAGCCTGACGCATTTTAAGGGCCATGAATCCACCGGATTCGGCGGGACCATCAAAAATATCGGCATGGGCTGCGGATCGCGCGCGGGAAAGGCCGATCAGCACAGCAACGGAAAACCTCATATCGTGGACGAACAGTGCCGCGGCTGCCGGAAATGTCAGAAGGAATGTGCCAACAACGGACTGATCTTCGATGCGAGGCGCCGCAAGATGCACGTCGACCAGGAAAACTGCGTGGGATGCAGCCGCTGTCTCGGCGCCTGCAATTTTGACGCCATTGAATTTAACGATTCAAACGCCAACGCGGTCTTAAACTGCAAGATGGCCGAGTATACCAAGGCCGTCATCAGCGGCCGGCCGAACTTCCACATCTCCCTGGTGGTCGATGTGTCGCCGAACTGTGACTGTCACGGGGAAAACGATGTGCCCATCCTGCCAGACATCGGAATGTTCGCTTCCTTTGATCCCCTGGCGCTGGACCAGGCATGCGTAGATGCCTGTCTTGCCGCCAAGCCCATGCCGCACAGCCAGCTGACCGATCACATGGAGGCGCCGGATTTTGTCGATCATCACGATCACTTCTCCAACTCCAACCCCGAATCTGAATGGCGCAGCTGTCTTGATCACGCGGAGAAGATCGGTCTGGGAAACCGGGAATATGAATTGATCATCGTCCACTAGTCCCGGGCAGTCACAGTAACGTCTGGTCGTATCGGGCTCTTTTTCCGCCGATGAATTTGGGCCGCACCCTGGCGCAGACCACATTGGCCCCTCCGATACGCCTGACGGAGATGCGGACCGGAACGGCGACCGGCTTCAGATGCATCCCAATAAGGGTGTCCCCGATGTCGATCCCGCCGTCCGCCCGGATCTCCTCCGCCGCCACCGGATGTTCCATGGCATGGTAGGCCGCCGTCGCAAAGGAACCGCCCGCTTTCAGCTGCGGCACCACATTCACCGGCGCGTATCCGAAGCGGATGGCCGCTTCCTCCTCCAGGATGAGCGCCCGGTTCAGGTGCTCGCAGCACTGGGCGGCCAGGTACAGCCCCCGCTCCCGGCAGAGCTTTGCCAACGTCCGGTATACCCGTTCGCCCACCGGAGCGCTGGAACCGGTGCCGATGCGCAAACGGACGATCTCGCTAGAGGAACAGCCGACCACAAGAAGCTGGCCGGACTTCATCCCCGCCGCGTCCAGAAATTCCGACGCCGCCTGTCTCGTCTGCGTTTCGATTTCCTCTAATCCATCCCCCAAAAACGCGTCCCCATCCCGCTGACCAGGCGACACCGTTCCCGCATCGGACGTCTTGATGCACCGGCCGATGCCTGCGGTCACCTGCCATACCGCCGCGGCTGCTTCCGCCGCCCGGCAGGCGATCCGGCCGGCCAGTTCCCGGTACTCTCTTTCCCCGCGCTTAAGGGGAACGATGCCGCATCCCACTTCATCGGCAATGAGGATCCGCTGGCGTCCTTCCCCGGCGATCCTGTCCGGAATCTCCTCCGCCAGGCGGGCCGCCCGCGCTTCAAGACTCTCCTCCTTCCGGGCGCCAAACACCTCGTTTCCCGTCTCAAAAAACAGGATCCGCCTGACCATTTCCTGCAGATTCCAGGCGATGTCCGCCTGCTGGAAAGCCTCCCAGGATACGGTCCTTCCATCAGCCTCCCGGCAAGCCTCCTGCGTCCCTTCCCGCAAAAACCATGATTTCCAGAGCGTTCTCCCCAATTCCCGTTTCCCCTGACCGACCCCTCCGATCAAAAACAGCATCTCCCGCATTGCTTCGCACCTCCGTTTTTCCTTCTAAGACAGCAGAAGATACCTTCCGACTGCCGTCAGCGCCACCAGAGCCGCGGCCTCGAAAAGCTGCAGGAACCATCCGGCCAGATCGCCGGTGATCCCGCCAAATTCCTTTTTCGCCACCTGACGGTAATAAAAGAAGACCCCCGCACCCACAGCCACCACCATCCCGGCAGCCCAAAAACCGGCGATCCAGCCGATCACCATCAGCAGCGCAAGGATCCAGATCATCAGCACGATGACGGCCGTTCGCTTCTGCGCGGCGTCCGAAAAAGTCCGGGCCAGGCCGCTGTCCTTCGCGCAGGGAAACAGCGCCACCGACAGACCGCTGAACGCGCGCTCCAGCGCGAATACCAGGCAGAACGCCGCCGCCATGTTTCGTCCCTCCGGCTGCGCCCCGTCCGAAAACAGCTGGATCAGGCAGGCACAGTACAGGAGCATATAGACGATGGCGGCAATGACCGCAAAGGCGCCGGTGTACGGATCCTTTAAGATCATCAGTTTTTTTTCACGGCTTGCGTAAGAGCTTCTGGCGTCCACGGTGTCCAGGAAACCATCCATATGGATCCCCCCGCTGACCAGAAGCGGGATGCAGCTGCCCGCCATCCCCGCGCATACCGGATGGATGGCCAGGGCCCAGGCCAGAGAAAACCACAGCCAGAGCGCCAGGCCGCAGGCCGCGCCCACCGCCGGGAACCAGCACAGCACATAACGAAGCCTCTCCTTTGTCCACCGCACCATCGGAACAGGTATTTTTGAATACATGGAAAACGCGATCAGCAGTCCGTATAATCCGTCCATCTCCGGCTCCTTTCTACCGGCCTTGGCCGGAAATCATCCGGCCGCGTTTACTTTAACCCGATCCATGCCGCTGCCCAGATCAGGACAAGGAGCAGCACCTCGGCAGCAAGCATCAGCCGTCCCGCCCGCCGGATGTCCTCCGCCTCCGCGTCCCGATCTCCATCCCCGATCCAGGGCTTGTGCACAAGCTTTCCAAAATACCGGGAATCGCCCCCGAGGCGGATGTGGAGCGCGCCCGCGCACGCGGCTTCCCCGTGAGCGGAATTGGGACTGGTGTGCTTCCTTCTGTCACGCAGAAAGATCCGCCAGGCGTTTTTTCCGTCGTAGTGGGCCCTGTCCCGGAAAACAAAGCCCAAAAGCCAGGCTGCGGCGGCCAGCAGGACACCGCTTATCCTGGCCGGGATCCAGTTGCAGAGATCGTCCAGCTTGGCCGCCGTCCTGCCAAATTCCAGATAACGTTCATTTTTATATCCGATCATGGAATCCATGGTATTGACCGCTTTGTAGAAAAAACCGCCGGGGATGCCGAAAACCGCCAGGAAAAGCATCGGCGCGATCACGCCGTCCGATGCGTTCTCGCCCACCGTTTCCACCGCGGCCCGGATGATGCCTGGCTCGTCCAGAGAGGCGGTATCCCGTCCCACAATCATGGAAACGCACCTTCTGGCCTCCTCCCTGTCTCCGTTTGCCAGCGCGCGCCTCACCTTGCCGCTTTCCGTATACAGTCCCCTGGCCGCCATCAGCTGGAAACTCCAGAATGCGGTAAGGCACCAGGCAAACGGCCCGTCCTTCCCCTCTGCCAGGGGCAGAAAAAAAAGGGTAGCCCCGGGGATCCCCATGCTGACAGCCAGTACCATAAGCGCCAGAAGAGCGCCGCGCCTTTGCTGACCTGGCGTCCCCGGACGGCAGAGGCGGTCTTTCGCGGCCCCGATCAGCCGGCCCATCCAGATGACCGGATGCGGGATGCCCCGCGGATCCCCGAAGATCCAGTCTAAAACCAGCCCTGCAGTCAATGCACTTATCCGAAACATGTCGCTCCCCCCGTTTGATTAAAGATCACGCAGACCGGACCGTCACAGCGGCGAAAAACCACCGGCGCCGGGCGGCTTAAGCGGCGTCGGAATGCCCGCCGTCACAAGCACCGCCTGCCCGGCTCTTTGGGCCAGCCATCGATTGATCCGCCCCAGCAGGCGGATGTACTCCCCTGTCTCCGGGCCGTAATCGATCCCGTCTGAAAAGATCTCACTGGTCACCACCACGAGAAGACGGCTGTTTTCTTCCAGGTACCGGATCCCGGCCCTGATGGCGCGTTCCGCCTCATCCACCGTTTTCATGCCGGATGGGAAAAACAGCTCGTTCGCCGCCAGGTTGGACATGCACTCCAAAAGGACGGCCGCATCCTCTCCCGCCCCGTCAAGGACGCCCGGCAGGTTCCGCGGCCGCTCGATGGTACGAAAGCCCTTCCCCTGGCGCATCCTGCGGTGGCGCAGCACTCTGCGCTCGGCCTCTTCGCCGCGGACCTCCATCGCCGCAAGATAGATCCGGTTGGAAAAGGGCGATCCGGTGATCAGCTGCTCCGCAAAAACGGACCGGCCGCTAGCGCTCGCTCCGGTTACCAGATAAACCATGGTTTTCCTTCTTTCTTTCGCCCCGCTTTTTCAGGAAAGCGGACGGTATTCTTCGATCTGGATATCCTGAAAAGTACTCATTTGCCCGTACACCGCTGCCGCCATGTCCAAAAGAGGAAAGAGCGCCACCGCTCCCGTTCCCTCGCCAAGACACATCCGGCCGCAGACCACCGGCTCAAGCCCCAGACGGTCAAGGACCATCCGATGGGCCGGCTCCAGGGAAAGATGGGAGGCCAGCATGCAGCCTGCCGCCGCCGGGCAGAGGGAGACCGCCAACAGCGCCGCCGCCGCGGAGATCACCCCGTCGATGATCACCGGCATCCGGTAAAGCGCGCCGCCGATGAAGGCCCCGGCCATGCCGGCCAGATCCAGGCCGCCCACACAGGAAAGCACAGCGAGCCCGTCCGCCGGATCCGGCCGGTGCAGCGCGATGCCCCGGCGGATCACCTGAATCTTGCGACGAAGCCCCTCTGTATCAAGGCCGGCTCCCCGGCCTGTGACCTCCTCCGGGTCTCTGCCCAGAAGGACGGCGATCACCGCGCTGCTGGTCGTGGTATTGCCGATCCCCATTTCGCCCGTCGCCAGGATATGATAGCCCATTTCCTTCAGCTTCCCGACCAGGCCGATCCCCGCTTCCACAGCTGCCTTCGCCTGCGCCCGGCTCATGGCCGGCCCTTCCAGGAAATTCCCCGTCCCGTCCATGACCCGGCAGTTGATCACCGGGTATGAATGATGCCCGCCCCGACGGTGTTCGCCGGTTCTCTCGGGTGGCCTGACCAAAGCCCCGTAGCCGGACAGCGGGCGGCGGATGCCCATGTCCACCGGCACCACCTGCGCCCCGGCCCGCTCCGCCATGATGCACACGCAGCTGCGGCCGTTACGGAAATTCTCCGCCACCGCTGCGGTCACTTCCTGTCCGGTCTGCGTAACCCCCTCAGCCACGATGCCGTTGTCCCCGCAAAACACGGTCACGGCCTTATGCTCCAGGCGGATCCGGGCACTTTTTTGTATCCCCGCGATCCGGATCACCGCATCCTCCAAAAGCCCGAGGCCATGCAGCGGCTTCGCGATATGATCCCAACGCGTCCTCGCTTCTTCCATCGCCTTTTCATCCGGGCCCTCCGCCCGGCGCACTGCTTCCTCAAGCTGCATCTCCTGCGTCATCCTTTCTTCTTTTCTTCCGCGTAGGTCCTGCACTCCTCCACAAAACGGGCGGCAAACGCCGGGCAGGAAGGGTAATACAGATGCGGAAATCCCGCCAGAACCCGTCCTTTCTCCTGCATACAGAGCCAGCTTCGGCGGCCATCCGGCTTTTTCGCCTTCATGGCCTCGCCACAGCAGTCCGAATCCCAGTAGTGGAACTCATGAGCGCGAATCCTTTCGCCTTCGCGCAGATAGCGCCCGTCATGGAGCGGCGACAGTTCCACATAGCCGAAACGGCCAAGCCCCGCCGTAGCGAAGCTTCTGCCGGGCAGCACACCGGCCATGGGAAACCGCTGCCCTCCGGCATCGGAAAGCTCCCCATGCAGATACAAAAAGCCGCCGCATTCCGCCAGGATGGGCATCCCGTCCTGCGCTGCCTGCCGCACGGCGCCGCGCATAGACCGGTTTTGACTTAAGGAGGCGGCAAAGACTTCCGGGTAACCGCCGCCCAGCAGAAGGCCGCGCGCCCCCTCCGGAAGGCCCGGGTCAGCTATCGGGCTGAAAAAGACCAGTTCTGCCCCGCACGATTCCAAAAGGCGCAGATTATCCCGATAGTAAAATGAAAACGCGGCGTCCCTGGCCACGGCGATCCTGACCGGCGGCCGCATGCGCCGGCCGTCGTCTTCTGCCGACGGCACGCCGGCGGCTAGGGGCGCGCTCTCCCTCGCTATGTCAAGCAGCGCGCGAAAATCCAGCGTCTCCGCTGCGGTCCGTGCAAGCCGCCCCAACTGCCCCCTGATATCCTCTACTTCTTCCGGAAGCATCAGGCCCAGGTGGCGGCTCTCGATCTTCAGCCAGTCCATCCGCGGAAGGTAACCGGCCACACGGACCGCGAAGCGGTCTTCGATCATTTTCTTCATGCGCGGATAAACCGATGGGCTGACCCGGTTCAAAATCACCCCGCGTATGCCGTTTTGCTGCCTGCTTTCCGCTCCGCGGGCAGGCGCAAAATCCAAAAATCCCTGGATCAGCGCCGCCGCCGAGAGAAAAGCCCCTCTGGCGTCCACGATCAGCACCGCCGGGCAATCAAGCCACGCCGCCGTCTCATAGCTGCTGGCGCGGGCGCTGTCACCGAAGCCGTCAAAGTATCCCATCACGCCTTCCACAACGGCGATCCCCGCGCCGCATTCCCGGCATCGCCGTACAAAGCTTTCCCGCATCCCTTCCTGATCCTGGAAAAAGCCGTCCAAATTTCCGCCTTCGGCGCCAAGCGCCTTATGATGAAAGAGCGGGTCAATATAATCCGGGCCGCATTTGAACGCGGCGGGGGCAAGGCCCATGTTCTGCATCGTCTTTAACAGGGCGCAGACCGCCACCGTCTTCCCGCTGCCGCTGGAAGGCGCCGTGATCATCAGCCTGGGGATCGCTAACTCCATCTTATCGCCCCTTCCATCCGGATAATGTGCACCGGATTCCGGGCCCGGTACATGTGGCAGCGTCCGGTCTGCTCCAGACGGCTTACCGCCACCTGGACACATTCATGGTCCGAAAAGCCGAATATCTCCACCGCATCCAGGCACGCAGCCAGCGTCTCGGCTGTGACGGCGTTGACCACAATCCTGGCTTCCCGGTTCTTATCCAGAATCCGGCGGATGATCGCATGCAGATTGCCTCCGGAACCTCCGATAAATACATGGGTAGGCGCCGGTAGGGAGGAAAGCGCCTCCGGCGCCGTCCCGCAGATCACTTTGATCCCCTCCCATCCGGGAAGGAGCCGCGCCCGGTTCTCCCTGATCAGGCGAACCCCCTCCGGTTCCCTTTCCACGGCATAGACCGCGCCGCTTCCCACCTCGCGCAAATACTGCCCGGCCTCGATGGATACCGAGCCGGTTCCGGCCCCCACATCCCAGAGAACCGCTCCGGGAAAAAGCGCGAGCTTGGCTAACGACACCGCTCTCACCTCATGCTTTGTCATCGGAATATTCCCCCGTGCAAAACAGGAATCCCGCATATCCGCGCGCCCCCTTCCGCCATCGTCTAAAATCCTGCCTTCGGGCAAGTGCCCTAAGTATAGCACAGCCCCGGACGCTTGTCAGCTTTTTGAGAAAGAAAACCTCTTAATCCCGCATGCCCGTTTTCCTTTTTTTCCAAGATATGCTATAATAGGGCGTGGTTGGCTGGCCGCGGACCGGTATATTTCCGGCGCGGCAGCAGAAAGGATGACGAACATGGAATCGTTAGGAAGAAATGACCTCTGCTGGTGCGGCAGCGGACGCAAGTACAAAAAATGCCATATGGAATTTGACGAAAAGCTGGAATCGCTGCGGAGACAAGGCTGCATCGTGCCCTCGCGTCAGCTCATCAAGACACCGGAACAGATCGAAGGGATCCGCCAAAGCGCCCGGATCAATATCGCCGTGCTCGATTACGTCGCCGAACACATCCGCGAGGGTGTGACCACAGAGGAAATCGACCGCTGGGTCTATGAGCAGACCGTCAGTGCCGGCGCCATTCCCGCCCCGTTAAACTTCGAAGGCTTTCCCAAAAGCGTCTGCACCTCCGTTAATGAACAGGTCTGCCACGGCATCCCCTCCGCGGATGACGTGTTAAGGGACGGCGACATCATCAACGTAGACGCGTCCACCATCTATCACGGCTATTTTTCGGATTCTTCCCGGATGTTCTGCATCGGCAACGTTTCACCGGAAAAGAAAAAGCTGGTCGAAGTCACCAGGGAATGTGTCAGGCTGGGGCTGGAACAGGTAAAGCCCTGGGGCTTTTTGGGGGACATGGCCCAGGCGGTCTATGACCATGCCCGGGCAAACGGCTACTCCATTGTCCGGGAGATCGGCGGCCACGGCTGCGGCCTGGAATTCCACGAAGACCCCTGGGTGGGCTATATCGGAGAGCGCGGCACGGAAATGGTCATGGCGCCCGGCATGGTCTTTACCATCGAGCCTATGGTCAATATGGGCCGGCCGGATATCTTTGTGGATGACGAAAACGGCTGGACCGTCTACACCGACGACGGCCTGCCTTCCGCCCAATGGGAGGTCCAGGTCCTGGTGACCGAAACCGGCCATGAGATCTTATCTTACTGAATACAGAAAGCCATCAGGCCGGCTCTTTTTCGCGCCATGGAATGATCCATGCGCAGGAGAGCCGGCCGAAATGCCGCATCAGGATCTCCCCGGGACTGCCTTCCGTGATGTTCTCTTCTTCATATCCCAGGTTCTCGCCTACCACTATCCGCGCCTTTTCCTGCCCCTGCTCCAGAAGCTGCCGGCACACCTGATGAAGGCTTTCGCTGCCGTCCAAAAGCAGGAACCGGTCCCGTCCATTCTTAAGGGACCAGTCCTCCTTTCCCGAAAGCGTTCGTCCGTGCAAGCTGACGATCTCCGCGTTCTCCCACGGCCTTCCGGTGATGGCAGACAGCGCGGAAATCGAAGCGATTCCTGGAAGCAGGCGGCACCGCAGGCCGGAGTTTTCCGCTATGGCCGCCCGTTTGAAAGCGGCTGCTCCGCTGTAAAATCCCACGTCGCCGGAATACAGGACCACTGGTCGCCGGATTTCGGGATGCGCCCTAAGCCAGGCGATCATCTCGTCCGGCTGATGGCTGACCAGATATGCTTTCTGTTCCGGCGGGATGTCATCCTCGCGCACAAGGCCCGGCGTTTCCGCCGCCTGACGGCAGATCGCCTTCCCGCTTTCCACCATCCGCCCGGCGCCCAGCAGCGCATCGCCTGCCAAGATGCTTCGAAGTCCTTCCCAGGTGATCTGCGCCAGCCCGCCGGTACCGATCCCTGCCAGCGCCACCGTGAGGCCATGATCCGCAGAGAAATGTGCCTGCATGCGCGCCTGGCCGCTTCCGGAAACTTCTCCGTTATCCGCCTGATTTTTCCTGCTCATCCCGATGATCCATGCCTTCATCTCTTCCAGAGTCTTTCCTACCTCCTCTTTCGGACGGCTGACAACGATCACCCGGCATCCGGCATCCATCGCCCCGGCGATCTTTTCCGGAAATCCTCCGGCCTTTCCCGACTCCTTGGTCACCATGCAGGTGATCCCGAGATCGTCCAGGAGCGCCCGGTTTAACTCCAGGGAAAACGGCCCCTGCATGGCGATCACATGGCTTCCCTTCCATCCCAGACGCAGACAGGCGTCAATCCCTTCTCTTGAAGGAAGGACGCGCACGTAAAGACGCTCTGCGTAATCCGGGATGCCGGTGTATGCAGCCAGCTCCTTGCTTCCGGTGGTGATCAACCCTTTCTCTCCGCTTCCCTCCTCCAAAATTTTTTCAAGCATCCTCGCTGCCTCTTCCACCGTGGATGCGCGGAGGATCCGGCCGTCCTTTTGCATCATCTCTTCTGCTTCTGTCTTTTCTTTCTCCGTCCCTTCTTCCTTGCGGCCGCGCACCAGCCGCTCATACGGGATCCCCGCCTGACGGCAGGCCCACGCCGCGTTTTCGGAAACCGTCCGGGCGTAGGGATGGGTGGCGTCCGCCAACGCCGTGATCTTTTCTCCGCGAATCCAGGCAAGGAGCTCTTCTTTCTCCATCCGCCCGGTATGTACGCGCACAAAAGGCCCCGGCGATAAAAGCTCTTCTCCGTAAGATGTGGCCACGGACACCGCCGCCGGGATCGATTCCGCCCGGCAAAACTCCGCCAGGAGCCTTCCTTCGCTGGTCCCACCCAAGATTCCTATGGCCGCATGCTCCAAAGCCGGTCCCGAAATTCGGTATCCTCTGGATGTCACCATATATCTTCCCATTTTTCTGGTCTGTGAATTGCCGATAAACACCGTGGAAAACATATCCACGCTGCGTTCCTCCAACTCGCCCAGCGTAAGCACTTCCATCTGCTGTCCTTCCCTGCCGATCCTGGAGGCGATCCCGCAAACCGTCCCCTTCGGCCGGTATTCCAGCAGGATCCGACAGGCCATGGCCAGGTATTCCCAGCGTTTTCTGCTGGAAGGATTATAGATGCACAGAGGAAAATCGCCCTCCGCCGCCGCGCGGACACGCTTTTTTATGGTCTCCAGGGGGGTAAGCAGATCACTTAAGCTGACCACCGCGAAATCATTGGCCAGGGGTGCGCCTAAAAGGGCGCCGCCCGAAAGGGCGGCCGTCACCCCTGGGATGATCTTTACCCGCACGCCAGGACGTGCTTCCTGCTCCAGAAGTTCAAGAATCAGCGCTGCCATGCCGTAAACGCCGCTGTCCCCGCTGCAGACCACCGCCGTATCGGTTCCTTCCACCGCCCGTTCCAACGCCATGCGGCAGCGGGCCTCCTCCTGGCGCATCGGCGTCGTCAGGTATTCCTTATCCGGGAAATGCTCCCGGATAAGGTCAACATATACGGTATAGCCGACGATCACCGGACATGCGGAAAGGGCATCCGCCGCCTCGATGGTCATGGAGCCATAAGCGCCCGGGCCGATGCCCACAATATACAAGTCTGCCATGCTACTCTCCTGTCTGCCCAGGCTCACGGGCTTTTCTGAATTCCGTTTCAAATTCCGGCGCATACAGCCGGGAGCGCAGATAGCCGGTCTGCGCCGCCGCGTCCCCCACCACGATCAACGCCGTTTTGGTGATTCCTTCTTCCCCCGCGCGGCGCTCCAGATCCTTTAGCGCACAGCGGATGATCTTTTCCTCCGGCCAGGTGGCCTTATAGGCGATGGCTGCCGGCGTCTCCGGTCCGTATCCCCCGGCCAGAAGCTCTCCGGTCAGCGCCCCGATCATCCCAGCGCTTAAAAAGATCACCATCGTGGCCCTGTGGGCAGCAAAGGAGCGGATGCTCTCCCTCTCCGGAACCGGAGTCCGCCCGGCCATGCGGGTGATCACCACGCTCTGGGAGACCTCCGGAAGGGTGTACTCCATCTCCAGAGAAGCCGCCGCCCCGCAGAAAGAACTGACGCCGGGACAGATCGCATAGGGAATATCCCGCTGCCTCATCCAGTCCATCTGTTCGCGGATGGCTCCGTAAATGCAGGGGTCACCGGTATGCAGCCGCACCGTCATAAGCCCCTTCTTTTCCGCCTCCTCCATCGCGTCGATCACCTGCTCCAGGGTTAGCCTGGCGCTGTCTATGATCCGGCAGCCCTCTTTCGTCTCGTTTAGGAGCGCCGGGTTCACCAGGGAACCGGCATAGATCACCAGATCCGCCGCGCGCAGCAGACGAAGCCCTCGCAGGGTGATCAGATCTTCCGCCCCCGGCCCTGCACCGACAATGTATACCATTATCTGTCCTCCTTCCCTGATTCTTCGTCGCTCACGATAAACAGGGAGTAATACCCGGCATCCTCGCTGATCTCACCGGCGCTTCGGTAAATCTTCTCGCCTTCCATACCGCAGCGTTTTACGCCCCGGACAGAAGCCCCATTCTCCTCCAGAAGTGCCTTCACCGCCCCGATCCGGCTTCCTGTCTTCATTAACACCTTGATGCCGGGAAGCCTAAGCCCTTCTTCGATCTGATAAGAAGCCGGTAGGATATGAAGCTCCTGACTGCCGCTGACCAGACTGACATCCAGCCTGGCCGCCGCCGCGCAGAAAGAGGGAACGCCGCTGATCAGGCTTCCCCGTCCGCCCATCTCCCTGACCCTGCGGTATAAATACCAGCAGGTGGAGTAAACGGACACATCCCCCAGGGTGAGCAGAGCCACGGTCTTCCCCTTCTGAAGCTCCTGCACGATACGCAGCGCCCCTTCCCGGTGACTTTTTTCCAGAATCTCCCTGTTCTTTGTCATCGGCATGGGAATGAGAAGGAACTCCTTTTCCTCCGCCTCCGGCACCGCCTGTCTGGCAATCTGGTATGCCACGCAGGCTTCTTTCTTTTCATGAGGAAGCGCCAGTACCTGGGCCTCACGGATAATCCGCGCCGCCTTGATTGTCATCAGTTCCGGATCGCCTGGGCCTACGCTGACGCCGAAAAGGATTCCCTGTTCTTTCGTTTCTTCCATACTCAACTATCCTCGTTCCTCTTATCTCCTTCAGGGGCGGACAGGCCAAACGCCGCCTGCCGCTCGCCTGCGGATTCCCTCTTTTCGCGCAACTCTTTGATCATTTCTCCGGCTCCTGACGTCATCCCTAACAGCCCCCGCTCATTGGTAAACAGGACAGCTTCTATGGCAAGGTCTTCTCCCGCGCGGCGGGCCAGATGCCTGGCGATCTGTCCCATGATCTTTTCCATCACCGCGTCCCGAAGCCCCTCCTGCTCCTCAAGGATCAGCAGGGCCTCATCCGCCGTAACGGCAGAAAGGATGCGGTTCACTCTCTCCGCTCCGGCACCGGACGCACCGGCCCAGGCGGCCAGGCACTCCAGCCTCCCGTCTGCCATGGAGGAATGGGTATTCATCACCCCCGCGGCCACCTTGATGAGCTTTCCGGCATGCCCCACCAAAAGCATCTTCCGGAATCCGTACCGGACGGCCATGTCAATGGTTTCGCCGATGAAATTGCTGCATTTTACCCCGTTCTCCGCAGGCAGTCCAAGAGACTCACGAAGAAAATGAAAACCGTAATTTCCCGGCATGGCAAGCAGGAGCGTTTCCCCTTCTGCCGCCCTCTGCCGGATCTCCAGCCGGATGGTCTCGATCAGCGCCGACTGGCTCATCGGCTCCACGATGCCGCTGGTTCCCAGAATCGAGATCCCGCCCCGGATCCCCAGCCGAGGATTAAAGGTCTTTAGCGCCAGCTTATCGCCATCCGGGACCGAGACCGTGAGGTACAAAGGCCCTTTTTCTCCGGTCCGTTCCATGACCTCAGCCGTCTGGCGAAAGATCATCTGTCGAGGGACCGGATTGATGGCCCACATCCCCGGCGGGCAGCTTAAGCCCGCCCTGGTTACAAGACCGACCCCTCTGCCGCCACGCAGATAAATGGTACTCTCTTCCTCCCGGTATTCATACCAGTTTTCTCCGGCTCCCTTCTCCGTTTCCTCACCGACGTTCGCGCTCTCCTCTTGCGGGGTCCGGGAAATCCGGACTTCGACCACGGCGCCATCCGTCACGTCCGGATCATCTCCCGCATCCTTTCTGACCTGGCAGGATGCCCACCCCGCGCCACCCGCATAAGCGGAAACGGGAACGGAAATCCGGATGCCCTTCGGCGTAAGGACGGTGACCTGCTCCGGATCCCTGTCCTCCAGAAGTGAAGCTGCGGCTGCCGAGGCTGCGGCTGCCGCGCAGGTCCCCGTGGTGATCCCCCGGCGCATTCTGGTCTGATTAACGTAAGTATACCGCGTCTCATCTTCGGCCGGCTGCGTCCCGAAGGCATCATCAGAGTCCTCCCGCTTCCCGTCCTCTTGCCACTTTACCGTCCACGGACGCAGGGCCGCCGCCACGGTCACGCCGGAGCGGACCTGCTTGTTTACGATCAGCCTGCCGCCGCAGGCCAGCACCGCCGCCCGCTCGCACACATTTCCCACCCCGGTGGTCCGCTCAACAAAATCGGAATGGAAAAATTCGCCCTGCACCCCGTTCAGTTCATCGGCAGAAAAGCATTTTAATTCCCATCCCATCTCCCGGCACAGGGAAAGAAGCGCCGGCTCATGTTCCTTCAGATCAATGGTGGCCATTGCTTCCACCGCCTCCGGCCAGATGCCGGATTCCTGAAGAACGGCCATCACCTGTTCTTTCAGCTTCCCGGGATCCATATCTTTCCGGCAGCCGATGCCCACGGTTACCAGCCTCGGAACCAGATAAAGGGGCCGCACTTTTTCCACCAGAACTTCCCCCGGTTTCGGACCAAAAACGCTGATCACGACGGCGCTTCCCTGCCTTCCGCCTTTTCCTTCTCCGTCCTGCACGCCCCTACGGCAGCCGTCTTCCTCCGGCATGGCCTTCTCCTGCAAAACGTCCGCCGCTTCACAGCCCGGAGGAAGGTCGCCCTCCTGCGGGAAGGAGGAGGAGATCTTTACCGGGATCCCCGCCAGGATATCCGCCGACACCTGCTTCGCCGCCTTCCGATCCGAGATCCACAGGCCGTTCTTCTTTGCGAACACATCAACGGCAAATCGGTTTTCGACATCCGTGGCCGTAGTGATCACCGCCGTGCCGCCGGAAAGGGCCGCCAGCCCGGAAGCCAGCTCATTGGCCCTTCCCCAGTGCCCGGAAAGCACCGGGATGGCAAACCGTCCTTTCTCATCCATCACCACCATGGCCGGATCGTCAAATTTATCCCGGATCCAGGGCGATGCCGCGCGCACCGCGATTCCCGTAGCTCCGACCACCAGGATGCTCCCGGCTTCCTGAAACGCCTGTCCCATCCATTCGGTCAGCGGCGTATCTATCTCCTTAAATCCGCCGTCTTCCGGCCACGGGCCGCTGCCCTTTTTCCAGGCCAGCACATCGGCTTTCTTCCGACGCAGCCCCTTAAGGAGCCGATCCAAAAGCGCCGCGCCCGCAAAGGTAAAACATACCGCCCAGACCGTATTTTTCCGTCTGTCCTCCGGCATTTTTTCGCACACTCCTTTTTCGCAGCGAGATATCCTCTTTTCTGCCTTCCCCCGCGCAGGCACGCGCCTTCGCGTTTAATCTTCCAGATATCCTCTGTATTCTTCCGTATGAAGAAGCCTGTTTACATAAGCCACCCGCTCTTTTGCCGGCGGGTCGATGCCGGCAAGGGGATAGGGGATCCGCAGCTCTTCCCACTTAAACGTTCCCAGAGTATGATAAGGAAGGATCTCAAAGCGGCGCACGTTCTTCAGCGAACGGACAAAGGCGTCCAGCTGCAGCAGATACTCGTCATAATCACTGCGCTCCGGCACCAGGACATGACGGATCCATACGGGCTTTCCCCGGTCAGACAGGTACCTGGCCATATCCAGGATATTGTCATTGGGCGCGCCGGTCAGGATCCTGTGCTGTTCGGGATCCATATGCTTGATATCCAGAAGGAAGAGATCGGTAAGTTCCATTAACTTCCGGAACTTTCCGAAGAACGGCTCCTGCCTGATAAAAGGCTGTCCCGCCGTATCGACGCAGGTATGCACCCCCTCTTCCTTTGCCCGGGAAAACAGCTCGATGAGGAAATCCATCTGCAAAAGGGGCTCGCCTCCGCTCACCGTAATGCCGCCCTTCTTTCCCCAGTAGGTCCGGTATTTCAGCGCCTGTTCGAACATACCTTCCGCCGTCACCGGTTCTCCGCCGTGACGGGTCCAGGTGTCGGGATTATGGCAGAACTGACACCGAAGCCGGCAGCCCTGCATAAAAATCACATATCTAACGCCCGGCCCGTCCACCGAGCCGAAACTTTCTATCGAATGGATAAATCCAACCGCGCTCTTCTTCGCTGCTTCTTCCATCTCTGCCTTCTCCTTCTTTCCAATCCTTTCCTCGTCCGGACCGTCTGCGTTCCGGACCGTCCTTAACCGCCAGCCGCTGCCGGCCGGCGCATGTACGATCACTATAATACAGCCAAAGCACCGCCGTCAAGCCCGTCCTGCTTCGGGCAGCAGAAAGGACCAGGCAGTTCTGCCCGGCCCTTTCTGCGGTTATTTCACGCCGTTTGTACGGAGTGCTTACATTCTCTCATGTGCGCTTCTGGCGATCACATCCAGCTGCTGCTCTCTGGTCAGATCGATAAACTTCACGGCATAGCCGGACACACGGATGGTGAAGTTTGCGTACTCCTCCTTTTCCGGATGCTCCATGGCATCGATCAGCTTATCCACGCCGAATACGTTAACATTCAGGTGATGAGCGCCCTGGTCAAAATAGCCGTCCATGACGCGCACCAGATTCTCCACGCGCTCCTCATCGTTATGACCCAGCGCGCCGGGGTTAATGGTCTGCGTATTGGAAATACCGTCCAAAGCCCAGTGATAAGGCAGTTTGGCCACGGAATTCAGCGAAGCTAACAGGCCGTTCTTCTCCGCGCCGTAGCTGGGATTCGCTCCCGGAGACAGCGGCTCACCTGCCTTTCTTCCATCCGGAAGGGAACCGGTGGCCTTTCCGTAAACCACGTTGGAGGTGATGGTCAGGATGGAGGTGGTTGGCTCGGAGTTGCGGTAAGTGTGGTGCTTTTTGATCTTATCCAGGAAAGTCTTTAACAGCCAGATGGCGATATCGTCCGCCCGGTCGTCATCGTTCCCGTAACGCGGGAACTCGCCCTGCGCATCATAATCGACAGCCAGTCCGGACTCATCGCGGATCACGCGGACCTTTGCATACTTGATGGCGCTCAGGGAATCGACCACGTGGGAGAATCCGGCAATACCGGTCGCGAAGGTACGTCTCACATCCGTATCGATCAGAGCCATCTCGGCTGCCTCATAGTAGTACTTGTCATGCATGTACTGGATGACATTGAGCGTATTGACATAAAGCTCAGCCAGCCAGTCCATCATCGCGTCGTACTTCTCGATCACCTCATCATAATCCAGATACTCGGAAGTGATCGGCTTGTACGGCGGGCCAACCTGTACTCTGGTCTTGATGTCGATGCCGCCGTTGATCGCGTAGAGCAGGCACTTGGCCAGATTGGCCCTCGCGCCGAAGAACTGCATCTCCTTTCCGGTCTGGGTA
>CAYRMW010000046.1:0-18647 GCA_964425595.1 uncultured Lachnospiraceae bacterium
GGAAGGCATAGGATACAAGTATTTGATTATAGGAAGAAGCCGCATTATAATAAAGGCAACGAAAATTTCCAGGACCGGAATGCAGCCCGATCGGCCAGGCAAACGCATGATCATTCCTTGTCTCCGATATGGGCAGATACGTAAAAGGGCAGGTGATCCAGATATGCAGCAGAGCGTTTTTGTAAGATTTGGCAACGGAGCCGTCGGCTTTGCCTGTGCGATATTCTTTACCCTTGCGTTGGCCGGTTGCGGCAATAAAACCATTCAGCAACCGGTAATGAAGTCCAGATCCATCACGGAAGGGGTGGATCTGGACCCGGTCGAATCTCATGATCCACAGTCCGACAAAGGAGTTGAGGAGGATATGGAAGAAATAAAGATAAGCATCGATGATATTGAGGTTGATGTAGAATGGGAAGACAATGAATCGGTAGATGAATTAAAAAGCCTGCTAAAAACCGGTGATATGACGATCCATATGTCCATGTACGGAGGATTTGAACAGGTGGGCGCTCTTGGAAGTTCGCTTCCAAGAAATGATGTGCAGACGACGACTGCAGCAGGAGACATCGTTCTCTATTCCGGCAATCAGATAGTCATATTCTATGGCTCCAATTCATGGGCATATACCCGGCTTGGGACGATACAGGACAAGACGGAAAAGGAATTGGAGGAATTGCTTGGAAATGGTGACGTAACCTTAACCTTGACGCTCGATTAGGCAATTCAGAATGAAAAGCGACAACGTCCTCGATCAGCGGCTATCATTTCCCCGGATGCTGATCCGGATCATGTTCCCCCGGCAATGCCGGGGGAGCATGACCGGTGTCATCCCTTTCTTTCGCTCAATCTCGCCGGTCTTTCCAAGCAGCCGTTCAGGCAGGCGGAAAATATGCCGGATACTGGTCCTTAAGCATCTGCAGATCCATAGTGATCCGTCCGATATGCACCCTCAGGCACTCTTCAAACAGCCCCGCGTCCCTCTTCCTGGCCGCGCGGATCAGCTCCCCGTGCTCCGATATGGTCTTTTCCCGGACGCTAAGCGTCTTGTCCGTCAGATAGCGGATCCGATTATAATGCGTCACCTGTGTATGAATGATCTCCTTCGCCAGAAACTCGCCTGCCGTATCATAGATCAGGTCATGAAAGGCATGATCCAGCTCCAGATACAGACCGTCGCCTGCCGGATCGCAGGTCTGCTCCATCTGGCGCAGGTTCCTCTCCATCGCCCGGACGGTATCCTGCGTGCTCCGGTCGATAAACCTTTCCGCCATGCAGATCTCCAGCGTGTAGCGCACGTACCATTCCTGGCGGATCCGTTCCATGTCGATCCAGGATACAAGCGTTTTGGACTGGGGATAGATATCCACCAATCCTTCCTTCTGCAGCTTCACGATGGCCTCCCTGGCCGGGGTGCGGCTGACGCCGTAGCGCTCCGCGATCTTGGCCGCGGATATCGCCTCCCCCGGAACCAGGACAAAGGTCATAATCTCTTTTTTCAGCTTACGATAAGTAAATTCATTCAGGTTTTTGTCCATACTCAGTTCAGATATTTTTTCAGCGTGTCCCGAACGGCGCCCGGACCGGCCAGTTCTTCCTTAAACATCGTCTCGATCTTATCGCCGATCCCGGCCGCGTAAAGATCCGAACCGAAGATATTGGCGTTGGAAAGGATCTCCTTTAACTGGCCCCGGTAGGTTTCCGGCTTCCCGGGCTCGATCCCTGCAAGCTTCCCGGTCAGTTCCGCAAGCATGGGATCCGGCGATAATTCAAACGCTTCTCCCTGATCATCCACGCCCAGCAGATAGCGGCACCATCCGGCAATCGCCAGCGGGATGGCCGTCAGCTTCCCGGCGTTTCCGTCCCTGGAAACGTAGGACTTGATCGTTTCGCCGTAACGGATCCCTACCTTCTGCGATGTGTCGCACGCGATCCGCTGCGGCGTATCCGGCATAAAGGGGTTCGGAAGGCGGTCATAGATCACCTCACGGACAAAATCCGCCGGGGAAAGGATGCCCGGATCAACGACTACCGGCATCCCCTCGGCCGGTCCGATCTGATTCACCAGCTTCACCAGGTCCTCATCGCCCATCTCATCGGCGATCAGCGTGTAGCCAAGCAGGCAGCCGTAAACCGCCAGCGCGGTATGCAAAGGATTCAGGCAGGTCGTCACCTTCATGCGCTCTACGTTATTGACCGTATCCCGGTCCGTCATATACACGCCGGCCTTCTCAAGCGCCGGACGGCCGTTGGGGAAATGATCCTCGATCACCAGATACTGCGGCCCTTCGGCATTCACGAAAGGCGCGATGTACGTCTTTTTGGAAGTGACCACCGGAGCCATCTCTTCCACGCCGAGCTTCTCAAGCTCAGCCGCCACCGACTCAGCCGGACGGGGCGTGATCTTGTCGATCATCGACCACGGGAAGCTTACCTGGTCCTCATCCGTCAGATAATCAACAAAGCCCTGATCGACAAAGCCTCTGGCCAGCCACTCCTGCGCCATGGTCACCACCGATCCCTTCAGCTTCTCGCCGTTATGGGAGCAGTTATCCATGGAGACGACCGCCAACGGCGCTTTTCCGGCCTTGTAGCGCTCATTTAAGAGACTGCATACTACGGCCATGGCCGATCCGGCTTTCTCCGGTCCATTCTCGATATCTGCCACAATGAAGGGGAAGTAGCTGCCATCAGAACCCTTCAGCGCATATCCCTTCTCCGTGATTGTAAAGGAGATCATCTGCAGTCCCGGATCACGGAAGATCTCCTTTAACCGGTTCCACTGCGACGCATCGGAAGACTGCGCCTTGATGGCCTCCGTCAATGAGCCCAGGACCTTCTTATCGGTAGAGCCGTCCGCTTTTAAGGTAACCGCGAGCACCAGGTTGTCGCAGGGCGCATAAATCTTATCGATCACGTCGAAGTCAAACGTCTCCACGCAGGTGATCCCCTTATCGGCTTCCTGCTGATTGATCAGGCTGTCAGCCAGGCCGCCGATAAAAATACGGAAGATATTTCCCGCTCCGAAATGCACCCACACCGGGGCCTTTTTCGTCCGCTCAGCGACGGCTTCCACATCGTAGGAGGGAAGGCTGATGCCTGCCTCCTGCCACTGCTCTTTGTTTTTGATTCCTTCCAAGGTTAATTTCATGACCTGTCCTCCTTAACCGGATCTGCTTAATTCTGCTCGTTCTTCTGGATCGCTTCCCAAAGTCCCTGAAGATATACCGCGCCCAGGGCCCTGTCATACAGGCCGTAGCCGGGCATCGCCACTTCGCCCCAGATCATGCGGCCATGATCCGGACGGATGATCCCGTCAAATCCCGTATCATACAGCGTCTTCATGATCTTGTACATATCCATAGAACCGTCAGAGGACAGATGCGCCGCCTCCTCGAAATCTCTCGGGCTGTTGTACTTTAAGTTTCTTACATGCGCAAAGGGGATCCTGCCCTTAGCCGCCTTAATGATCCCGCAGATATCGTTGTGCTGGTTGGAGCCGAGGGAGCCGGTGCACAGGGTCAGGCCATTGTAAGGCTTATCCACCGCCTTCAGCATCTTTTCAATGGATTCCCTGCCGGTGATGATCCTGGGAAGGCCGAAAATGGGCCATGCCGGATCGTCCGGATGAATGCCCATGCGCATATCATACTTCTCGCATACCGGGCCGATCGCTTCCAGGAAGTAAACCAGGTTGGCAAACAGCTTCTCCGCATCCACATCCTTGTACATCTCGAAAAGCTCTTTCAGACGCTCCAGACGCTCCGGCTCCCAGCCCGGCATCACAAAGCCGTTGGACATCTTTTCCACCGATTCCTTCATATGCTCCGGATCGATCTGATCGACGATATCCTGGTTATACGCCAGCACCGTCGATCCGTCCGGACGCACCCTGGCCAGGTCCGTCCTGGTCCAGTCAAACACCGGCATGAAATTATAACATACGATGTGAATATCATTCTTTGCCAGGTTCTCTAACGTCGTAATGTAGTTCGCGATATGCTCGTCTCTCTTTGCCGTGCCGATCTTAATGTCGTCAGAAACATTCACCGACTCGATCGCGGCGATCTTCAGACCGGCATCCTCCACCGTCTTCTTCAGATCAGCGATCTCCTCGGACGTCCAGACCTCCCCGGCCTGTTTGCCGAATAACGTCGTCACTACCCCGTTCACCCCGGGAATCTGTCTGATCTGCTCCAGTGTCACACTGTCATAACCAGGTCCGTACCAACGCAATGTCATTTCCATGTTTCATTCCTCCGTTTCTGCATCAATGCTTCCCCAAAACGTCCGCCGCCGGATGGACAGCGGAACTCGGGGATCCCCCATGTTCGTTGAAAAACGGATCAAACACGCTCCGCAACTAACATGTCAGTTTCTTGTATCCCTAGAGTAACATGTTAGTCCAAGAAAGTCAAGCCCCTTCCCAATGAAATCAAAAAATTGCTGCCCGCCGCGCATGAGGGCTTACGCCTCTCTTTTTTCCACGATCTCCTCTTCCGCCACCGGAGGCTGTCCGATCCACGAGAACGCCTCATTAATATCCAGTGTCTTGCGCCCGTCCTCGTTGACAAACAGCGGAATACCGATCCCGCCGCGCTCTCTCACCGGGGCAAGCACCGGATCGTGATCCCTGATCTGGAGGAACTCCTTCAGCTTTCCTGTATCTTCCGTGATTTCAATATAATCCGCCGCAAACCCGCGTTTTTTCTGAATCGCCTTATAATTTCTGCAATCGATGCAGATCTGTGCTCCATACACTTTCATTTGATCAATAAACTCCTTTATTTGATTTTATTGCTGAATTTACATAAATTTTGTCAAGCAGGCAATGCCGTCCCATGGCCGAAGGCGCCCTGCACCAGGCAGGTCTTCGCCGCGAATTCCGCGCCCTTTTCCATCGCCCGCCGGATCCGGGCGCGGTACGCGCTCCGACCGCCTGCCGTCCTCTCCGGTTCCTCCTCCTCATCTTCAAGGAGAGAAAGCAGAAAAGCCGTGGCAAACGAATCGCCTGCCCCAAGCGTATCCACCGCCTCCACCAGTTTCGGCGGCTGAACGATCAGCTCCTCTCCATCATAACAGGCCGAACCCAGACTCCCCCGCGTCGCTACGATCCGCCTGCATCCGGCCCGGTTCAGGTCGCGGCAGATTTCCCGGACCTCCTCCTCCGGCCGTGCGCCGCAGGATAAAAACACCCAGGACGCATAAGGCGCCACCTGCTTTACCAGCGATTCGTCAACCCACCTGACCGAGAAATCATAGGAAATCGGAATGCCCGTCGCCGACACCCTGGGCAGCTGGCGTTCAAAATAGCTGTTATTGCTGGTGTGCACCAGGGAAAAGGACCGGATGTACTCCAGGTCCTCATCGGTCAGCTCCAGAGGATGCTCTCTGGCAACGCCTCCCCGGTTGCTTCCCAAAAACACCCTCTCCCCGTTTTCCAGCGTCACTCTGGCGCAGCCGTTTTCCCCCGGGTAACGGCGGCACCGCCCGTGCTCGATCCCCAGCTCCTCTAACGTCCGGATCACGTGCTCCGCCACCGCATCGCTGCCGAAGACGCCCATGTACGAAGCATCCGCTCCGAGCATCTTTGCGTAGACCGAAAAATTCAGCGCCTGTCCTCCGGGAAACATCATGCCAAGATGGGCATACTGATCACATACATTATCTCCAATGCCGATTACCTTCATATTCCGCTCCTTCAAAAGGCGATCCCATCAGGGGAGACGCCGCCTAATTCAGGCTGTCTCCCACCCGTTCATACACATAGAGGGAAAACCGGTCGCCATTAATGATCTGCGTTCCCGCGTACAGCGGATCACCATATTGATCAAACGCCGTGCTCCGGACAAACAGCAGGTAGTCTCCCTTCCTGATCTCTAAAAGCTCCGCTTCTTCCGGCCTGGCACGGCACAGCTCAATGACCTTTTCCGAACCGGCGACCCGCACACCCTCGTTTTCTTCGAGAAATGCAAAAAGGGAGTTGTCGTCAAACTCCGCGCGCAGAAGCGCCGCATACTTTGGCGGAAAATAATTCTTCTCGATCTGCACCGGTTCCCCGTCCGCGAAACGGAGCCGCTCGATATAGATCACGCTGCTGCCCGGCTCTACCCCCAGACACCCGGCCGTCCTGGCGTCCGCCTTGACCAGCCGGTTCGCCAGCATTTTCGCTCCGGGCTCCACGCCCATCTGCACGCACATCTCGCTGAAGCTCTGCAGCGTTTTCATGTTTCTGGAAAACTTGGGCTTTGTCACAAACGTTCCCTTTCCCTGTTTGCGCACCACAAGCCCCTTCTCCATCAGGGAGCCCACCGCCTTCCTTACCGTGATCAGGCTGACCCCATAGGTTCTCGCTAACTCCGCCTCGGTCATGATCCGTTCTCCCGGCTGATACTTTCCCGCAAGAATTTCCCGTTCAAGATCCGACATCAACTGGACATATAACGGCGTTGCCGCATCCTGGTTCAGCTTTTTATCCTTCATGCCTGCTCCCCCGCCCATTCGTTTCCGCTTGCTCTGTTAATATTCCACCTTCCACATGTATCTGCGTTCATCCATCGAATGTCCGGTCGCCTCCGCAAGCTTTGACACATAAAACCGCTCGATCGGTATGAGGACGACCGGATTAAAGAACTCCGCCACGGCCTCCGGGATCCTTCCTTTGTTCAGCGCCTTAAAATCGATCGTAATGTAATTTTCCGCATACGTATTCAGAAACTTCAGGCAGCGTTCATCCAGCGCCCTCGTCCTCCCCTCACTCATGATCAGGATCATGGGAAGCGCCTTGTCCGTTATCTC
This sequence comes from uncultured Lachnospiraceae bacterium, assembly GCA_964425595.1. GTDB lineage: Bacteria > Bacillota > Clostridia > Lachnospirales > Lachnospiraceae > Caccovicinus. The sequence goes on from CAYRMW010000046.1 coordinate 6,799, forward strand.
AAACGGGCCATGAAAGTACTCACCCGAATGCATACAGATGGCATCCTTCCACTGCATCTCCATCAAATGGCAGCTGCACATGGAGTACGCCACGCCTAAGCTGGGACCGGACGCCAGCACGCAGAAAACCGGCTCATCCTTCACCTTTTGGGCCCAGGCCTGCGCCGCGCAAAGGGAGCTCTCCTTGCCTTCCGCCACGATCTCATCAATATACCCGTAGGCCGCCATGGCCTGATCATAGCGCTCCCAGCCTTCCAGCTGGTGAAGAAGCTCAAAGCCGATCCGCAGCGCGTTCGACTGATTGGAATTGCTGTAGACCTGATCCTCTCCATTGGAATACGTCACCACATACTGGCCGGCCTTCGCCATCCCGGTATCCAGGGAACCGGTCATGGCGATCGTGATCGCTCCCGCCACGTTGGCCGTCTCCACCGCCTTCACCGTTTCCGGCGTGGCTTTCAGCGAGCAGACCACCGCCAGGCAGCGCTCATCCAGCTGCGCGGGGACCGCATGAACAAATTCGTTGCTGGTGTAGGTCGTCGCGCCAAAATTCCTGGCCTCGCTCTGCAGCAGATAAAGGCCGGGAAAGATCGCGGCCTTGGAACCGCCGCATCCGATAAAATAGACATGCTTCAGGCCGCCTCTGGCCGCCATCTTTTCTTTCACTTCCGCAATAATCTCTTTTACTTCCATGACGTTCTCCTTTTTTCCGTACGCTACTCGACTGCCGGACGCTTCCGCTTAAAAAGATAAAACGCCGGGCTTCGATTTTCACAATCTTTTTTCAGCACCTGAAGTGTACAGTAAACAAATGGTTCTGCAACCCTTACCTTCCCCCGCCTGCCTTCTTCGTCATATTTCCCCGAAAAATAAGAGGGATCCAAAACGCAGACCTCATCGCCATCCAGAGCGATCACCGCGATGTAATGTCCCCCATGACTGAAGACCCCGCGGTATCCTTCCCGGTCGCCGCCGGCGTTTGCCACTGCCATCCCGCCGCTTTGCAGGTGCTGCGTAAGGGTCATGTCATCATCGGTCACATTAAATTCCAGGCCGTACCTTTCCGCCACCGATCTTCCAAGAATATTCAAATCGGTGCCCGGCTTCCGGTTTGCCCCCAGCTGCGCCGACATGGCGAGGCACTCCATCAGTTCCAGATGCCCGGTCGTAAGATTTTCCACTATCATACACAGACAGCAGGGTCCGCAGCCCGCTGCTGCCACCGTCCCCTTTCCCGGCGGCGGTCCGCCGTCGTCCAGATTATGCGCATACGGCACATCCGGAAAATCCAACTGATTTAAATACAACATCTCTGTCCCTCCATTCACTCGCACAGAAAACATGCCACCTGACGGACGCCTCCGCTTTCGCCTCCCACATCCCGCAGTTTTGGGGACTCTGTGCGGCAGCGTTCGTAAGCATTTGGGCAGCGGGTACAGAAAAGGCAGCCTTTAGGAGGATCCATCGGGCTCGGCACCTCCCCCTGAAGGATGATTTCTTCCTTTTTCGCATGGATATCCGGCACCGGAATGGCAGACAGGAGCGCCCTTGTATAGGGATGGCGCGGATTGCGGTACAGCTCACGTTTATCCGCCAGTTCCATGATCCGCCCCAGATACATCACCGCCACTCTGTCGCAAAGATACTCCACCACGCTCAAATCGTGCGAAATAAAGATGTAAGTAAGGTTTCTGTCCCTCTGCAGATCCTTCAAAAGGTTTAAAACCTGAGAACGGACCGACACATCCAGTGCCGAAACCGGTTCATCACAGATCACAAGCTCCGGATCATTGATCAGGGCTCTGGCAATGACCACACGCTGGCGTTGGCCGCCTGACATTTCATGAGGATATTTTTCCAACAGCTTCTCCCCAAGCCCCACTTCCTGCATGATCGCCCGTACCTTTTCCTCCCTCTCTTTCGGAGAATACTTCCCGGAAACTTTCAACGGGGCCAGGACCGCCTGGGCGACCCTTTTTTTGGGGTTCAGGGAAGCATAGGGATCCTGAAAAATAATCTGCATCTTCTCCCGCAAAGGACGCATCTGGTTATCATTATATGCGGTAATATCCTCGCCGTGAAACAGGATCTTTCCGTCCGTGACACTGTGGAGTTTCAGGATGCTTTTCCCCAGCGTGGACTTTCCGCAGCCCGACTCGCCCACCAGGCCGACGATCTCTCCCTGATCTACGGTCAGATTGATATTATCCACCGCTTTTACCACCTGCTTTTCTCCACTTCTCGTATTCTTTACGGGATAGTACTTCTTCAGATCCCTGATTTCCAACAATGGGGCCGTCATGTCATCCCACCCGCCTTTCTTTCCGCTTCCCTGCCGCCGTCTTCCCACCGGTAGCAGCGCACACTGTGCCCGTCCCGCTCTCTCATTCCCGGATCCTCCTGTCTGCACTTTTCCTCTGCGTAAGGACAGCGGGTGCAGAACCGGCAGCCTTCCGGCATCTCGTCCAGCCCCGGGACGGTGCCCTCGATGGTGTGAAGATGGCCTTCCTGACCGCTCCCCAGTTTGGGGATCGATTCCAGCAGCCCCACGGTGTAGGGATGGCCGGGGTGATCAAAAATATCTTCCGCGGTTCCATACTCAACCGCGTGCCCCGCATACATCACCAGTACATGATCCGCCATTTCCGCAACTACACCCATATCATGCGTGATCAGGATCACCGATGTGTTAAACTCTCTGGTCAGATTGCGAAGGATCCTTAATATCTGTGCCTGGATCGTTACATCCAGGGCTGTCGTCGGTTCATCCGCAATGAGAAGCCGGGGACTGCACAGCAGCGCCATCGCGATCATAACGCGCTGCCTCATCCCGCCGGACAGCTGATGCGGAAATTCTTTCACTCTCTGCTCCGGCGACGGGATCCCCACGCGCCTGAGCATCTCGACACACTGATCCAGCGCATCCTTTTTCGCTATCTTTTTGTTATGTGTCCGCAGCATTTCCAGCATCTGATTGTCCACCCGGTACACCGGATTGAGAGAGGACATCGGCTCCTGAAAGATCATGGAAATTTCCTTTCCGCGGATCTGACGCATCCTGGCCTCGGAAACCTTTGTCAGATCCTCCCCGTCAAAGAGGATCTGACTGTTTTCGTCAATTTCACTCACAGAAGGGGATGTCAGGCGGAGAATCGATGTCGCTGTCACGCTTTTCCCGCATCCGGACTCTCCCACGATGCCGATGATCTTTCCCTTATCCAGAGAAAATCCAATATCTTCTACCGCGGTCAGTTTTGTCTTTCCCGTCTTAAACGATACCTTCAGATTTTTAACTTCCAGCAATCGATCCTCCATCCATTATCCCTCCTGCTAATCGTTATCCAGCCGCTCACCTCCGGAAATTATTCCGACACATACCATCTCCAGACCGCCTGGTTGTTCATCGATGCTTCAAAACCATTGTACCCCTGAAGCCGGTTTGCCTTTACGCTGAAACCATATCCATGGTAGAGGATCACCAGCGGCATCTCATCATACAAAAGATCCTGGTACTCATTAACCAGCTCTTTTCTGGCCGTCTCGTCCAGCTCCGCCGCAATCGCATCCTGGATCTGTGCGTAAGACGTATCGGTGATCTGACAATAGGTGGCGTTCTGATAATCATAATATCCCGACATCCACAGCGGATAGTCCATCGCCGTCGTGCCGCAGATGCCCAGATCATAGGTGCCGTCCTGCAGCCCGGAAAACATGGTCGCCAGCTCCACGGTCTGAATCTCGATATTGATTCCCGCTTCCGCCAGGTTCTGCTGGATAACCGCCGCCATGCTCTCTCTCGAGGAAACGACCGCCATCTCAAGAACCGTATCCGAATCCCATCCGGCTTCTTCCAGAAGCTCCTTCGCCTTGTCTACATCTCTTTCCCAGGTGATCCCTGAATCCCACTGAGAACCGGGGATGATACAGGTGGCGGAAGCAAGGCCCTGGCCCTGAAGCTGCTGATCAATGAGAAGTTCCTTATCGATGGCATAACTCATGGCCTGACGGACCCTCTTGTCCGATATATTCTGGTTGTTGATCAGGAATGCGACGACGCTTGTAGGCTCTGCCGACTGATCGACATCCAGTCCCATATCCTGCGCCGCCAGCGCATCATCTGTGCTCGGTGTCTGGAAGAACGCATCCATTTCCCCTGCCGCCACAGAGGTGACGGTGTTGGTGGAGGCGATCACCTTCATCACCAGTTTGCCAAATTTCGGCGCGCCCAGCTGATAATCCGCGAAGCTTCCAAGCTCCAGCTCGCTGCCGGAAATTTCGGAAATAAACGTACAGGGACCGGAACCGACGGGGGAATTCCAGAAATCATCTGACATCATATCCTCCGGCGCGATGTCGCCCAACAGATGCTCCGGAAGCACGTAGTAATATTTATTGTGCAGAAGCAGCCAGTCCTCAACCGGCGTAACCGTCTTAAAGGTCATTTTCAGGGTATAGTCATCCAGCGCCTCCACCATGACGGAGCCATCGCTTTCTTCCACACCGGCATCCGTGGTGCCTGCCCAGGAATTAAATTCACTCTTTAAACCAAAAGAGAAATCCGGATCCGTGATCAGCTGCGCGGTAAACACCCAATCCGCCGCCGTAACCGGCTCTCCGTCATGCCAGGTGGCGTTTTCATCCAGATAAAAAACGGCTGCCATACCATCATCAACGGACTCCCAGGAAGTCGCGCCCCTTGCCGTAACATCCGAACCGGCCTCCTCGATAAAAGCCAGCCGGTCATAGATCTTATCCGCCACCAGCTGCTGGAACATGGAGCCGGAAGATGAACCGTACGGATTGACGGTATCCCAGGCCGAAGTCATTCCGAAGGTGATGACCACGTCGGAATAGTCCTCATCCGCCGCTTCCTCTGCCGCGGTTTCTACGCCTTCTGCCCCCTGCGTCGTCTCCGTTTCAGCCTCGGCCTCTGTCTCCGTGACTGTGCTGCCGTTACTGCATCCGGCGAGCAGTGCCGCCGACAAAACCGCAGCCAGCAGAAACGCAAACTTCCCTGTCGTTCGTTTTCTCATTTGATACTTCCTCCTTCTTTTACTTTGTTTTCGGATCCAGCGCATCTCGAACGCCTTCCCCGATAAAATTAAAGCCAACCACGACCAGTATGATGCAAAGTCCCGGCGGGATCCACACCCACGGTCTGGCAGTCAGCACCAACAAGTTCTGGGCCGCATAGATGATATTCCCCCAGGACGCCTGCGGCGTCTGCACCCCCATGCCCAGGAAACTGAGGGAAGATTCCGTTAAGATCGCTCCCGCCACGCGGAAAGAGATGTTCGCCCACACCGGCGGGATCGCGTTGGGAAGGACTTCCGTCAAAAGGATAACGCCGTTTTTCATCCCGACCGCCCGGGCTGCCTGGATATATTCCTGCTCCCGGATGGAAAGCACATTCCCGTAAATCAGCTTGGCGATCGCCGTCCAGCCCAAAACGCCGATCACTACCGTAACCGTCAGAATGGACGGTCCAAATACCGCTACCAGCACGAGAATAAGCACCATGGACGGGAAGGACATGAACGCATCCGCCACCCGCATGATCACGGCTTCTGCTCTTCCCCGAAAATACCCCGCGATCAGTCCCAGAGGGATGCCAAGCAGGACCGAAATCACCGTAGATAAAATGCCCACGAAAAGCGACACCCGTCCGCCATACAGGAGCCTGGCGAACAGATCGCGCCCCACATCATCCGTCCCAAGGATATGGTCAGCGGACGGCTTTGCATTAAAGCCCGCCAGACGGTCGGTCGTATAGGGATCCAGTTCCATAAAAAGAGGGATCAGCAATACGGACAGCATCAGAAACGCCACGACGATCACGCCAAACACCGCCTTCTTGTTTCGGAAGAATTTTTTCAGGGTCTGATTTTTCAGTATATTTTTCATCTTCCTGCCGCCCCCCTTACTTAAATTCAATTCTCGGATCCAGCGCCGCGTAGATCAGATCCAGGATCAGATTCGCGATCAGGACCACGGCGCAGATCAACACAGCCACCCCCATGATCACCGGATAGTCCCGGCTGGTAATGGATGTGATCATCAGACTGCCTAAACCGGGCCATGCAAAGATCTGCTCCACCACGACAGCACCTCCGATCAGGAAAGGAATACTCAGGCTGATGGTCGTGACAATGGGGATCAGCGCGTTTCGAAACGCGTGCTTAAGCACAATGACCGTATTAGTCAGGCCCTTTGCGCGCGCCGTCTTTATGTATTCTTCATTGAGAACTTCCAGGACGCTTGATCTGGTCTGCTTAATGTAGTTTCCAATGGTCTGAATGCCGCAGGCAAACGCAGGCAGGGCCAAATGATGCAGGATATCCAGAATATCGTCTCCGCCGCCGGACGAATACATCCCGCTGGTAGGGAAAAGCTTTAATTTTACCGCAAGAACATAAATGGTCAGAAGACTCAGAAAAAAGCTGGGGACAGATGCTCCGATAAAGGATAAAAATGTACTGATCTTATCCCAAACGGAATTCGGCTTATATGCGGATATGATTCCAAGAGGCACACCGATGATGATCGAACAGAGGATCCCGGTGCCGGTCAGCGTCAGAGACGGGATGATCCGCTGAGAAATCATCATGGCCACATCCTGCGATGTCCTGTAAGATACCCCCAGGTCCCCGTGAAACAGATCAATAAGCCACAGTCCGTAGCGGACCAGGATCGGCTTATCCAGTCCAAGCGAGATCTTCATGGCCTCCAAATCGGTTTGGGACATTTCGCCGGAGGAGGCCAAGATCGCCAGAGGACCGCCCGGCGCCAGGTTGATCAGCAGATAGATCACAAACGTGATCCCCAGAAATACCGGAATGGCATACAACAATCTTTTGATTACATATTTTAACAAAAATTACCCCTCCCTTTCCCCTCGGCCGGTGTTTGCAAGATCCTCCAGCACGCGCACGAGGAGGCGAACACAGGGTTCTACCGATCCGATATAGCCGTTTTCCTTCTCACTGTGATCATTGGCCCCATGGGGTCCCATGCCATCCAGCACGATGGCGCTGCCGCAGCGGCTTAAATGATTGGCGTCGGAGAGCCCGCCCCGGTCTTTTTCCTGAAACCCGATCCCCAGCTCGTCAGCCAATCCCTTCATGCGCTCCACGAACCGGGCCGCCGCCGCCGTCTTCACAAAGGGCATACTCTCCCGGGAGCGGACGATCTCCGTGCGCACGCCGCGGACAAAAGGCTCGCCAGTGACCAGCGCATCCACCTGCTGCTTTAAACGCAGCCGCTCCGAATCCTTCTTAAACCGCATCTCCACGGATAGCCTTGCGTAGTCCGCCACTACATTTCCGGCCGTTCCGCCACTTGCGATCCCCACATTCACGGTGGTGTCCTCCTTGCGGCTGGCCATGTTCATAAGCGCCACAATGTAATGCGCCATTTCCAGGATAGCCGAGGCATTCTCCACTTCAAACATAAATCCGGAATGGGCGGCGATGCCATGAAATTCGATTTCGTAGCCCAGAGAACCTTTTCTGGCAAAGCAATGCCTGGTTCCCATCTGCCCGGCCGACTCCATGACAAAAATATAGTCCGCCCTGCTGCCGATCTGATCCAGCACTTCTCTGGAATAAACCGAGCCGATCTCCTCGTCCGGGTTGTAAACCATCGCGATCGAAAGCCTGTCGCAGACCTCCTGCGGAAGGTTTGCCGCCACATGATACATGGCCACATCACCGTTTTTCATATCGCCCACACCGGGGCCATAATAATAATCCCCATCAATGCGAAACGGCCGCTTTCTGGCTGTACCGTCCGGAAAGACCGTATCCATATGTCCCACAAACATAACGTCATAGTGCTGCGACGGTCTGTTCGTGATCAGCAGCACCGGCCCGGTCTCCTCTCCCAACGGGATCCGTTCCACATGCCAGCCCAGTCCTTCATACCAGCCGGTCAGCTTATCCGCCACCAGAGCTATGCCCGCCGGATTCCGGGAACCGCTGTCAATATTCACCAATTCCTCCAGCTGTTTCAGATACAACTCCAGGTTCATCGCCATACCCCTTCCTCAGTCATTTCCCTGTCTTGTCAGGCACGCAGTAACATGGGTAACTCCACTTGTATTATATTATATGATTATATATCATTATATGTCAAGTTGAACATTAATTCTCAAAATATGCGGAATAATTTTGCTGTTTTGCGCAAAGCAGGCCGCCGGGCAAAAAAAGCCGGTGAAGCAGGCCCACTCTGCCTGCTCCACCGGAAACAGCTACTCCAACGGATAGAATGTTTATAAGCCGCGCCGCACATCGCCGTGTCCTGACCGGCCGTCTTCGTCATTTGCAAATAGCTCCCGGCATATCCTGAATATCCAGCGTATAACGGACATAGAAAGCGCAGCCGTTGAGCATGCCGTCCTCATCCAGGTCGAAACGATTGTGATGGAGGGGATAGCATTGATCCTGTTCCTCGTTGCGGCAGCCTACAAAGGCATAGATTCCTGGGCGGCGCTCCAGCATATAGGCAAAGTCCTCTCCGCCCGGCGTTCTGGTATAGAGGGTCAGACCCTCCGGTCCCAGAATCTTCTTTACGCTCTCCTGGGCAACACTGCTGCAGAAAGCGTCGTTGATCGTGGCCGGCGCTCCGAACGTATACGTAAATTCACAGTCTGCCCGGAAGGCGACGCAGGTATTTTTCACCACACGCTCCATGATTTCCGGTAGCTTGGCGCGAAGCTTTGGACTGAACGTCCGCACCGTACCCTCCAGCTCGGCGCTCTCCTCGATCACATTAAACAGGGAACCGCAGTGGAACTTGCATACACTGATGACGCAGGTTTCCACCGGATCGGTTTCACGGCTGGCAATGGACTGAAGGGCGTTGACTACCTGGCAGCCCACATAGATCGGATCGACGGAGAACTGGGGCATGGCTCCATGGCCGGATTTTCCGATAATTTTTATCTTCATGCTGTCGGCAGAGGTGTAGCGGGGACCCGCTTCCACGGAAATTTTCCCTGTCGGAATATAGGGGAAAATGTGCATCCCGCAGAAGGTATCCACATCGTCCAGCAGACCGCTGTCCAACATCTTCTTTGCTCCCGCAAACAGCTCCTCCGCAGGCTGGAAGATCAGCTTCACCGTGCAGTTTAATTCCTCCTGGTGCCGGGAGAGGATTTTCGCCGCCCCCAGCAGCATGGCGATATGGGAATCATGGCCGCAGGCATGCATACATCCCTGGTGCTTCGACTTAAATTCCAGCTCCTTCACTTCCTGGATGGGCAGCCCGTCCTCATCACAGCGCAGGCCGATGACCGGCCGCTCCTTCTTTCCTTTCAAGGTGGCTACCGTGCCGGTTCCCACCGTCTCATAGGGAATATTCAGGGCAGTCAGTTCCAGGCGGATCCGTTCTGCCGTCTTAAACTCCTGAAGCCCCGGTTCCGGATACTGGTGAAACCATCTGCGCAGGCCGATGATATATTCCTTCTCTTCCTGCACGCATTTCATTACATCCATTTTCTCACTCCTTCTTTCATTTTGACCATACTCCGCCGTTAGATACGGGCTTCATCAGAACGGCCCATAATTGATCTTCACGGCAATGATCATAAAGACCACCGACAACACACAAAGCACGATCTCCAGAGGAACGACAAATTTGTACCACTTGGCCAGAGGAATCTTGGCCAGGGCAAAGAAGATCAGCATCGTTCCGTTGGTAAACCAGAAAGTATTGGAAATGCCGTCGCCGAACTGGAAAGCCAGAATGGCCGTCTGCCGGGTAATTCCCACCATGTCCGCCAGCGGAATCAGCACCGGCATGATCGCCATGGCTTTTCCCGAACCGGAAGCGATCAGTCCGTTAAACAGCGTGATGGCAATAAAGATTCCGATCACCGTGATCACGGGGGACAGTCCGGTCAGCGCGTTGGAAAGCACATTGATGGTGGGATCGATAAGACCGCCCTCCGTCAGAACCCACTGCACGGAACGGGCCACTCCGATGATCAGCGCGCCGGAGAAATTGCTCTTTGCTCCCTCCGTCAGACCCTTGACCAGCTCCAGGGCCGGAATCCGGTTGATGATGCCGGACAGGAGACCGCCCATCAGGAAGGCGGCGGCCAGCTCATTAACGCCCCATCCCAGGTTCAGCAGGCCGAAAATCGCGATGATAAACGATGCAGCCAGAATCACCAGCGATAAGATCTGGGGAATGCTCATCTTCTGACTTTCATAAACGGTGAAATCTTTGCGGAGAGAGGAAACATCGATCCCCTTCATCAGGCTTAATTCCGGGTTCTTTTTCACTTTTGCCGCATAGCGCAGGATGTAAACCCAGCAAACCAGCTCCAGCACCACCAGGATCAGGATCCTGAAGGCCATACCGGAGAACATGGGCAGTTCCGCGATTTCATGGGCAATGGCCACAGTGTACATATTTGTGGGAGAGACGGAAAACCCGATCATATCCACAAAGGCACAGACCGCCATTCCCACCAGGGAATCATATCCCAGTGCCAGGCAGAGCGACACGATGATGGGAACAAAAGGAATGATCTGCTCCGTCCATCCCAGCATGCCGCCGATGGTGGAGAAAATAAACATAATGATGATCAGAATAAACTGGCTCCCTATCTTATCCGAAAGCCGCAGGATCCTGGACAGCCCCAGGTCGATCGCCCCGGTACGGTTGTAAAGCTCAATGGCTCCGCCTACGATCAGCACCAGAAACATCATGCCGGCCGCCCCTTCCAGGCCATAGGGAATGGCGCGGAACACATCGAACAGATTGACCGGCGTCTTTTCCACCTCATGGTAGCTTCCCGCCACCACGATCGTCCTTCCGTTCATCTCCGTCCGTTCAAATGCCCCCGGCGCCACAAACCAGGTGGCGATGGCGCAGAGCACCAGGACGGTAAACAACACCAGGATGGGATCAAACGTTATCCCCTGGCCGCTTTTTCTATTGATCTTTTTCATCTTTCTTTTTCCCCTTCTCCAATTCTTTTCCTTTCCGGTAATACTGTTCCATCACATTCTCCGGCACCATGCCGCCCCCGGTAGCCCAGACAATGTGGGCCGCCTGCTCCATCTTTCCTGCGAGACCGGTTTTTTCCAGGTATTCCCGGCCCTGTGATGAATCCGTCACCCACCGGGGCCCGGGCATTCCCGCCAGCGCGCTTGGCTCCAGACAGATTCCCTCCCGGTCCCGCACTTCGGCCAGCAGACGGTAAAGATGTTCATCCGAAACCGTGTAGCTGCCGCTTAAACTGGGGCCCATGGTACGTCCCACAAACCGGGACGCCCGCCCCACCGCAAGTCCGTCCGCCGCCGTGCGGTTGTCGATTCCGAAATCCTGAACACTGACCTGATCGTGAAGACCGGTTACCAGTCCCAGCATCATGCAGGGCGAATGGGTGGGTTCCGCGAAAAAACAGTGGACGTCATCGCCAAACGCCTGCTTTAATCCGAAGCTGACGCCCCCCGGCCCCCCTCCTACGCCACAGGGCAGATAGACAAAGAGCGGATGCGATCCATCGGGGCAGATCCCCATCTGTTTTAACTGCTCCTTCAGCCGGATCCCCGCTACCGCGTACCCCAAAAATAAGGTTCTGGAATTTTCATCATCCACAAAATGACAGAGCGGATCCTGTTGCGCCTGGCTCCGTCCCCGGGCAACGGCCTGGCTGTAATCGCCCTGATACTCGATCACCTTAACGCCCTTGCTCCTGAGCATGTCTTTCTTCCACTGTCTGGCATCCGCGGACATGTGGACCGTTACCTGAAATCCCAGCTTCGCGCTGATGATCCCGATGGACAGTCCCAGATTCCCCGTAGAGCCCACCGCCACGGAATAACCGGAAAAAAGAT
>CAYRMW010000047.1:0-18264 GCA_964425595.1 uncultured Lachnospiraceae bacterium
GAAGCTCGTCGGGCTCATAACCCGAAGGTCGTAGGTTCAAATCCTGCCCCCGCAATTTTTTTGTGCAGAAAAGTATTTTGACAAGAGTGCGCAGTATGAACATGGGCGTGTAGCTCAGGTGGTAGAGCACTTGACTTTTAATCAAGTTGTCCCGGGTTCGAATCCCGGCACGCTCAGTATGGAGAAGCGAAAACCAGAGGGATCCGGGTTTTCGCTTTTTTTCTTGTACATACCTGTAATGTCTGATAGGATAAAAGAGGTTTTGGAAAAGAAGACGAGGTGAAAGTATGAACAGAAGGCGAAAGAAGGGATCGAAAGTCCGTATTTCCTATATATGGGCAGGTATTATGTCGGTATGTGCCCTGGCAGCGCTGTTCGCCGCGGTTTGGGTGGTGATCGCGGTCTATGAAAAGATCATCGGTGATTCGGTACAGTGGGAAGAGGAGTCATCGGTAGTGGAGACCAGTGAGCTGGAGATCGTTGAGGATCCTGTCACCGGATGGATCGACGAGGAGGGGGGTACAAGGTATTTAGACAGTGACGGGAACTATCTCTGTGACCGGTGGATCGTTTCAGAAGGCAGTCTTTATTATCTGGATGAAGACGGGTATATGGCGGTTGATGAGGTATCTATGGACGGACAGGTTTTTTCGTTTAATGAGGAGGGAGAACTAACCGATATCCAGATGGATTCGAACTGGGTCGGCCTGACCGGTGACGATAACCTGCAAAATCTGGACAGTTTGGTGAAAAGCAATGCGTTCTGGTGTTACCTGGATTCCGGATCAGACGAGGATGCTGTGTTTAAGACAATCTACTATCGAAAGACCACGGAAATGGAAGCAAAGCCTCTGGGCGGGGATGATCCGGAGAAGTCCACGCATAATTCCCTGCATATCTATGACGGATATATTTATTATCTTCCTCAGGTGACCGCGCGGACCTTCAGCAGTCTGAGCACAGAGGAGCAGGAATTGTGCAACCGGCTTTATCGAATGAAGCCTGGCGATTCGAAAAGGGAACTGCTGGCGGAAAATGCCACCGGTTTTCTGGTCCTGGAAGATGGAAGTATCTATTATGCTTCGGACGGACAGATCAGGATGGTCGATACGGAGAGTGCTGATTCGTCAGAAGAAGAGCAGTATCAGGTGCAGATCAAGGATGCCGGGTGCTATCTTGTGGATGCGTCGGGCGATCCGGTTTCAGGAAATCTGGTCATTGAAGATCGCCTGTATCAGTTAGATCAGGACGGAAAGATAACCGGCGTGTATCCGGCGGATCGGACATATGGTCAGGCAACGTTTACGCTGGAACAAAATTCTTCCGGGGCCACGGCTTTGTACAGGCAGTCGTCCGGCGCAGCGAAGACGATGATCGCCCAGTCGGATTATGGGATCAACAGTTTCTGCATTGCGGACGGAATGATCTATTACAGCGCCTATATCCGCAGGGACAGCGACGGAACACGATACAGCGCCATATTTCAGATTTCCCCGGATGGAAGCGGGAATCGGCAGATCAGCCGGGAATTCCAGGGGAATATCCTGAATCTGTATTACTATTCGGAGCAGGGAAAAATATACGGGGAGTATACACCGGTCAGCTGGAAAAACTGTTATGGGCAGATCGTCGTGATCGAACTGGACGGCACGGTCAGTGTGATCGATGATTCTTCTTCGCGGACGGGCGAGGTGATGGAAGATAATGACCTTCTGACCCTGGTTATGGTGGATGGAAATACGATCACCACCTACCTTCGCTCGTGCAGCTACAGCCGGACTACCGCCAGCTGGACGGTATTGTCGGAAGAACCGTATCAATTCCCGGCTGTTTTACAGCAGGTAATCGCTGCCTCTGCAGACAGCGTGACCGGCGAAGAGCAAAGTACAGAGGAAGAGACGGAAGCGGAGTCAGAGACGGCGGCGGTCGAAGAAAGCACCGTTCCGGCTGTTGTGGAAGAGACTCCCTCTACGCAGGCAGCCGCCTCCGAAACAGAGCAGGTCCGGCAGCCGGGTCCAAGCGAGACTGCGGGAGTTGTTTTTGAAGAGCCGGGGCATACGGTCGAAAGCGCCGCGCCACCGGCAGCCTCCGCGCCGGCGCCGGAAGCCATCCCTACCATTGAGGCGAATCCAGAATCCGGAAACGTATCCGGTTCAGTAGAATTTGTCGGCCCAGGTTATTAGGTCCGGATACTGCGAAGGTCACTCATCAAATTCCACGATAACGTAAAAGCCGCGGTCATTTTCCTGAACCTCTTTTACGATACCGTAGGGAGATTGAATGCGTTCCCGGGACGGATAGCACCCGGACATGGCTACCGCCGGATCAATGATGTAGCTGTAGCCGCTGGCGCCGGGACGTTCGATGATCTTTACCTGATCTCCGGCTTTTACCAGATCAGGACGTTCCATTTTAAAGGTTTCCGTTCTCATCGTAAGCTCCTTTTTCCTGTTTTGTATGATCAAGTTTCGGGTATCATTATAGCGAAAGCAAATATAAAATGCAACAAGCCGGGAAAAAGGGAGGATATCAGCAAGCAGGGCAGTATGGACAAAAATACGATTCTCAGTCAATTAAAAACATATTCGGTTTCGGATGCCTATCCTTTTCACATGCCCGGACATAAGAGAAATCTTGGAGAAGAGGAAGGACTGGCAGGAGCCTTTCCTAATCCGTTTTCCATTGATATTACCGAGATCAGCGGATTTGATGATCTGCATCATCCGGAGGGGCTTCTTCTGGATTCCATGAAACATGCAGCGGCGATATACGGGGTGGACGAAAGCGTTTATCTGGTGAATGGAAGCAGCGGGGGAATCCTTGCTGCCGTCAGCGGCTGCGTCAGAAGAGGTGGAAAGATCCTGATCAGCAGGAACTGCCATAAGTCGGTTTATCATGCGGTTTTCCTCAATGCGCTGGAAACGGAGTATATTTATCCACAATTTATTGCGGATTTGGGGATAAACGGGGGGATTTTGCCGGAAGATGTGGAAAAGATCCTTGATGATACCCCGGATATCCAGGCTGTTCTGATCGTATCGCCGACCTACGACGGCATCGTATCGGATATCGCCGGCATTGCGGCAGCCGCGCATCGGAAGGGGATTCCCCTTCTTGTGGATGAAGCGCATGGCGCGCATTTTCCCTTTGGACATCAGGGGGAATTTCCCCAGTCCGCATTGGACTGCGGAGCCGATGTGGTAATACAAAGCCTTCATAAAACGCTGCCCTCCCTGACGCAGACAGCGATCCTTCACATGAAAGAGAAGTTTTTGGGCAGAGAGAAGATGGAAAGGATCCGGTGGTTCCTTACGGTGTACCAGAGCAGCAGTCCATCTTACGTGTTGATGGCGGCGGCAGAGCAGTGTGTTCAGTACATGGACGGCAGCGGAAGAAAAAAACTGTCGTGGCTTTCCGCAAAGATGGAGCAGTTCAGGGAGAAAACGAGAGATTTTTCTTCCCTTGCGGTTCCGGGAAGGGAGCTGGCGGGGAAGCATGGTGTCTTTGATGTGGATCTGTCCAAGATCATCTTTGACACGGGAAAGACAGGAAAAAGCGGAAACTGGCTGGGCGGTCAGTTTCGCCGGAAATACCATCTGGAATTGGAGATGTGCGCGCCGCGGTATGCGCTGGCGCTCACCAGTCTGTGGGATACGGAAGAGGGCCTTGCGCGTCTCTTTAGGGCCGCGGCAGACATGGACAGGGTGCTTGCGTGTGACGGCGGCGGGAAGATAAGCAGTCCGGGGAAAGATCAGCTTCCCCGGGGCAGGACGGTCTGTCCCGTTTATCAGGCACTGGAAATGCCTTCGGAGGAGACTGATCTTCTGGCGTCTTCGGGCCGGATCGCGGCAGATTATGTGTACCTTTATCCTCCGGGCATACCGTGTCTGGTTCCCGGGGAGATGATTATCGACGAAATAGTCGAAATAATATTAAATTATATAAAAATAGGATTTGATATATATGGAATAAAAAGTAATGTAGGATATCGTCTGAAAGTTTTGCGGCATTACCCAAAAAATAAAAGAAAATTGTAAGTTGAAAAAACGAATCCAATACTTTATAATGACCGGTGAACGATGTAGGAATGGACGTAAATTGATCAACAGCGATGCGTGCAGGGGGATGTTATGGAAAACAAAAGACCAGTATTTACAGTGAATATGCTGGGCGGTCTGTCTTTTTACTACGATGACAGGGAATTCACACTTAAGTGCAGCCAGACAAGCAAGGTCATGCAGCTTTTCCTCCTGCTTTTAGGAGCAGGCGAAGATGGCATTCCCAGAGTACAGCTGCTGGAATTTTTATATGGCCGTGAGGATACGCAGGATACAAAGAACGCGTTTCGTATCCTGGTGTTCCGTCTTCGCAGGATCCTTGAAGATACGATCATCCTCAAGGACAATTACATAGTGGTAGAAAAGGGGATTTACCGTTTTGGCGGACATCTGGATGTCCGTGTGGATTATAAACTTTTCCTTGAACATGCGTCTCAGGCTCTGGAGATGGAAGACACGGAAGAGAAGATCGGGGAGCTGAAACAGGTATGCGAAAGCTATTCCGGCGAACTGCTCCCGTTCCTGTCGAAGGAAGAGTGGGTTGCGGCAGAGAGCGTCCGCTGCAAGGATAAGTATTTTGACTGCCTGCGAGAGGCCTGCAGGCTACTGAAGAAAAAAGGCCGGTATGAGGAGGTCTTAGGCCTGTGCGGCCGGGCAATCGAGCTTTATCCGTTTGAAGAGTGGCAGTTGGTCCAGATCGATTGTCTTCTGGCCATGAACCGATATAAAGAAGCGCTGAAAGTTTATGAAGACTCGACCACTCTGTTCTTTGAAGAGCTGGGATTATCTCCATCAGAAAAGATGCTGGCGCGGTTCAGGGCCATGAGCGGGCAGATCCACTACGCGATGGGAACACTGACGGATATCCGGAGCAACCTGAAAGAGAAGCAATTTTTATCCGGAGCGTATTATTGCAGTTATCCCAGTTTTATCGACAGCTACCGGATCATTGTCCGTATGATCGAAAGGAGCGGGCTTTCTGTCTTTCTTATGCTCTGTACGCTGACTGACAGCAAGGGAAATCCCATGGAGCGCGAGGATCTGCTGACGGAGTGCGCGGCGCATTTAAATCAGGCGATCGGCAAATCATTGCGCCGGGGTGATCTGTATACGCGCTGCAGCCGGAACCAGTTTCTGATCCTGCTGATCGGAATCAAGCAGGAAGACTGCGAGGTCGCATTTATGCGGATCAATGCGAAATTTCGGGAAATGTGCCCTCATCAGAAGGTACAGCTGCGGTATTACGTTTCTTCCGTCGCGGAGATCCGGAAAGAGAAGACCGATCTGCATTTCGGCGCTTCCGGGAACCGGTGGAGAAAGAAGTGACAGGAGCGGACGACAGAAAGGAAGACGGAAGAGATGGGAAAATATCGAATCAATACCGCCGCACCGAATCTGACCTGTATCTGCATTGATGCATGCAGGAAGGAAGACTACAGCGGGAGGATCTATCATAAATACAGCAGTGAAGGCATCCCTTTTCCGAGCAGCGGCAGTATGATCATGCTGTTGGACAGTTTCTTTGATCAGATCAATTATCCGCAGACTTCTACGCGGTGCCGCAGCTTTAAAAAGATGAAGAAGGAAGAAGATCACGAACCGAAGAAGGATCAGATGCCTCTGGTACAGGCGATGACAGCGCAGGAAGTACTTGATCACAGGGGAAAGATCGCTACGTTTATTCTCCATGTGCAGTACCGTCAGAATTCAACCTGGCAGGGCAACCTGATATGGGCGGATGAGGAAATAAAAAAGGATTTTTTCAGTGTTCTCGAGTTTTTAAAGCTTTTGGACAGCGCTCTTTGCGCGAACGAATCGGAATAATAAGCTGTGTCCGGCAGGAAGCAGCAGGCAGGAAACCGGCTTTTCATGATGTGACAGGAAGGGCCGGTTTTTTTGGTACTTTTGTGAAGCGGCCGACAGAAGGTTTGCCGGATGGATTTTTATTGTTTTTCAACGCATAATAGAGTAGAATAGAAAAAGCAGAATACGCTGAGGGGGAATGTTCATGCCAGGATTCTCGACGATTTTGGGACAGGATGTGGTTAAGCAGCATTTAAGAAAAGCAATCGCGTCGCACAAGGTTTCTCACGCCTATATTCTGACAGGGGAAAAAGGGATGGGAAAGAAATCTCTGGCTGACGCGTTTGCCCTGTCTCTTCTCTGTGAAAAGAGAGGAGGGGGAGAACCTTGTCTGGAGTGCCACGCCTGCCGTCAGGTGCTGAGCGGAAATCATCCGGACCTGATTTATGTCATGCATGAAAAGTCGGCCAGTATCGGCGTGGAGGATATCCGCAGCCAGATCAATCAAACCATAGAGATCAGACCTTATAATGGGGGATATAAAATTTACATTGTGGATGAGGCGGAGAAGATGACGGTCCAGGCGCAGAACGCGTTGTTAAAGACCATAGAAGAACCTCCTTCTTACGCCGTGATCCTCCTTCTTTCCACGAACGAGGATGCCTTTCTGCCTACCATCCAGTCGAGGTGTGTGCAGCTTAAGCTTAAACCGCTGAAGGATTCCGTGGTGAAGGAATATCTTACGGAGACGATGGGGATAAAAGAGCAGGACGCGGACATCTATACAGCCTTTGCCAGAGGAAATCTGGGAAGGGCCATCCATCTGGCTTCTTCGGAAAGCTTCAGACTGATGCACAGTGAGATGCTGTATCTGCTCCGGTCGCTGAAGGATATGGATATTGCGGATATGCTGAATTTTATCCGGAAACTGCGGGAAGAAGAGGTTGACCTGTATGAGTGCCTGGATTTTATGCAGCTGTGGTACAGGGATGTGCTGATGTTCAAGGTAACTAAGGATGTCAATCTTCTGGTCTTTAAGGATCAGTATACAGCGATTAATGAGATCAGCAAGAACAGCGGTTATGACGGCCTGGAGAATGTTCTGGAGGCAGTGGATAAGGCCAGAGTCCGGCTGAATGCGAATGTCAATACCGAGCTGGTCCTGGAGCTGATGTTACTAGTGATGAAGGAGAACTAAAGGATGACAAAAGTGATCGGAGTCCGGTTTCGGGCTGCGGGAAAGATTTATTATTTTGATCCCGCCGGTCTGGCGATCAGGACCGGAGATAACGTAATCGTAGAGACGGCCAGGGGGATCGAATTTGGCCATGTGGTGCTGGGAGCCAGGGAGGTGAAGGATGAAAAGGTCGTACAGCCGTTAAAACAGGTGATCCGCATGGCGACGGACGAAGACCGGGCCATTGAGGCAAGAAATAAAGAAAAAGAAAAAGAAGCGTTTAAAATCTGCCTGGAAAAGATCCGCAAAAGAGGAATGGAAATGAAGCTGATCGATGCGGAGTATACTTTCGATAATAATAAGCTGCTTTTTTATTTTACGGCGGATGGGAGGATCGATTTCCGGGAGCTGGTGAAGGATCTGGCGGCTGTCTTTAAGACCAGGATCGAGCTTCGTCAGGTAGGCGTCAGGGACGAGACAAAGATCCTGGGCGGGATCGGCATCTGCGGCCGGCCTCTCTGCTGCAATTCCTACTTATCGGAATTTATTCCGGTTTCGATCAAGATGGCCAAGGAGCAGAATCTCTCACTGAATCCCTCGAAGATTTCCGGTGTTTGCGGCCGCCTGATGTGCTGCCTGAAAAATGAGGAAGAAACCTATCATGTTTTAAACAGTAAGCTTCCCGGAAACGGGGATTTTGTAACGACGGATGACGGGCTGAAGGGCGAGGTCCAGAGTGTGAACGTGCTGCGTCAGACCGTGAAGGTCCTGGTGACGGTCAGTCACGATGAGAAGGAGATCCGCGAATACCGGGTAGAACAGCTGAAATTCAAGCCCAGGAAAAAGAAAGAAAAAAAGGATAACCATAACGATAAACATCATCATCCCGAACATAAACCGGCGGAACATGCGGGGAAGAAGGAAGGAAAAGCAAAACTGTCATGACGCAGAAAGAGCATATTTCCGGGAAAGGAACCGTGTTTTCGCCCAAGGGGGAACTGGTCCTTCTTCGGGAGAACGAAAGGGTCGATGACCTGGAAAGGAACGGATACCGGATCATTCAGAGCCGGGACGGGTTCTGCTTCGGGATGGACGCGGTGCTTCTTTCCGGATTTGTACAGGTAAAGGCAGGCGAGCAGGTCCTGGATCTGGGGAGCGGCACGGGTATTATTCCGATCCTCCTGGAAGCGAAGACGGAGGGAAAGCATTTCGCCGGCCTGGAGATACAAAAAGAGGTAGCGGAGATGGCACGGCGCAGCGTGAAGCTCAATGACCTGGAACATAAGGTGGAGATCATTGACGGGGATATCCGGAAAGCGTCGGCGATCTTTCCGGCTGCCTCCTTTGATGTCATTACGGCGAATCCCCCGTATATCAATGAGGCGCATGGGCTTAAAAATCCGAACGAAAAAAAGGCGATATCCCGCCACGAGATCCTGTGCACTCTGGAAGATGTGGTCGGCCAGGCAGCCGGACTGCTCAGGCCGGGCGGCCGGTTTTATCTGGTGCACCGGCCTCACCGCCTGGCGGAGATCGTCAATGCGCTGACGGGCCGTAAGCTTGAGCCGAAGAGGATCCGCTTTGTCCATCCCTTTCTGGATAAAGAGGCCAATATGGTGCTGATCGAAGCGGTGCGCGGAGGCCGTTCCATGGTGAAGGTAGAAAAGCCGGTGGTGGTCTTTCGTGAGCCGGGCGTGTATTCAGAAGAGGTCCGAAGTCTTTATGGATAGCCCGGCGTTTGCGGTGCGCGAAACGGCGGCTTAAGGATATCGGGAAAGGAAGGATCATGGCGGGAAAATTATATTTGTGTGCCACGCCCATAGGAAATCTGGATGACATTACTCTGCGGGTGCTGAAGACATTAAAGGAAGTGGATCTGATCGGGGCGGAGGATACCCGGCACAGCATCAAGCTGCTGAATCATTTTCAGATCCGGACGCCCATGACCAGTTATCACGAATATAATAAGGTCGAGAAGGCGAGATATCTGGTGGAACAGATGCAGATGGGACGGAATGTGGCGCTGATCACGGACGCGGGGACGCCGGGAATATCGGACCCGGGAGAAGAACTGGTGCGTCAGTGCATCGAGGCGGGGATCGCGGTCACTTCCCTTCCCGGTCCGGCGGCGTGCGTTACCGCACTGACCATGTCCGGACTTCCGACCAGAAGATTCTGTTTCGAAGCTTTTCTCCCGGCGGATAAGAAGGAGAGGAGCAGGATCCTGTCGGAACTTTCTCGTGAGACGAGGACGATCGTTCTCTATGAAGCGCCGCATCATCTGGCCGGAACGCTGGAGGAACTGTATGAAGCGCTGGGAGATCGGAAGATCACGATCTGCAGAGAGATGACAAAAAAGTATGAAGAGGCGGAGTTTACGACCCTTTCCGCGGCAGCCGAAAGGTATAATAACCGTGAGGCGAGGGGAGAATTTGTCCTGGTAATTCAGGGACGTTTGCCGGAGGAAATCGAAAAAGAAAAACAGAAGGCATGGGAATCCCTCTCGATTGCGCAGCACATGGAAAGATATCTGGAAGAGGGGATGGATACCAAAAGCGCCATGAAGGCGGTGGCGAAAGACAGGGGGATCAGCAAAAGGGATGTTTACCAGTTTATGCTGAAAGAAGAAAATAAACGATAGGGGAATTGAGGATGAAGAAAATTGAACCGGAGGAATGGAAAGAGGGGCTGGAAGAATTCAGGGAAAAGACCAGTTTGTTTTATAACGGAGAGATGGACAAGGGGAGCTATAAGGGGTTTTCCGGAAAATACGGGAGTTATGCCCAGAGAAGCGGCAGGGAGAGTATGCTCCGTCTGCGGATGACGGCAGGAAGGATAACAAAAGAAAAATTAAAATTCCTGGCGGACATGGTAGAAGAGTATCATGTGGATCTTGTTCATCTTACGACCTGCCAGACGGTGCAGTTTCATAATCTGAAGCAGGACGCGGTGTGCGCGATCATGGAGAAGGCGCTGGACTGCGGCATCGTTACCATGGGAGGAGGCGGGGATTTTCCGAGAAACGTAATGATGTCCCCCCTGTCCGGTACGGAAGAGGAATATTTTGATGTGCTTCCTTACGCGGAGGCCGCGGCGGATTATCTGATGCATTTTATTCAGGCGGAGAAAATGCCCCGCAAGCTAAAGACAGGCTTTTCCAACAGCCCGGCGAATGTCAGTCATGCGACCTTTCGGGACCTGGGATTTGTGGCCAGACAGGATGGGCTGTTTGATGTATACAGCGCCGGAGGACTGGGGGCAAACCCGAAATTTGGCGTGAAGGTGGGAGAGGGGGTGGAGCCTGACCAGATCCTTTACTATATCCGCGCCATGTGGGAGACGTTCCGGGCATATGGAAATTATGAAAACCGGGCCAAGGCCAGGACACGCTATATGCAGGATGTGCTGGGCCGGGACGGATATAAAAACGCGTTTTCCGAAAAGCTGGAAGGCATCTATCGGTCCGGTGAGGATCTGACGATAACGCCGGTTAAGACAAAAATCACCAAGACCGGGGACGGAAGTGAAGCGTGCGGACGCTGGATCAGCAGGCAGAGGCAGCAGGGGCTGTACCGGATCCATTATTATCCCATCGGAGGTTTAATAAAACCGTGTAAATTCCGGGAAATCTATGCTATAATCGAGGATATGGAGCAGGTAGAGCTCCGCCTTTCCCCGGATGGATCTTTGTATGTGATCAATCTTACCGGAAAGGAAGCAAAGAAGCTGGAGGAGGTGCTGTCGGACGGGGCCGGGACGGTATTTGAGACATCGGTGGCCTGTATCGGGGCCGGCATCTGCCAGGTAGGCGTGAGGGATTCGCAGAAGCTTTTGCGTTCCGTGGTAGAAGCGGCGTGGGAGGCCGGCCTTCCCGACGGCGTCCTTCCGCAGATCCACATATCCGGATGTCCGTCTTCCTGCGGGACGCATCAGATCGGCGCACTCGGCTTTCGCGGCGGGGTGAAGCTGATCGACAGAAAACCGCAGCCGGCATTCGTTTTGTTCTGCAGCGGATGCGACCGTCAGGGGGAGGAACAGTTTGGCAGGGAAGCCGGTGTGATGCTGGAGGAGGATATCCCGCGGTTCCTGGTTCAGCTGGGGAATACGGTGCGCGATTCCGGAAAGGATTTTGCTGCCTGGGTATCCGATACGCCGGGCGGCGTAGAGGAGATCGCTGCCTCTTATCTGCGGCAGGCAGAGGAGAGGGGTTAGCTGCGGGCGGTTTGTATGCGAACAAACAAAAAAGAAGGGCTGCCGCAGGCAGCGCCCGCTTAAGTCCTTCTTTTTTATGTTCACAGACTCCCCGTTGGGGTCTGCGTCATTCAACGATCGTCATGCCGGCAATCTTTGCAAGACGGCGGATGGACTCTTTGGAAACCTTCCGTCCCTCGTATTCCACCAGATCCTCGGTGCTTCCGTTGAAGATATCGGCGGATTCCGCCTTTCTCAGGATGATGCAGTTGTCCTGGACGGAGATCTCAAGGCCGTCCTTAACATCCAGGTCGAGACTCCTTCGCAGCTCGATGGGGAGCGTGATCCGCCCAAGTTCGTCCAGCTTACGAACAACACCCGTGGTTTTCATTGATAAACCCCCTTTGTAAATGATTTAAAGTTCACCCCTTGCAGCTATACAATACCATAAATTGTAAGGATCTGTCAATGTTGAGCATGACAACCGGGATGTTGCCCGGGCTTTTCACGGAAAAGTTCTTGACAAACGCATATGAATTCACTATGATTACTTTGACTTTCAAAGCTTTATATAAGTCCAGAAAAAGAATGAAGGATAGATTATGACGACGAAAATCACAGGAACCGGGTTCTGCCCTGGAGAACGGGTGGTGACCAACGATGATCTGGCGGAGATCGTGGAAACCAGCGATGAATGGATCAGTTCCCGGACAGGAATCAAGGAAAGACATCTGACTGCAGGTCTTGGCACATCCGGGATGGCAGCAAGGGCAGCCGAGCTGGCCTGCGAAAACGCCGGGATCCGGCCGGAAGAACTGGATCTGATCATTGTGGGTACATCGACGCCGGAATATAACTTTCCGAGTACGGCCTGTCAGGTGCAGGCGGCCATCGGCGCGGTAAACGCGGCGGGCTTTGACATCAGTGCGGCATGTTCCGGTTTTGTTTTCGCCTTAATGACGGCCCACAGTTTTATTCAGTCCGGGATCTACCGGAGAGCTCTGGTGATCGGAGCGGACGACATCAGCAAGCTGACTGACTGGAGCGACCGAAAGACCTGTGTGCTTTTTGGCGACGGTGCCGGAGCGGCAGTGATCGAAGCGCAGGAGAGCGGGCTCTTTGCCGGCCTGCTCGGGTGCGACGGAAAAAAATGGGAAGTACTTAACTGCCAGTCCCGTTCCGGGGGAAACTTCCTGACGGAGGAAAAACCGGAGATGGGATACATCCGGATGGACGGACAGGAAGTGTTTAGATTTGCCGTGAAGAAGGTTCCGGAATGTATCAATCAGGTATTGGAAGCCAACGGCACGCGTATGGAGGAAGTTCGGTATTACCTGCTTCACCAGGCCAATGAGCGGATCATCGATTCGGTGGCAAAGCGGATGAAGGAACCTTTGGAGAAGTTTCCTATGAATATCCGGAAGTATGGAAATACTTCCGCGGCCTCCATCCCGATCCTCCTGGACGAGATGAACCGGGAAGGAAAGCTGGAGCGGGGAGATAAGATCGTCCTGGCCGGATTCGGCGGAGGACTGACCTGGGGAGCGATCCTGCTGGAATGGTAAATTCCGCGGCAGGCGAACCATAAATAAGAATACATAAAAAGGAGAAAGAAACTATGTTGGAGAAGATGAAAGAACTGATTGCGGACCAGTTAAGCGTAGAGGCGGACAGCATTACGGAGACCTCCTCATTTAAGGATGACCTGGGAGCGGATTCCCTGGATCTGTTTGAGCTGGTGATGGCTCTGGAGGATGAGTACGGCGTAGAGATTCCCGCAGAGGATCTGGAGAACATGGCGACGGTTGGCGATGTGATCAATTATCTGAAGAATAAGGGCGTAGAGGCCTGAGTTGATTGAAGAGGTCGAGAGTATTTTCGGCCTCCGCGTCATATATAAGATTTTACCGCGCAGTGCGGCAGGAGGAAAGAATGAAAACAAGAGTAACAGAAATGTTAGGAATCGAATTTCCAATTATCCAGGGAGGTATGGCCTGGGTAGCGGAGCATCATTTGGCAGCTGCCGTATCTGCAGCAGGCGGTCTCGGATTGATCGGCGGGGCGAATGCTCCTGCAGAAGTAGTAAGAGAAGAAATTCGCAAGGTAAAAGCCATTACGGACAAACCGGTAGGCGTAAATGTCATGCTGTTAAGTCCGTACGCAGAGGAAGTGGCCAAAGTGGTCGTGGAAGAAGGCGTGAAGGTCGTCACGACCGGCGCCGGAAATCCGGAAAAGTACATGGATATGTGGAAGTCCGCCGGGATTAAGGTGATTCCGGTCGTGGCTTCGGTCGCTCTGGCAAAAAGGATGGAAAAATACGGCGCGGATGCTGTCGTAGCGGAAGGGACGGAGTCCGGAGGACACATCGGAGAGGCGACCACCATGACGCTGGTCCCCCAGGTCGTGGACGCGGTCTCTATCCCGGTGATCGCGGCAGGCGGCATCGGCGACGGAAGAGGAATCGCGGCTGCCTTTATGCTTGGGGCTGAGGCCGTGCAGATCGGAACCCGTTTCGTGGTTTCCAAGGAGTCCATCGTGCATGAGAATTACAAGCAGAGGATCATCAAGGCCAAGGACATCGATTCGGCTGTGACCGGCCGCAGCCATGGACATCCGGTGCGCTGTCTGCGCAACAAGATGACCAGAGAATATAACCGTCTGGAGCAGGAAGGAAAGAGCTTTGAGGAGCTGGAGTACCTTACGCTGGGGACGCTTCGCAAGGCGGTCCAGGAAGGCGATATCACCGACGGAACGGTCATGGCCGGTCAGATCGCGGGGATGATCAGTAAGGAGCAGACCTGCAAGGAGATGATCGATGAGATGATGGAGCAGGCGGAGAAGCTGTTAAAAAGGTAGTGGGACATTAGGGTAAAAGGAGCTGCATATGAGCAAGATTGCATTTATTTTCCCGGGTCAGGGAGCCCAGTACGTCGGGATGGGAAAGGATTTTTACGAAAACACGGAGATTGGAAAGAATATGTACGAGAAGGCTTCTTCGCTGTTAGGATTTTCAATGCCCGAGCTGTGCTTTCAGGAGAATGACAGGCTGAATATCACCGAGTACACGCAGGCAGCCATGGTAACCACCAGCATTGCCATGACGAAGGTGCTGGAAGAGAAGGGCGTAAAGCCGGATATGGCAGCGGGCTTAAGCCTGGGAGAATACGCAGCCCTGGTCGCAGCCGGCGTGATGAGCGAGGAGGATGCCATTGCTACCGTGCGTCAGAGAGGAATCCTGATGCAGGAGGCGGTTCCCGTAGGGATCGGCGCGATGGCGGCTGTACTGGCTCTTGGAGCGGAAAAAATCGATGAAGTAGTGAACGCGATCGATGATGTGTGGGTGGCTAATTATAACTGCCCCGGACAGATCGTTATTTCCGGCAGGAAGGAAGCGGTGGAGGAGGCGTGTGCCCGGTTAAAAGAGGCAGGCGCGAAAAGGACCGTTATGCTGAACGTATCCGGTCCCTTCCATTCCGGTATGCTTGTGGAGGCCGGAGAAAAATTAGGAAAGGTGCTGGAAGGCGTTAAGATCCATACGCCGGTCATCCCCTATGTGGCTAACGTAACCGCTGATTTCGTGACGGATGCGGAGCAGGTGAAACCGCTTTTGATCAGGCAGGTTTCCTCTTCCGTGCGCTGGCAGCAGAGTGTGGAAGCCATGATCGGGGCAGGAGCAGACACCTTTATCGAAATCGGGCCGGGAAAGACACTGGCCGGATTTATGAAAAAGATCAATCGGGACGTCAAAGTCCTTAACATAGAGAAGATGGAAGACATCGAGAAAGCGTTGGAGGTACTGCAGAAATGATGCTGGAAAATAAAGTAGCACTGGTAACTGGAGCAGGCCGGGGAATCGGCAGAGCGATCGCTCTTTCTTTGGCGGCGGAAGGTGCGGCAGTGATCGTCAATTACAATGGTTCTGCAGGCAAAGCGGCGGAGGTCGTTGCGCAGATCGAATCGGCCGGAGGAAAGGCAGAGGCCATTCAGTGCAACGTGTCGGATTTTACTGCCTGCGGCGAGATGATGGCGGATGTGATCAAGCGCTACGGCCGTCTGGATATCCTGGTAAACAATGCGGGGATCACCCGGGATAATCTTCTGATGAAGATGAGCGAGGAAGATTTCGATGCGGTGATCTCCACGAATTTAAAGGGAGCGTTTAACTGTGTTAAGCATGTATCCAGGCAGATGCTGAAGCAGAAATCGGGACGGATCATCAGCATTTCTTCTGTTTCCGGTGTGATGGGGAACGCGGGACAGGCAAATTACAGCGCCTCCAAGGCAGGCGTGATCGGTCTGACCAAGGCGGCGGCCAGGGAACTGGCCAGCAGAGGCATTACGGTAAATGCCATCGCTCCGGGATTTGTGCGGACGGAGATGACGGATGTCCTGGCGGATTCTGTGAAGACGGCAGTGACCGAACAGATCCCCATGAAGCATTTCGGCGAGGTAGAGGACATTGCCCAGACCGCCGTATTTCTGGCTTCCGAGCACGCCAGGTACATTACCGGACAGGTGATCTGTGTGGACGGCGGCATGGCTATGTGATGATGCAGGGAGATTGTGCATGCAGGTATGTGACCAGATAAACAGGATCGCATTGAATATGGAGAAGGGATAGGATCGTATGAGCAGAAGAGTTGTAGTTACCGGTCTGGGAGCGATTACCCCGATCGGAAATAGCGTGGATAGCTTTTGGAACGGCTTAAAGGCGAAAAAAGTGGGGATCGGCCCCATCAGCTGCTTTGATACCACAGATTACAAGGCAAAGCTGGCGGCGGAAGTGAAGGATTTCAACGCCAGGGATTATATGGATCCGAAAGCGGCCAGGAGGATGGAGCTGTTCTCCCAGTATGCGGTAGCGGCAGCCAGGGAGGCCATCGAGGACAGCGGCCTGGATATCAGCAGGGAAGACCCGTTTATGGTTGGCGTATCCGTCGGTTCGGGGATCGGCTCTTTGCAGGCATTTGAGAAAAATTACAAGATCCTTCTGGAAAAAGGGCCGAACAGGGTGGCGCCGCTTCTGGTTCCCATGATGATCAGCAATATGGCAGCCGGAAATGTGAGCATACAGTTTGGATTAAAAGGGAAAAATATCAACGTAGTCACGGCGTGTGCCAGTGGTACGCACTGCATCGGCGAGGCATTCCGTTCGATCCAGTACGGAGAGGCGGATGTGATGCTGGCCGGCGGTACGGAGGCCAGTATCTGCCCGATCGGCGTGGCCGGCTTCGCGGCTTTGACGGCCCTCTCTACTTCCGAAGATCCCATGCACGCTTCGCGGCCCTTTGACGAGAACCGGGACGGCTTTGTCATGGGTGAGGGGGCCGGCGTGGTCGTGCTGGAATCCCTGGAGCATGCCCTGGAAAGAGGCGCGAAGATCTACGCGGAGATAGGCGGTTACGGTGCTACCTGCGACGCCTATCATATCACTTCACCGGCTGAAGACGGAAGCGGCGCGGCCAGAGCCATGATCAACGCCATCCGGGATGCAGGGATGAAGCCGGAAGACATCGATTACGTGAACGCGCACGGCACCAGCACCCATCACAATGATCTGTTCGAGACCAAGGCGATCAAGCTGGCTTTGGGCGACCATGCATACAAAGTAAAGATCAATTCTACCAAGTCCATGATCGGGCATCTCCTGGGCGCCGCGGGCGGCGTTGAATTCATCACCTGCGTCAAGTCGATCGAAGACGGCTTTGTCCACGCTACGGCAGGACTGGAGCAGGAAGGAGAGGGATGCGACTTAGATTACACCAAGGGTGACGGCGTTTCCATGGATGTAAACTGCGCGATCAGCAACTCTCTTGGATTCGGCGGACACAACGCGACCGTCCTGGTAAAGAAATATCAGGGCTGATGCCAGAAAGGCAGGAGGAACGGCATATATGGATATGAATGAGATTATGAAGCTGATCCAGGCGGTAAGCGATTACGGCCTGACCAGCTTTGAGTTGGAAGAGGGAAATATGAAGATTTCCCTGAAACGCAAAAAGGAAGTGATTGCCGTGAAGGCTCCCGGTGAGGGAACGGTCACCATCGCTGTTCCGGAACCGGAGATCAAGGAGGTAAGCCTGAGCGATGGCATCTTTGCTTCCGAGCGGGCAGAGTCCGCCCATCCGGCTAAGGAAGCGCCGGCAGTTCATGAAGAGATCGATTCGGACAAGGTCGTGACCTCTCCTTTAGTCGGCGTGTTTTACAGCGCGTCTTCTCCGGAGGCCGAGCCGTTTGTCAAGGTGGGCGACCGGGTAAAGAAGGGACAGATCCTTGGCATCATCGAGGCGATGAAGCTGATGAATGAAATTGAAAGCGAATACGACGGCGTGGTGGAAGCCATTCTGGTCAATAATGAAGATGCTGTAGAGTATGGGCAGCCCCTGTTCCGCATCGGATAAGAGGGCAGGAAAGGCAGGAGGATTCTATGTTGGGAATTAAAGAAATTCAGGAGATCCTGCCGCATCGCCATCCTTTTCTTCTGGTCGACTGCATCGAAGAACTGGAGCCGGGCGTTGGGGCAGTGGGGTATAAGTCCGTAACTTACAACGAACCGTTTTTTGCCGGTCATTTTCCCCAGGAGCCGGTCATGCCGGGCGTGCTGATCATTGAGGCGCTGGCGCAGACCGGAGCGGTCGCGATCCTTTCCAAAGAGGAAAATAAGGGGAAGATCGCTTATTTTGGCGGCATCAACAGCGCTAAATTTAAGAAAAAAGTTATCCCGGGCGATAAGCTTCGCTTAGAGTGCAGGATCATCAAGCAGAAAGGTCCGGTGGGTGTGGGCCAGGCTACCGCTACAGTAGACGGAAAAGTGGCGGTTTCAGCAGAATTAACATTTATGGTCGGCTAGACCGCGGCGGGAGGTTGCCATGTTTGATAAGATTTTAGTAGCGAACCGGGGCGAGATTGCGGTGCGGATCATCCGTGCCTGCAGAGAGATGGGAATCAAAACGGTAGCTGTGTATTCGGAGGCAGACAGGGAAGCGCTTCATACCATGCTGGCAGACGAGGCGATCTGCATCGGTCCGGCAGCCT
>CAYRMW010000048.1:0-18077 GCA_964425595.1 uncultured Lachnospiraceae bacterium
ATCCCCTATCTCATGGACTGCTATCGTGACGAAGCCATCGAGATTCTCAAAGGCTAATGATTGGATAAAAGGGACTGGCCGGATAGCAGGCTCACATGAGAAAGTAACAAGATAAACTGGATTCGGTCTGACCAAATCCTGACAAATCGGGACATCCATTCAAAAGAAAAACCGGGTCAGACGAGGTCAGATCCTTCCAAAATTGGACAAAGTACAACAAATTTTTGAAAAGGATAAAGCCTGGAACCAACAAACCGCATGGTTCCGGGCTTTTTTTGAAGGGGAAGAAGAAATCTAACCAATATCGGGCTGATTTTTATGCGTAAAAGAATAGCTTTATCCTTATCTTGTAAGCGCTGCATCTGACCAATTTGCTTTTGTACTTACTTTGTCGACAGTTTGAATTGATGCGTCCAAAACAGCAAATCGTTAATCCTCTTTTTGCGTAAGGCAGCGTATTCTTCGCTTGTATTTTCGGAAAGAAATGCTAAAATAAGCGTTGTAGTTGTTTCGGAAAGCGGACAGGGAACAGGAGGAAGGCAGACGGATGAAGAACAGGCAGAAAAAATGGCCGTGGGAGAGGAAAACAGAGGCAGCAGGACCGCCGGTGCGGTGCCGGGGAACAGGCCGGGGCGGCCGGACCGGAAAGGCCGCCGTCTTATGTGCCCTTGTTTTTCTGGGGATCGCAGGCCTTGCCGGTTGTCAGAAAGAAGAGCCGGCCGCCGATCCGATCAGCCGCTCGACGTTTCTTTTGAATACATTCGTGTCAGTCACCCTTTATGACAGCCAGGATGAAAGCCTGCTGGAAGGCAGCCTGGAGCTTTGCCGTCAGTACGAAGAACTGTTCAGCACGACCATTGAAACCAGCGAGATCAGCCGGATCAATGACCGGGACCCGGAGGAGACCGTGATCACGGTGTCGGAGGAGACCGCAAAGCTGATTCAGAAAGGGCTGGATTACGGGGAGCTGACCGGCGGGGCTTTTGATATTACGATTGAGCCGGTTTCCTCTCTCTGGGATTTTAGCGGCAGCGACGCCGCGCTTCCGGACGCGGAAGCCCTGGAAGAGGCGGTGCGGCGGGTGGATTACCGAACGGTGCATGTGGACGGGGATCAGGTCATCCTGGACTCGCCGGATACGGCGATCGACCTTGGCGCCATCGCCAAGGGGTACATCGCGGACCGGATCAAGGATTATCTTCTGGAGAACGGGGTGCGCAGCGCGACCATTAATCTGGGCGGAAATGTGCTGTGTGTGGGCACACGGCCGGACGGAACGCCGTTTCGCATCGGTCTGCAGATGCCGTTCGCGGACAGGAACGAGACCATCGCCATCCTGAATATCGACGATCTTTCCGTGGTGACTTCCGGTGTATATGAGCGGTATTTTACGCTGGACGGAGTGACCTACCACCATCTGCTGAATCCGGAGGACGGCTGTCCCTACCAGAACGGCCTCCTGGCGGTGACGGTCGTCTCGCCGCTGTCAGTGGACGGAGACGCGTTAAGTACCTCCTGTTTCGCACTTGGACTGGAGAAGGGGATGGAACTGGCCGAGTCCATGGACGGCGTGTACGCGTATTTTATCACCGATGATTATGAGATCCATTATTCCGAAGGCGCCAGGGAGCTTCTGTCCGAGCCCTGATGAGGATTCTTTCCTTCGGCTTTACATTTTGCCTTCGGTATAATACAATGATAGCGATTGTCTTCGCGGCGCAGCGGCGCCCTGCCGTACGGGGATGGATGGCGGGATGCCGATGGGGATACGCGGGGAGAGAAGGGCAGGAGTGTGAATATGCTGCGAAAACTATGGAGAAGATGTGTTAATTATGAAACGGTCAGCTATCTGATCTGCGGGATCCTGACAACGCTGGTCGATTGGGGCGTGTTTGGCTTCTTAAACGAAAGCACGGGCATGGACTATCGGATCGCCACGGCGATTTCCTGGTTCGCGGCGGTGCTCTTTGCCTACGGGTCAAATAAGCTGGTGGTTTTTCGCAATTACCGGTTTCAGCCGGCCTATCTGTGGAGGGAATGGTGGAGCTTTTTCGGCGCCAGAGTTTTTTCCGGGCTTGTGACCATGATCCTGATGATCTTCCTGGTGGATACGCTCGGCTGGGGAAGTCTGCTTATTGGCGTCTTTGAAGCCGGCCTGTATCTGGCAAAGGCTGTGGTATCGGCGGTGAATCTGGTTGTGAATTACATATTCAGCAAGCTCTGGATCTTTAAACGGAATGACCGGGTATGAAAGGGAAGTGAAGATGAAAGCACCGGATATAGAACGGATTTCTCAGGAATTGGAGGACGCCATATTGCAGATGGAAAACCAGAATGAGAGGCGCAGCCGGGCGGCCGGACGAAGCCCGGAACCGGCCGGGGCCCGGCAGAGGGTCGGCGCGGAAGTCCGGCCAGAAAAGAAGGGCGGCTTTGCCCTGCCTTGGCGCGAGCAGAAGAGGAGACGGCGCAGAGAGCGGGAGCTTCCCGTGGAAAGAGCCGCGCGTCCGGACGAAGAGCCGATCCGCCCGGGGGATGCGTACCTGGCGGCATTTCTGATCCCGGTGCTGGTGATGGTGATCATCTTTATCCAGAGAGGGATCTTCCCCTTTGGCGAGAAAAGCTTTCTGCGCACCGATATGTATCACCAGTATGCCCCGTTTTTTTCGGAGTTCCAGTATAAACTGCAGAATGGAGGCAGCCTTCTGTATAGCTGGGACGTGGGCCTGGGCGTGAATTTTTCTGCCCTCTATGCCTATTATCTGGCCAGCCCCTTTAACTGGCTGTTATTCTTCTGCCCCAAGTCGCTGGTCATCGAGTTTATGACGTATCTGATCGTGATCAAGATCGGTCTTGCCGGGCTCAGCCAGACGTATTATCTGCGGAAGCACTTTAACTGCAAAAGCTTCGGCGCGGCGTTTTTCGGGATATTTTA
The DNA here is from genome assembly GCA_964425595.1 of uncultured Lachnospiraceae bacterium. Taxonomy (GTDB): domain Bacteria; phylum Bacillota; class Clostridia; order Lachnospirales; family Lachnospiraceae; genus Caccovicinus. Next base: position 2,933 of record CAYRMW010000048.1, read on the forward strand.
CGCGCTTTCGGGATACATGGCGGCCTACAGCTGGAATATCATGTGGCTGGACTGCATTATCCTTTTTCCGCTGATCCTTCTAGGCCTGGAACGGCTGGTGAAGCAAGGCAGGTGGGGGATGTACTGCATCTGCCTCGGCCTGTCCATCCTGTCCAATTACTATATCTCCATTATGATCTGTATTTATATGGTCATTGATTTCATTGCCCTTTTGATCATGGAGAAGCGCAAACCCCTTAAGGAGTACGGCAAGGCCGTCGTTCGTTTTTGCCTGAGTTCTCTGGGGGCCGGCGGCTTTGCCGCTGCGGTGCTGGTGCCGGAGGTGATCGCCCTGCAGTCCACGGCTTCCGGGAGCAGCACCTTCCCGAAAACCTTCAGCTCCTACTTTTCCGTGATCGATATGCTTGCCCGGCATATCGGCAATGTGGAGGTGGAGATCGGCCTGGATCACTGGCCGAATATTTACTGCGGCGTGGCAGTGCTGATGTTTTTCCTGCTTTATCTGGCCTGCAGGACGATCCCGGTACGGGAAAAGGTCGTCTGCTGCAGCCTGCTTCTGTTTTTTTACCTGAGTTTTTCCGTCAATGTCCTGAATTTCATCTGGCACGGCCTCCACTATCCGAACAGCCTTCCCTGCCGTCAGTCGTTTATCTATATCTGCCTGCTGCTGACGATGTGCTTCCACGCTTACCGAAAACTGGAGGACATCCCCTGGAAGCACCGGATCCTGGCCTTCTGGGGCGCGGCGGCCTTTGTGCTGGTGGCGGAGCAGACCGTGACCGATGACGCGTTCCACTTTATCGTATTTTACGTGGCGATTTTCCTGCTTGCGCTGTACGTGGGGCTTCTGTATCTGCATTACAAGGGTGTGAACAGAAATGTACTTCTGCTTCTGGCGCTGGGCCTGGTATCGCTGGAGGCGGCGGTCAACACGACGGTCACCAGCGTGACGACCACCAGCCGGACGGCGTATATCCGGGATAACGACGATGTGCGCGAGCTGACGGAGAATGCGATCCCAAAGAACACCTTCTACCGGGTGGAGAAGGTGACCAGAAAGACGAAAAATGACGGCGCGTGGATGAATTTTCCGTCGGTGTCTTTGTTTTCGTCGGTTGCCAGCGCGGATCTCTCCGACTGGTTCCGGCAGATGGGCTGCGAAAGCTCGACCAATGCCTACAGCATCACCGGGAGCACGCCGCTAGTGGATTCCCTTCTGTCGGTGCGCTATGCCCTGTATTCGTCCATTCCGCATGAATCGTCCCTCCTGACGTACATAGCGGAGTCCGGGGACACGTATCTTTATGAGAATACCTATACGCTTCCACTGGGCTTTATGCTTCCCGATGTGCTGGAGTCGGAATTTAATCCGGAATCCGGGACGCCGGCGGAGGTGCAGAACCAGTTCGCCTCGCTGCTGGGCTGCAGCCCGGTCCTTACGGACGCGTGGGGCGAGGTGAACGGCCAGACCTTCAGCTTTACGCCGGAAGAAGATGGGGATTACTATGTCTACGTGATCAATAAATCCATCGAAGAGGTAACCGTGACGACCGGAGACGAGAGCAAGACGTTTGACCACGTGAACCGGGGGTACTTTCTGGAACTGGGATGGATACCGGCGGGACAGGAGGTGAAGGTCACCTGTTCGGGCAGCGAGATCCTGGATGCCCGCGCCTACCGCTTTGAGGAGGACGCGCTGGGCGAGGTCTATGATGCGTTGAAAGATGGAGGCCTTACCGTGACCCGCTGGCAGGATACCCGGATTGAGGGGACAGTGCAGACCGACGGCGGCGGGACGATGTTTACCAGCATTCCTTATGATGAGGGCTGGACGGTGCTGGTGGACGGCTGCCAGGCAGAGAGCCGGAAGGTGCTGGGCGCCTTTCTGGGATTTGAGGTTCCCCAGGGCGCCCATACCATCATCCTCACCTATTTCCCACCGGGGCTGAAGACCGGCCTGATCCTGAGCGCGGTCAGCATCCTTGGCATCGGCGCGGCGTTTTGCCTCTCTTATCTGTGCAGAAAAAAGAGCGGCCCGGACGGCGGGGCAGATGCGTTCGATGAGGACTGGCTGGACGAGGATCTGGATCTGGAGATAGGGCCTGATCTGGACATGGATGAAGACTAGGAACCGTAAACAGAAAACGGTGCCGGGCTGCCTGCGGGGCTGCCCCAGCGCCGGCAAATCCGAAAGGAGAACAAAAACAATGAAACTTTGGGGCGGACGCTTTACGAAAGAAACCAATCAGCTGGTCCACCAGTTTAATGAATCCCTGTCGTATGATCAGAAATTCTGGCGACAGGATATCCGGGGCAGCATTGCACATGTGACCATGCTGGCAAAGCAGGGGATCTTAAGTCAGGAGGACCGGGACGCGATCATCGAGGGCCTGGAGGGGATCCGCGACGACATCGAAGCAGGACGCCTGGAGATCGGGCCGGGAGCGGAGGATATCCACTCCTTCATTGAAGAAACGCTGACCGAGCGGATCGGCGAAGCCGGGAAGCGCCTGCACACCGGAAGGAGCCGCAATGACCAGGTGGCGCTGGATATGAAGCTGTATATCCGGGACGAGGTCAGGGAGATGGATCACCTGCTGTACCAGCTCCTTGAGGAACTGCTTAAGCAGATGGAAGAGAATCTGGAGACCTTTATGCCGGGCTTTACCCATCTGCAGAAGGCGCAGCCCATCACCCTGGCTCATCATCTGGGCGCTTATTTCGAGATGTTCTCCCGCGACCGGGGCCGTCTGCACGATATTTATGAGCGGATGAATTACTGCCCGCTGGGCGCGGGCGCCCTGGCCGGGACGACGTATTCCCTGGATCGGGAGTATACCGCGCAGCTTCTGGGATTTTACGGTCCGACCCGGAATTCCATGGATTCCGTCTCCGACCGCGATTACCTGATCGAGCTTTTGGCGGCGATGTCGACGGTCGCCATGCACTTAAGCCGCTTCTGCGAGGAGATCATCATCTGGAATACCAATGAGTACCAGTTTGTGGAGATCGACGATTCCTACTCTACCGGGAGCAGCATCATGCCGCAGAAGAAGAATCCGGATATCGCCGAGCTGATCCGGGGAAAGACGGGACGGGTGTACGGCGCGCTGATGGCGCTGTTAACGACGATGAAGAGCCTTCCGCTGGCTTACAATAAGGACATGCAGGAGGACAAGGAGCTGACCTTTGACGCCATTGATACGGTCAAGGGCTGCATCCTTCTCTTTACGGGGATGCTTTCCACGATCACTTACCGCAAGGATGTGATGGAGGCCAGCGCGAAAAACGGATTCACCAACGCCACGGACGCGGCGGATTATCTGGTGAAAAACGGGATCCCCTTCCGGGACGCGCACGGCATTGTGGGACAGCTGGTGCTGTACTGCATTGACCGCAAGATTGCTCTGGATGATCTGACTTTGGAGGAATTTCGGGCCGTCAGCCCGGTCTTTAACGAAGACATTTATGAGGCGATCAGCCTGAAGACCTGTGTGGAAAAGCGCGTCACCATCGGCGCGCCCGGGGAGGCATCCATGAAACAGGTCATTGCCGCCTATCGCAGGGAGCTGGACGAGCGGAAAATGCTTTAAGCCGGTCAGGCAGGCGCGGATATCCGCCCAAAAAGCGGATGTCGTTTGCCCCGGCGTCATGACATGAAAAGAAGAGGCAATCCCGGAGAATGGCGCTTTTTCAAAGCCGGAATTCTCGAAAGGATTGCCTCTTTTGTTTGCTCACGTTTCGGATCAGCGGTCGGATGGCAGCTGCTTACGCGTTCTCGTTTTCTTTGGCTGCTTCCGCCATCTTCATAGCGCGTACCTTTAAGGGCAGGCCGAACAGGGTGATGAAGCCGCTGGCATCATGATGGTCGTACAGGTCGCCGGTGGTAAAGGAGGCCAGGGACTCATTGTATAAGGAATAGGGAGAGGTCGTGCCTGCCTTGATGATGTTGCCCTTGTACAGCTTGAACTTCACCTCGCCGGTCACATACTCCTGGGTGGATTCCACAAAAGCCTGGACCGCTTCGCGCAGCGGCGTGAACCACTTGCCCTCATAGACGATCTGAGCCATCTTATTGCCCATATCCTTCTTGGCTTCCATGGTCGCGCGGTCTAAAACCAGTTCTTCCAGCTGCTGGTGCGCCTCCATCAGGATCGTGCCGCCGGGTGTCTCATATACGCCTCTGGACTTCATGCCGACAACGCGGTTCTCGACGATATCCACGATGCCGATTCCGTGCTTTCCGCCCAGCTCGTTTAACTTGCGGATCACGTCGGAGACCTTCATCTTCTCGCCGTTTACGCTGGTGGGCACGCCTTTTTCGAAGGTCATGGTCACGTACTCCGGCTCATCGGGCGCCTCTTGCGGCGTCACGCCCAGGACCAGCATATGCTTATAATTCGGCTCATTGGCCGGTTCCTCAAGCTCAAGGCCTTCGTGGCTGATGTGCCATAAATTGCGGTCGCGGCTGTAGCTGGAATCGGCGGAGAAGGGAAGGTTGATGCCTTTTTGCCGGCAGTACTCCATCTCATCTTCGCGGGACTGGAAGGTCCAGATATCGGTCATGCGCCAGGGGGCGATGATCTTTAAATCGGGGGCCAGCGCCATGATGCCCAGCTCGAAGCGGATCTGGTCGTTGCCCTTTCCGGTAGCGCCGTGGCAGATCGCGCTGGCCCCCTCTTTGCGGGCGACTTCAACCAGCCGCTTGGCGATGGCCGGCCGGGCCATGGAGGTACCTAACAGGTACTTGTTTTCATAAACGGCGTTGGCTTTGACGCAGGGCATGATGTAGTTATCGCAGAAATCATCGGTAAGATCTTCGATATACAGCTTGGAAGCGCCGGATAACCGGGCACGCTCCTCAAGGCCGTCCAATTCATTCCCCTGGCCGCAGTCGATGCAGCAGCAGATGACTTCATAATCAAAATGTTCCTTCAGCCACGGAATAATGGCGGTAGTATCCAGGCCGCCGGAATACGCTAAGATTACTTTCTCTTTCATGAACGTTCCTCCTGTTATTTCCCCAAATATTAGGCTCTCATAAATATACAACAGAACATCAGAAAAAGCAAGCGGAAAATCACGCCTTTTTTCGCATTCCTCCGGCGTTGCTCCGAAGTACGGCTTTGCGCAGGTCTTTACGCCAGGATTTTCCCGGCGGGGAAGGTGGGGCTTGGATGCTCCAAGGAAAAAGGTATTGCATAATATGCATCGTGGATGTATAATTATAAAATCTTTCTGCCAAAAAAATCTGTTTTTCATTTTGAGAAAATACTATATAATGAAACAGTAAGCCGGCGGATCCTCAGTGCGGGGGCAGACCGGGCCGCAGGCGGCGGGCAGAGACGGGAACAGTAAGCCTAAAAAGAATCGGGAACGAAAGGTGGAATAAGAATGATCAAGGTTGGAATCATCGGGGCGACAGGCTACGCGGGCGGCGAGCTGGCGAGGCTTCTGCTCCAGCGTGAGGATGTCCGGATCGTGTGGTACGGCTCAAAGAGCTACGTCGGTCAGGACTACGGCGAGGTTTATCCGAATATGTACGAGATCGCGGAGGGCGTATGCCGCGGCGACGATATGGAAGCGATTGCAGATGAGGCGGATGTGATCTTTACCGCCACGCCGCAGGGTCTTTGCGCTTCTTTAATTAATGAACAGATCCTGTCCAGGACGAAGGTGATCGATCTGAGCGCGGATTTCCGGATTAAGGACGTGGCTGTGTACGAGGAATGGTACCGGCTGCAGCATGCCAGTCCGCAGCTGATCGGTGAGGCCGTTTACGGACTGCCGGAGATCAACCGGGAGAAGATCCGCAGCGCCCGGCTGATCGCGAATCCGGGATGCTATCCCACCTGCTCCTTCCTTACGGTGTATCCGCTGGTGAAGGAGGGGCTGATCGATCCGGATACGCTGATCATCGATGCCAAGTCCGGCGTATCCGGCGCGGGAAGAGGAGCCAAGGCCGCCAACCTGTACTGCGAAGTCAATGAGAGCATGAAGGCATACGGCGTGGCGGCGCACCGCCATACGCCGGAGATCGAGGAGCAGCTCTCCGGTGCGGCCGGAAAGCCGGTGACCATCAGCTTCACGCCCCATCTGGCGCCCATGGACCGCGGGATTTTGGTGACGGCCTATGCCTCCCTGACCGGGAAGGTCTCCGAGGAAGAACTGCGGGAGATCTATGATCGTTACTATCGGGACGAGCGCTTCGTTCGGGTGCTGAAAAAGGGCGTGTGCCCGGAGACCCGCTGGGTGAAGGGAAGCAATTTCGTGGATGTGAATGTGAAGCTGGATCCCAGGACCAACCGGGCGGTGATGATGGGCGCCATGGACAATATGGTAAAAGGGGCAGCCGGCCAGGCCGTGCAGAACATGAATCTGATGTTCGGCCTCCCCGAGGACAAGGGACTTAAGCTGGTCCCCATGTTCCCGTAAAACGAAAAAGGAAAAGGGAGAGAAGGCACGGTTTATGGCAGGAACTTTGCATATATTGATCCGGGAGATGGTCCCGGAGGACTATGATGCGGTGTACCGTCTGTGGACAGAGATCCAGGGCTTCGGCATCCGCTCGATCGATGATTCCCGGGAAGGTGTGGAGCGATTTCTGCGGCGGAACCCCACGACCAGCGTGGTGGCTGTCCAGAACGGGCAGATCATCGGCGATATCCTCTGCGGCCATGACGGCCGGACCGGATATTTCTATCATGTGTGCGTGGCCGAGCGCTACCGGAAGCACGGGATCGGCTACCGGATGGTCCGCGCCTGCACGAAAGCCCTGCGGCGGGAGGGGATCAATAAGATCAGCCTGATCGCCTTTAAATCCAACGCGGTGGGCAATGCCTTCTGGCAGGGCCTGGGCTGGAACAGCAGGGATGACGTGAATTTTTATGATATCGGATTAAATGAAGAGAATGTGACCCGGTTCGTGGAAACGCCCCGGGAAACAAGGAGGATGTTATGATCAGGGAAATTCAGGGCGGCGTTACGGCTGCCAGAGGATTTATGGCTGCTTCCGCGGCAGCCGGGATCAAGTATACGGCTCGGGAGGACATGGCCATGATCTACAGCCAGTCGCCCTGCCGGAGCGCGGGAACCTTCACGACGAATGTGGTAAAAGCGGCCCCGGTGAAGTGGGACCGGGACCAGGTCATGAGCGGCGCTGACGCGCACGCCGTGGTGATCAATTCCGGGATCGCCAATGCCTGTACCGGCAGGGCAGGGATGGAGTGCTGCAGCCGGACGGCCCGGGCCGCCGCCGGGATGCTGGGCGTTTCGGAAGAGTCGGTGCTTGTGGCGTCGACCGGCGTGATCGGGATGCAGATCCCCATGGATCGGATTCAGGCGGGGATTGAGGCGATGGTGCCAAAGCTTAGCGGCGGCCTTGAGAAAGGCGAGGCGGCATCCAAAGCCATCATGACGACCGATACGAAGCATAAGCAGGCGGCCGTGGAGTTTACCATCGGCGGGAAGAAGGTGATCATGGGCGGCATGTGCAAGGGCTCCGGCATGATCCACCCCAATATGTGCACCATGCTGAGCTTTGTGACCACCGACGCAGCCATCAGCAAGGAGCTTCTGATGGAGGCGCTCCGGGAGGACGTAAAGGACACCTACAACATGATCTCGGTGGACGGCGATACCTCCACCAACGACACCGTGCTCCTTCTGGCCAACGGCCAGGCGGGGAACCCGGAGATCCGGGAAAAGGGCGACGATTATGACACCTTCTGCCGGGCTCTGAACATGATCAATCAGGCGCTGGCTAAACAGATCGCCGGTGACGGCGAGGGATGCACCGCCTTGTTTGAGGTCAGGATCGTGGGAGCGGAGAGCAAGGCGCAGGCGGTCACCCTGGCCAAATCGGTCATCACGTCGAACCTGACCAAGGCGGCGATCTTCGGCCATGATGCCAACTGGGGGCGCATCCTCTGCGCGATGGGCTACTCCGGCGCGCAGTTTGACCCGGAGCAGGTAGACCTGTTCTTTTCCAGCGCGGCGGGAAAGCTGCAGATCATCGAAAACGGCGTAGCCCTTGACTACAGCGAGGAGGAAGCCACCCGGATCCTGTCCCAGTCTGAGGTGACGGCGGTGGCCGATATTAAGATGGGACCATATTCGGCGACAGCCTGGGGGTGCGACCTGACCTTTGACTACGTCAGGATCAATGCCGATTATCGGTCATAGAAAATAGAGAAAGGATACGGTAAAGGATATGGAGATGGATCCGATCATTATGCAGAAGGCGGCGACCCTGATCGAGGCGCTGCCCTATATACAGCGGTTCAATCGCAAGGTTATCGTGGTAAAGTACGGCGGGAGCGCCATGGTGGATGAGGCGCTAAAGCATCAGGTCATCCAGGATGTGGTGCTGTTAAAACTTACCGGCTTTAAGCCCATCATCGTCCATGGCGGCGGCAAGGAGATCAGCCGCTGGGTAGGAAAGATCGGCATGGAACCCAGTTTTGTCAACGGCCTGCGAGTAACGGACGAGGCCACCATGGAGATCGCGGAGATGGTGCTGAATAAGGTCAACAAAAGCCTGGTCCAGCTGGTGAACGAGCTGGGCGTAAAGGCGGTGGGGATCAGCGGCAAGGACGGCACCCTGTTAAAGTGCAGAAAGAAGCTGTCCGGCGGCCGGGATATCGGCTACGTTGGCGAGGTGGAGGAGGTCAATCCCAAGATCATCTATGACCTTCTAGAGAAGGATTTTCTTCCCATCATCTGCCCGGTAGGCTTTGACGAGCAGTTTCTTTCCTATAATATCAACGCGGATGACGCGGCCTGCGCCATCGCCACGGCGATGAAGGCGGAGAAGCTGGCCTTTTTAACGGATGTGGAAGGCGTCTACCGCAACTTCGAGGATAAGGATTCGCTGATCTCCGAAATGACCGTCGATGAGGCGCAGGCCTTTGTGGACGGCGGCGAACTGGGCGGCGGTATGCTTCCCAAGCTGCAGAACTGCATTGACGCCATCCATCAGGGCGTCTCCCGGGTCCATATCCTGGATGGAAGGATCCCGCACTGCCTGCTTCTGGAGATCTTTACCAATAAGGGTATCGGAACGGCCATCTTAAACGCCAGAGAGGAGCGGTATTATCATGAAGAGAAGTAAGGAAAGCTGGATCGCCGGGGGCGAATCGGTCTTTTATAAGACCTATAACCGGTATCCCGTGGTCTTTGAACGGGGCGAGGGGATGTACCTGTACGACTCCGACGGCGAAAAATACCTGGATTTCTACGCGGGAATCGCCGTAAACGCCCTGGGATACGCCGATAAGGAATACACGGCGGCGCTTAAGGAGCAGGCGGAAAAGCTGCTCCATGTGTCCAATTATTTTTACAACAGCCCTTCCGTCGAAGCAGGGGAAAAGCTTCTGAAGGCTTCGCAGATGGATAAGGTGTTTTTTACCAACAGCGGGACGGAGGCCGTCGAGGGCGCGATAAAGATTGCCCGCCGGTACGCCTATGACCGGGACGGCAGTCACGACCATGAGATCATCGCCATGACCAACTCCTTTCACGGCAGGAGCCTGGGCGCGCTGTCGGTGACCGGCAATGACCATTACCAGGAGCCGTTCAAGCCGCTGATCCCGGGCATCCGTTTCGCAAAATTCAATGACCTGGACAGCGTGCGCGCGCTGTTTAATGAGAAGACCTGCGCGGTGATCATGGAAACCATACAGGGCGAAGGCGGCATCTATCCGGCCGACCGGGAGTTTCTGGCGGGCGTGCGGGCGCTCTGCGATGAGCACGACGCACTGTTTATCCTGGATGAGATCCAGTGCGGCATGGGGCGAAGCGGCGCGATGTTTGCCTGGCAGAAATACGGGGTCAAACCGGATGTGATGACCGTCGCCAAGGCGCTGGGGAACGGCGTGCCCATCGGCGCGTTCTTAGCGCACGGCAAGGCTTCGGCCTGCCTTGTTCCGGGCGACCACGGCACCACTTACGGCGGGAATCCTTTCGTCTGCGCGGCAGCGGCGAAGGTGCTGGACATTTTTGAAGCGCGGAATCTGACCGCCCACGCGGAAGAGATGGGCAGGTATCTGTGGGAGAAGCTTGAGGAGTTAAAGGAAAGCTTTCCGCAGATCTGCGCGCACCGGGGCATGGGCCTGCTCCAGGGCCTGGAATTTTCCGTCCCCGTAAGCGGGATCGTGTCCGATGCCCTGCTTAAGCAGAAGGTGGTGCTGATCACGGCAGGGAGCAACGTGATCCGTTTCGTCCCGCCGCTGGTGGTCGAACGGGAACATATAGACGAAATGACAGAGAAACTGCGCAGGGCTCTGGAAGAGGCGTAGACAGGAGGAAAAGAGGAGCTTATGACCGAATTCAATACGATACAGGAATTTCTGGAGGCATTGTCCTCCAAGGCTCCCGTGCCCGGCGGCGGCGGCGCCTCCGCTCTGGCAGGAGCCGTCGGGGCGGCGCTGGGGCAGATGGTCACAAATCTGACCATCGGGAAAAAACGGTATGCGGATGTGGGAGAGGAGATGACGGTCTGGAGGGAGCAGCTGGAGGCGCTTGGCCGGGAATTTGTCCGCCTCGCCCGCGCGGATGAGGAGGTTTTCGCACCGCTTGCCGCCTGCTACCGTCTCCCATGCGGCACCGAAGAAGAAAAGAAAGAGAAGGAGAGGCTGATGGAGGAAAATCTCCTGTCCGCCAGCCTGGTGCCCCTCACGGTGATGGAAACGTCCATGAAGGCACTGGATCTCTTAAACGAACTGAGTGAAAAGGGGAGCCGCATGGCGGTAAGCGATGTGGGCGTGGCCGTCCAGTTGATCCGTGCCGCGCTCCTCGGCGCGGTGATGAACGTGTACATCAACACAAAATCAATGAAAAACCGGGAGAAGGCAAACGAACTGAACACATACGCGGATCAGATGGTGGATAAGGGAAGCCGTCTGGCCGACGCGATCTACCGGAAGGTGCGGCAGGAACTGACCGTCTGACGGACCGGAGAACGCGGCAGATGAGGAGGACAGAACAGATGATTACATTAAAAGGCGCAGAAGTGTCTGCCAGGATCAGAGAACAGGTAAACGAGATCGCGGGCCGCCTGGGCGGCGAAACGCCCCGGCTGGCCATCGTCCGGGTCGGAGAAAAGCCGGACGACATTTCCTACGAAAAAGGTGCGAAGAAGAAGATGGAGAGCTTCGGGCTGGCCTGGGAATCCTTCGTTTTTCCCGGAGAGATCAGCCATGAGGCCTTTAGGGAAGAATTTCAGAAGATCAACGACGATCCCTGCATCGATGGGATCCTTCTTCTGCGCCCCCTGCCGCGGCAGATCAGGGAAAAGGAGATCGAGCGCATGATCGATCCGGCTAAAGACCTGGACGGCATCTCGCCGGAAAACATCGCCCGGGTATTCGCCGGAGACGACGCCGGGTTTGCCCCCTGCACGGCGGAGGCGGTGATCCAGGTGCTGAAAGCCAGCCGGATCCCCATTGCCGGGCAGCGGGTCACCATCGTAGGCCGCAGCATGGTGGTGGGCAAACCGTTGGCCATGCTCTTTGTCCGGGAGAACGCCACGGTCACCATCTGCCACACGAAAACGGCGGATTTAAAGGGCGCGTGCAAAAACGCGCAGATCCTGGCTGCCGCCGCCGGGAATGCCCGGATGCTGGATCACGAGTATGTAGGCGACGGGGCTGTGGTGATTGACGTAGGCATCAATGTGGACCAGAACGGAAAGCTCTGCGGCGATGTCGATTTCGACGACATCACGGAGACCGCGTCCATGGCTACGCCCGTGCCCGGCGGTGTCGGCGCCGTGACGACGGCGGTCCTGGCCCTCCATCTGGTGCAGGCCGCGGCGAGACGGCGCGGATTATCCGTTTAGGGGCGCGGCCGCCGACGCTCACCTTCACGTTTCCGGCTTTCGCGGCCGGCCTCTTTTCACGAAAAACATGTCGTTATTCTTAAGAAAAACGCAGGAATTTAAGACTTGTTTTTCCTTTGCAGTCCGGGTAGAATATTATTACAGGCTGAAATGGTGTCCGAAAAGGAGGATGCCATGAATTATTTACGATCAAAATGGATGAAGACCTTCATGATTGCCGCCCTTATGCTGACAGCAGGCGCCTGCTACAGCTGTTCCCGCCGGGAAGAGGGAGGCTTTTATGAGATACAGGAGGAAGACCTGAACCTTTCGGTGGAAGGGCTGCCGGCGCAGGATGGCCCTTCCGTTTCTGCCCTCCCGGAGGAAGAGACGCAGGAGACGGAAGAGACGAAGGCGGCCTGCGTTGTCCATGTCAGCGGCGCGGTGTTGCATCCCGGCGTATATACCCTTGAGGAAGGCAGCCGCGTCTATCAGGCGGTGGAGGCGGCCGGAGGGTTCCTTCCGGAGGCGGATGAGGGCTACCTTAACCTGGCAGCCCCGGTCACCGACGGGATGAAGATCACCGTCCTCACCCGCGAGGAGGCGCAGTCGGCCCCGGCCTGGGAGGCGGCGGAGAGCGCGGATGGACAGCAGACGGCGAAAGTGAATATTAATACAGCACAGAAGGATGAGCTGATGACCCTCAAGGGGATCGGAGAGGCCAGGGCGGAGGATATCATCGCTTACCGTCAGGAGCACGGCCCCTTCCAGACGATCGAGGACATCATGCAGGTATCCGGGATTAAAGAAGCGGCGTTTGCCAGGATAAAAGACGATATCACCGTATAGGCGTGAAGATAGAGGTGGAAGATGGCCAGAGTATTAGTTGTGGATGATGAGAAATTAATTGTAAAAGGGATCCGGTTCAGTCTCGAACAGGATGGGTTCACGGTGGACTGCGCCTACGATGGGGAGGAAGCCATCGATAAGGCGCGGGAGAATCAATACGACATGATCCTGCTGGACGTGATGCTTCCCAAACGGGACGGGATCGAAGTATGCCAGGCCATCCGGGAGTTTTCCGAGGTGCCGATTATCATGCTGACAGCCAAGGGTGGGGACATGGACAAGATCCTGGGCCTGGAATACGGGGCCGATGATTATATCACCAAGCCATTTAATATTCTGGAAGTCAAGGCGCGGATCAAGGCCATCATGCGCCGCAGCACCAGGAAGAATCGGGATGGGGCCGAGCCGGAGAACAAGGTGGTGACGGCGGGCGACCTGAAGCTGGACGTCGAGGGGCGCAGGGTCTTCATTGCGGACAGGGAGATCAATCTGACCGCCAAGGAATTCGACCTTCTGGAGCTTCTGGTCTGCCACCCGAACAAGGTCTACAGCAGGGAGTCCCTCCTTACGCTGGTCTGGGGGAACAAGGCGTTAGATACAGGCGATGTGCGCACCGTGGATGTGCATGTGCGGAGGCTGCGGGAAAAGATCGAGCCGAGCCCCAGCGACCCCCGCTACGTCCATACCAAATGGGGCGTAGGGTATTATTTCCGGGTAAAATAAACCGGTGCGTGCCGTAGGCGGTATGCGATCGGAGAGCGGAGGGTACGCGGCGCAAGCGCCGCGCCGGGATTAGGCCCGCGAAAGCGCGGCGGATGGGAGGCATCACATGCAGTGGTATGACAGGATAAGAAACGCCGGATGGGAGGACGCGGAAGCGATCGGGCAGATTGAGGCGCGATGCTTTCCGCCCCTGGAAGCGGCATCAAAAGAGGAGATCGAAGCGAGGCTTCGCGCCTTCCCGGACAGTTTCCTGACGGCGGAAAAGGACGGCAGGCTGATCGGCTTCATCAACGGCTGCGTCACCAGCCGCCGCACGATCGAGGACAGCATGTTTGCGGACACTTCCTGCCATGAGCCCGATGGAAGCTTCCAGGCCATCTTCGGTCTGGATGTACTCCCGGAACACCGCGGACACGGCGTGGCCGCAGCCCTGATGGAGCGGCTGATCGAGGAGGCACGCAAAAAAGGCAGAAAGGGCCTGATCTTAACCTGCAAAGAGGGACTCATTCCCTTTTATGAGCAGTTTGGCTACCGGAGCCTGGGCCTTTCTGCGTCCGTCCATGGAGGCGCGGTCTGGTATGACATGATTCTGGAGTTTACGAGATGAAGATCACACTGGTTGCCGTAGGCAAGATGAAGGAAAGGTACTGGCTGGATGCCGCCGCGGAGTATGGCAAGCGCCTGAGCCGCTACTGCAGGCTGGAGCTTGTCCAGGTGCAGGATGAGAAGACGCCGGACGGCGCCGCCCCTGCCCTGGAGCAGCAGATCCGGGAGAAGGAGGGGGAGCGGATCCTTGCGAAGCTGCGGCCTGAGATGTATGTGATCGCCCTGGAGATCCGGGGGCAGATGCTCGATTCCGAGGGCATGGCCGGAATGATCGAGAAGCTGGGGATCAGCGGCGTCAGCCAGATCGCCTTCGTGATCGGCGGTTCGCTGGGCTTATCGGACGCGGTTTTGTCCCGGGCGGATTACCGGCTGAGCTTTTCCAGGATGACCTTCCCGCACCAGCTGATGCGGGTCGTGCTGCTGGAGCAGATCTACCGCAGCTATCGGATCATCCATCAGGAGCCGTACCACAAATAGACGCCGCCCGTCCGGCGGCAGGAGCGCAGAGTACAGGAGGTGGCGCAGTGACAGAAGCAGAAGACAGAAGCACACATAAAGTATATGAGAAAGAAAAGGTCGGGGAAGTGCAGATCGCGGATGAGGTGGTGGCCATTATTGCCGGTCTGGCGGCGACGGAAGCCGAGGGCGTGGATTCCATGGCGGGGAACATCACCAATGAGCTGGTAGGAAAGCTCGGGATGCGCAATCTCTCCAAGGGAGTCAAGGTCGACGTGACGGAAGAGCATGTCTCCGTCGATCTGTCCCTGAACCTGAAATACGGCTATAATATCCCCGAAGTCTGCGAACGGGTGCAGGAAAAGGTGAAAACGGCCATCGAAAACATGACCGGCCTCTCCGTCCTGGACGTCAACATCCGGATCGCCGGGATCAATATGGAATGTACCAGGTAGAAAGAACAGTCAGGCAGACAAAGGGCAGGGCGGAACCCGACAGGGACCGTCCTGCTTTTTGGTGGTGGTGCGCCTGGCGGCAGAAGCCCCTCCCTGGATGGCGTTTATCGTCTGCATCAAACAAAAAACAAAAAATCAGGCGGATGAAATGCTTTTCCTAACGGGTCATGTGCTATACTCTGTAAAACAAGATGGTTCGGCTGTCCTGAAGTGTCAACTAAAGTACACTTTGGTTGAC
>CAYRMW010000049.1:0-17960 GCA_964425595.1 uncultured Lachnospiraceae bacterium
TTGTTCCTGGAAAAATTACGTGAAAATTTTGGCGATTAAATAACCAGAAGATCATCATAGCTGCAAAAGAACAGATGTTCTAAGCTGCAGCTATACTTTTTTATTTATCCATGATATAATTTTTGGTGACCTTTAGAAATGTCAATTCCACCCGGTTTTATCCAGTGTTGCACAGTCCTGAATAGACAAACTTTTCCAGGAGGAAAAACAGAAAATGGAGTTTAAATTACACGCAGAATATCAGCCCACCGGCGACCAGCCCCAGGCCATTGAGGCCCTGGTCAGGGGCTTCAAAGAAGGCAATCAATTCGAGACTTTACTGGGGGTTACGGGCTCTGGAAAGACCTTCACCATGGCCAATGTCATTCAGCAGCTACAGAAGCCCACGCTCGTGATCGCGCATAATAAAACCCTTGCCGCCCAGCTTTACAGTGAGTTTAAGGAGTTCTTCCCGGAGAACGCGGTGGAGTATTTCGTCTCCTACTACGACTACTATCAGCCTGAAGCTTATGTCCCGTCCACCGACACCTACATCGAAAAGGATTCCGCGATCAATGACGAGATCGACAAGTTGCGCCATTCCGCGACAGCGGCCCTTTCGGAACGAAGGGATGTGATTATCGTGGCATCGGTTTCCTGCATCTACGGTCTTGGCAGTCCCATCGACTACAAGGAGATGGTCATTTCTCTGCGCCCCGGCATGGTGAAGGACCGGGATGAGGTGATTGATAAGCTGATCGATATTCAGTATACCAGGAACGATATGGATTTCCATCGGGGCACCTTCCGGGTGCGAGGGGATATCCTGGAGATCTTCCCCGCGTATTCGGGGAATGAAGCTTACCGGATCGAGTTCTTTGGAGATGAGGTCGACCGGATCACCGAGATCGATACGACGACCGGGACGGTTAAGGCGCAGCTTAGCCACGTGGCGGTCTTCCCGGCGTCGCACTACGTGGTTCCCCGGGAGAAATTGATGCTGGCTACGGAAAATATCCTGGCGGAGTTAAAGGAGCAGGTCGCGTATTTTAAAAGTGAGGAAAAGCTGATTGAGGCTCAGAGGATAGCGGAGAGGACAAACTTTGATGTGGAGATGATGCGGGAGACCGGATTCTGCTCCGGCATTGAGAACTATTCCCGTCACCTGACTGGTACAAAGCCGGGGGAACCGCCCTGGACGCTGATGGATTATTTCCCTGAGGATTATCTGATCATTGTGGATGAGTCCCATATTACCCTGCCGCAGGTGCGTGGCATGTATTTCGGCGACCGGTCCAGAAAGACTACGCTGGTCAATTACGGGTTCCGTCTGCCTTCAGCCCTGGATAACCGTCCGCTGAACTTTGCGGAGTTTGAAGGAAAGATCAACCAGATGTTGTTTGTTTCGGCAACGCCCTCGGTCTATGAGGAGGAGCATGAGCTGCTGCGGGCGGAGCAGATCATACGGCCGACCGGTCTTTTGGACCCGGAAATTTCCGTGCGTCCGGTGGAAGGGCAGATCGATGACCTGATTTCTGAAGTAAACCGAGAAGTGGAAGGGCATCACAAGGTACTGATCACGACGCTGACGAAGCGGATGGCAGAGGATCTGACGGATTATATGCGTGAGGTGGGCATCCGGGTGAAATATCTGCACTCGGATATCGATACGCTGGAACGGGCGGAGATCATCCGGGATATGCGGATGGATGTATTTGATGTTTTGGTGGGGATCAACCTTCTTCGGGAGGGGCTGGATATCCCGGAGATCACCCTGGTCGCCATCCTGGATGCTGACAAAGAGGGCTTCCTCCGGTCGGAGACTTCGCTGATTCAAACGGTGGGCCGGGCGGCAAGAAATGCGGAAGGCCACGTGATCATGTACGCGGACACCGTTACCGACTCCATGCGCAGGGCCATTGAGGAGACAAATCGACGCCGCTCGATTCAGAAGCAGTATAATCAGGAGCATGGGATCACGCCGACGACCATTAAAAAAGCGGTCAGGAATCTGATCTCCATCACCAGGGCAGCGGATCCGGAGTCCCTGGATGTCCAGAAGGATCCGGAGTCCATGGACCGTCGGGAACTGGAAAAGCTGGTGAAGGAGCTGACAAAGAAGATGCGTCAGGCGGCGGCAGAGCTGAATTTCGAGGAGGCTGCCGTGCTGCGTGACCGGATGGTGGAGATCAAACGGATGTTTTTGGAATTGGAAACTTAGGCAAAGGGCAGCGGTTCCGGAAGATGAGCCGCTGCCCTTTGGCGGAAATCAGAGAATACCCTGAGGAACGCTTTGTTCATCTCCACGGCCGGGCAGGTCGGCGCCGTGGGAAACGATGACGATCTGGTCATCTTTTCGGCTGTAGCGGTAGATCTGGTTTGACAGGCGGTCTTCCGGCGGCACTTCGGTTTCATTGATGTTCTGGACCAGGCGGCTCATGTCATCAAAGTCATAATTGCCGGAATCGGCAACCAGCAGTACCTCATGGATGCTGGAGGGCAGGATGACCAGATCCTGATTAAGGTGCGCGGCAAATTTTCTGATCTCTCCAGGATAAAGCATACAGGCAGCGCCGTTGACGCCGGCAGGGTTAGACAGGACATAAAGAGTAGGAAAGACGGGATTGCGTTCCATGCGCTGTTCATCTGCGGCTTCAAGGAGGGAATCAACCGCCGTCTCGTCATACTCATCTCCCATAGCTTCCCGGGCCAGTTGTTTCAAAACATCGCTCATGGGCCGGATGACCGGCGGGAGGAGACGGGGCGTATTGGCCAGGGCGCTGCGCATCAGTTCGTTCTGGCTGATTCCCCAGGATTTCAGATGATCCTGGTGGATCAGGGCGGTTACATATCCGTGGACCCGCTGCTCCATGAGAAGATAGCAGATGAGGGACATATCCTGAAATTCCCAATGGGGAAGATGAGTTAAAAAGGCAGCGTTAGCTCTGGTGTTGACTAACTTATATACGATATGATCCTTGATCTCCTGATAAGATGACAAAACACGGGAGTCCAGATAGGGCAGCCCGGGATTGGTCAGATAGAGACGGTAAATACTGTCGCAGATCTCGGAAACCGACAGACCGTTTTTCATTTCCTGATAAAATTCATTAAGATAAATCGTGGGAGAGATCTCCTCTTCTTTTCGACAGATGGAAACGCCGTCCCAGATGATGCCATTATTTTTCGGAATGGATCGAAGGGTAACGGTATAGTCCGGTCCCAGACGATCTCCCAGATCTTCCCGTACTGACTGCAAAAACAATTCATACTCCATAATTAACCTCCTGAAATAAAAACATGTGCGATAAAACCGTATCGCGAACGGGTGTATGGGGAAATTGACCTTCCGATGAAGGCGGTCCGACGCGGGACCGTACGGCGAGAACTCGCCGGTTAAGAAAAGGAATATCGCAGCCGAAGCGCGGCCGCAAGCCGCAGGCTTCGGTTACCGTGATTATAGGACATTTTATCGATTTTTGCAACAGGGATTTGAAAAAATTGGAAAAAACGACCGTCAGGCGCATGTACAGCTTATGGGACGGACCGGTTTTGGGCAATAAAAAAATGCGTCTGAGAGGAATCGAACCTCCGCACGCGGCTCCGGAGGCCACTGCTCTATCCACTGAGCTACAGACGCATCGCCATAATCATACAATAATATCAGGGAAAATGCAAGTGGTAATTTCAAAAAAATTACGCCGCGCTCCCCTGGCTATCGTTGATTTTTTATATTGTTTTTGTTAAAATAGGCGAAGATGCGTTGGAAAAGAACAGATAGATTGCCATGGAGGATGAACATGAGACGGGTGAAGGACAATAAATATGGCTATCGGTCGTGGATGCCGGAAGATCTGCTGCAGTATGGGAAATACCTGCTCCCGCCCCTGCTTTTGGTGGTCGTAGTCGTCCTGATCCTGGTTGTGAATCGGGCGGATACACAGGAAACGGGGTTGGAGGAGACCGTTGCGGAGGAAGAGACCGTTGCGCAAGAAGAGACCATTCTGATGGAGACGGAAGCAGAAACCGAAGCGGAGGTTTATGAATTCAGTACCGAGGATTATCCGGAGATCCAGGAACTGATGAGCACCTATTTTACCGCGCTGCAGAACGCGGATGTGGAAACGATCTATCGCCTGTTCGGCTGGACGGATACGACAGGGATGGAGGCGCTGCGCAGTCAGTTGCAGTACAATGCACGCTACACGGAAGGCTACCGGAATATTGTCTGCTATACGGAGCCGGGCCTGGAGGAGGGCGCCTATCTGGTTTACATCAGTTATGACCTGAAATTTAAAAATTCTCTTACCCTGGCTCCGGGGTTTCTGTGGAATTACGTGAAGACGGCAGAGGATGGAAGTCTTTATCTGACGGATTCGGCAGAGCTTACCCAGGATGAGCTGGATTTTATCGCTGAGGCCGAAATGGTGGACGAGATCGTTCTGCTGAAAACGCAGATCTACGCCAAGCTGCGCCTGGCGCTGGAAGAGGATGCAGATCTGGCGGAAAGCTACAGTATCCTGGAAAGGCAGGGCGGCGCGTCCGGCGCGGCAGAGCCGGAGACTCAGCATGAGGTCACCGTGCAGATCGGTGTCAGCGATGAGACAGAAGAAAGCAGCACGACGGAGGAAGAAGAGGAGACCGATGCCGCCGAAGAAGAAAGCAGCGCGACCGAAGAAGAAAGCAGCGCGGCCGAAGGAGAAAGCAACGCGGCCGCTGAAGAAAGCGAAGCCGATGAATGATGAGCATGAGGCGGTTCCGGGGATACCGCAGGCTTAACAAGGAGGAAAAGATGAATGTCAGAGATTTTTATTTTGACCTGCCCCAGGAGCTGATTGCCCAGGATCCTCTGGAAGACCGCTCAGCGTCCAGGCTCCTTGTCCTGGATAAGGATACCGGGGAGGTCTATCACCGCACGTTTCGGGACATTGTGCAGTACCTAGAGGGGGGAGATTGCCTGGTGATCAATGATACCAAGGTGATCCCCGCGCGGCTTTTCGGCGTCAAAAAAGACACCGGGGCAAAGATCGAACTGCTGCTGTTAAAGCGGCGGGAGAAGGATGTATGGGAGACGTTGGTTAAGCCGGGAAAGAAGGCAAAGCCGGGGACCGAGATCGAGTTTGGGGACGGCCTCCTTTCGGGAACGGTCATTGATACGGTGGCGGACGGGAACCGGCTGGTCCGGTTCCGTTACGAAGGGATTTTTGAAGAGATCCTTGATCAGCTTGGACAGATGCCGCTGCCGCCGTATATTACCCATCAGCTTAAGGATAAGAACCGTTACCAGACTGTCTACGCGAAGCATGAAGGTTCCGCGGCGGCGCCCACGGCCGGACTCCACTTTACCGGAGAACTGCTGAAGGAGATCCGTGATAAAGGGGTAAAGATTGCGAGGGTTACGCTCCATGTGGGTCTGGGGACATTTCGCCCGGTGAAAGTGGAGAATGTGCTGGATCATCATATGCATGCGGAGTTTTACATGATCGACGAGATGGCGGCAGCGGCCATTAATGAGACGAAGGCGGCCGGTGGAAAAGTCATCTGCGTAGGGACGACCAGCTGCCGCACCATCGAATCCGCTGCCGGGGAAGACGGACGCCTGAAGGCGGGAAGCGGATGGACGGATATCTTCATTTATCCCGGCTACCGGTTTAAACTCCTGGATGGGCTGATCACCAATTTTCACTTGCCGGAATCGACGTTAGTTATGCTGGTTTCCGCCCTGGCCGGACGGGAGCCGGTGCTTTCTGCTTACGCGGAGGCGGTCCGGGAGCGTTATCGGTTTTTCTCGTTTGGGGATGCGATGCTTATTCTGTCCGAACCGGAAAAACGGCGCCGCCGCATCATGGCCGGACAGGAACCGGAGGAAGACCATGCCTGAAGCAAGCGCGGACAGGGGTCGGGAGGAGATCCGGTTAAACAAATATCTGGCGGATATGGGCCTCTGTTCCAGACGGGAAGCCGACCGGCTGATCGAGGCAGGCGAAGTGATCGTGGACGGGAAACCGGCGGCTGCCGGTCAGAAGATCAGAGCCGGTCAGAAGATCGTCTTCCGGGGCAGGGTTCTTCCCGGGAAAGAGCAGGAGGGCAGGCCCGCGCCGGTATGGCTGGTCGTCAATAAACCCAGGGGGATCGTCTGCACCACTTCGCATAAGGACCGGGCGCAGACGATTGTGGACATGGTGCGCCATCCCGGCCGGGTCTATCCGGTGGGCCGGCTGGACAAGGACTCGGAAGGCCTGATCCTGATGACGAACCAGGGGGATCTGGTCAATAAGATCATGCGCGGCGGGAATGCCCACGAGAAAGAATATCTTGTATCCGTGGACCGGCCGGTGACGGAGGCGTTCTGCCGGTCGATGGAGAAGGGCGTGTGGCTGGAGGAGTTAAAGCAGATGACCAGGCCGTGCCGCGTGAAAAAGGAAGGCGAACGATGCTTCCGCATCGTCCTGACCCAGGGCCTCAACCGGCAGATCCGGCGGATGTGCGGGACACTGGGGTACCAGGTCGTCCGTTTAAAACGCGTCCGGATCATGAATATCCATCTGGGGAATTTGAAGACGGGCAGCTGGCGGCAGATGACGCCGGAGGAGTACCGGGAGATGACCCGGTTATTACGGGAGAGCGGAGCCACGAACCAGCCCGTGTCAGGCCGGATGAAAATGAAAAGGGATAAGGAGACGAATCATGGATGAAAAGATCCTTCGGATGAAAGAACTGACGGAGGTTCTTTCCCGGGCGGGACGGGCCTATTATCAGGAAGACCGTGAGGTCATGAGCAATTTCACCTATGACCGGCTTTATGATGAGCTGGCCGGGCTGGAGAAGGAGACCGGCGTCATCCTGTCCGGCAGCCCGACGCAGCAGGTGGGCTATCAGGTATTGAGCGAGCTGCCAAAAGAAGCGCATGAATCGCCGATGCTTTCGCTGGACAAGACGAAAAACACGGATGATCTGGCTGCCTGGCTTGGTGATCAGGAGGGGCTCCTTTCCTGGAAGATGGACGGACTGACGATCGTGCTTACCTATGAGGGCGGCGAACTGGTCAAGGCGGTTACCAGGGGGAACGGCGAGATCGGTGAAGTGATCACGCCGAATGCCCGGGTATTTGCCAACCTGCCCCTGCATATCGGATTTCAGGGGCAGCTGATCCTGCGCGGAGAGGCCGTGATCCGGTATTCGGATTTTCACAGGATCAATGAAGAAATCGGGGATGTGGATGCCCGCTACAAAAATCCCAGAAACCTGTGCAGCGGATCAGTGCGTCAGCTGAACAGCCGGATCACGGCGCAGAGAAATGTTTATTTTCTGGCGTTTATGCTGGTGCGGGCAGAAGGGGAAACATTTGAAAACAGCAGAGAAAAGCAGTTTGTCTGGCTGAAGGATCAGGGCTTTGATGTGGTGGAGTACGTCCGCGTGGATCGAGGCAGCCTGAAGGCGGCGGTGGAGGATTTCGCCGAGCGGATCGGCGAAAACGACATTCCCTCGGACGGGCTGGTCCTTCTACTGGATGATATTGCCTACGGCGAATCCCTGGGCCGCACGGCCAAGTTCCCGCGTAATTCCATCGCTTTTAAATGGGCGGATGAAGTGCGGGAAACGCGCCTGAACCATATCGAATGGAGTCCTTCGCGGACCGGTCTGATCAATCCGGTAGCGGTCTTTGAACCGGTGGAGCTTGAAGGCACCACGGTCAGCCGGGCCAGCGTCCACAACATCAGCGTGATGCAGGCGCTGGAGCTGGGCGAGGGGGATCGGATCACCGTCTACAAGGCCAATATGATCATTCCGCAGATCGCGGATAATCTGACCCGGAGCGCTTCTATCATTATTCCCGGGACCTGCCCGGTCTGCGGGGGAAAGACGGAGATCCGGCAGACCGAAGAGGTTCGTTCGCTCTACTGCACCAATCCGGAATGTCAGGCCAGGAAGATCAAGAGCTTTACGCTTTTTGTCAGCCGGGACGCGCTGAATGTGGACGGTCTTTCTGAGGCCACGCTGGAAAAATTCATCGGCGCCGGTTTTATCCATGAATTCGCGGATATTTTCGCGCTGGACAGGCACAGAGACGAGATCGTGGAGATGGAAGGCTTTGGAGAGAAATCCTATGAAAATCTTGCCCGATCGCTGGAACGGGCGTCCCACACCACCCTTCCGCGGCTGATATACGGGTTGGGCATAGCCGGGATCGGCCTGGCGAACGCCAAAGTCCTCTGCCGCAGGTTCGGGTATGACCTGGACGCCATGCGCAGGGCCACCCGGGAAGAACTGGTCTCCGCAGACGGGATCGGCGAGGTCCTTGCCGGCGCCTGGACTGCGTATTTCAGCAAAGAGGAAAATAACCGGCAGCTGGATCGCCTGCTTCAGCTGCTGGATATCCGGAAAGAGACGGCTGCGGACGAAGAGGAGATATTTCAGGGGAAGACGTTTGTGATCACCGGGTCGCTGGAACACTTTTCCAATCGGAAGGAGCTGCAGGAAATGATCGAAAACCTGGGAGGGAAGGTTTCCGGTTCGGTCTCGGCAAAAACCGCTTATCTGATCAATAACGATACGGCCAGCAGTTCATCGAAGAACCGAAAGGCAAAGGAATTGGGGATCCCGATCCTTTCCGAGGAAGATTTTCTTAAGCTGGCGGAGGAAGAAGAGGGGAGAGCCGGACAGGCAGAAAGCCGGAACCGGTAAGGAGGAAGGAAGATTATGCCTATCAAAGTACAAAAAGATTTGCCGGCAAAAGCAATACTTGAGTCGGAGAATATTTTTATCATGGATGAGGACCGCGCGCTCACGCAGGACATCCGCCCTCTGGAAATCCTGATCTTGAACCTGATGCCGATCAAGGAAGACGCGGAAACGCAGCTGCTGCGCGCGCTTTCGAATACGCCTCTGCAGGTGGACTGTACTTTTCTTATGGCAGCTACGCATGTATCCAAACACACGTCACTGAGCCACCTGAACAAGTTTTACATCACTTTTCCGGAAATCCGCAGCAAACGCTACGACGGGATGATCATCACCGGAGCGCCGGTGGAGAATCTGGAATTTGAAGAGGTCAACTACTGGGAAGAGATGAAGATGATCATGGAATGGAGCAAGACCCACGTGACCTCCACCATGCACATTTGCTGGGGAGCCCAGGCTGGCCTTTACTATCATTACGGGATTCGCAAATATCCGAGGAAGACAAAACTCTCCGGCATCTACCGGCATCAGGTCCTGGACCGGAAAGTGCCGCTGGTACGGAGTTTTAATGATTATTTTATGGCGCCGCATTCCCGCTTTACGGAGGTGCGCAGAGAGGATATCGAAAAACATCCGGAGCTGGTCATCCTGGCAGAGTCGGAGGAGGCCGGTATCTTCCTGGTCATGAGCCAGGACGGCCGTCAGATCTTTGTCCAGGGCCATCCGGAGTATGACCGGATGACCCTGAATAATGAATACTACCGGGATCTGCGGAAAGGCATGGATCCGGCGATTCCCTGCAATTATTATCCGGATGACGACCCGTGCGAGCATCCGATCCTCAGCTGGCGGAACACAGGAAATACCCTGTACAGCAACTGGCTGAATTTCTACGTGTACCAGATCACGCCCTATCTGCTGTAAAGCCGGTCACTGTTCCCTGCGCGAACAGGACCCGGCGCCGTCGCATCGTGGCCTTGCGGGTCAGTTGACGCTGGAGACCATGAACTCAAGATCGCCGCTTACCGTGTAACTGCCATATCCGCAGGGGATGATAAAATTCATGCCCTTCTTTACCGGCTTTCCGTCGAAGAAGCCGGTTCCCGCGAATACGCTGATCATCTGGAACGGCTTATCCTGGGGCAGCACCGCCTCGCCGGAGACATGCATTCGGGTCACGGTATAGAACGGACAGGTGACCATGTGCGTTGCGGTGAAGCCGGGACCGGATTCGGTATGAAAGTCGGGAACGGCCTCCACATGGGGACACCGGATCACATCGATGCTCTTTTGCAGGTGCAGTTCCCGGGGCTTTCCGTCCTGGAGCCGGTCGTAATCGTAAAGGCGGTAAGTAATGTCGCTGCTTTGCTGGATCTCCAGGATTACGCTGCCGCCGCGGATAGCGTGGACGTTTCCCGGATTGATCTGGAAAAAGTCGCCGCGGTGAAGCGGTCGAATCCGGATCAGCTCCATCCAGCGCTTTTCCTCGATCATGGAGATCAGTTCTTCTTTCGTTTTCGCGTTATGTCCGACGACGATCGTGCTGTCCGGTTCGCAGTCCAGGACATACCAGCACTCGGTCTTGCCCAGCGAGCCGTTTTCATGGGCGGCAGCGTAGGCGTCGTCTGGATGTACCTGGATGCTCAGGTGATCTTTGGCATCAATGATCTTGACCAGGAGAGGAAATTCGTCCCCGGCCAGTCCGCCGAACAGTTCGCGGTGCTGCGCCCAAAGCCAGCTTAAGGTTTTTCCCTGGTAAGTCCCTTCGGCAATAGGACAGTCGCCCTTTGGGTGCGCGCTGATCATCCACCCCTCTCCGGTGTGATCGCTGGGGATGGAGTAACCGAACATGGTGCGCAGCTTGTCCCCGCCCCAGAGCACTTCTTTAAATACAGGTTGTAAAAAAATCATTTCTCCCATTCTATCGAGTCCTTTCTGTCAGTGCTTCTGCATGCCCTTTTCCATGCAGTGCTCAGGCAACCGGCTCAAACACGTCTTTGCCAAGTCCACAGACAGGGCAGACCCAATCATCCGGAAGATCCTCGAATGCAGTGCCGGGAGCGATCCCGTTGTCCGGATCACCGATAGCCGGATCATACTCATAACCGCAAGGTCCGCATACATATTTTTGCATATAAAATCCTCCTTTTAATAATAATAACTGTTACTGATATTATAGCACAGGAAGTAAAAAAAGCAAGGATTATTTTTCGCTGCGCTTCCGCTTTGCCTTCCGGTGCGAACCGGGAAATGTCCAAAATCCTATTGAATTACTAGGAAATGTGTGGTATAGTGAACCTGCGCGCGGCCGCGCGATGGTAAGGATGGCCGCGCGCTGCCAGTCGGTGTGATCAGATTCACTTGGAAAGGCGGATTGTAAGATGAGCGATAAAAAAATGATTTATCTGGATAATGCGGCAACCACAAAAGTGCATCCGCAGGTGGTGGAGGCGATGCTTCCTTATTTTACGGAATGTTACGGAAATCCATCTTCCGTATATACGTTTTCCGGAGACAGCAAAAAAGCGGTAACAGACGCCAGAGAGATCCTGGCGCAGTCCATCGGCGCGAAGACGCAGGAAATTTATTTTACCGCAGGGGGAACGGAATCCGATAACTGGGCCATCAAGGCGGCGGCCGAGGCATTCGGGAAAAAGGGGAAACATATCATTACCAGCAAGATCGAGCACCATGCTGTGCTTCACACCTGTGAATATCTGGAAAAGCAGGGATACGAGATAACGTATCTGGATGTGGATGAAGAGGGGATGATCGATCCGGATGAGCTGGAAAAGGCTATCCGTCCGGACACCATCCTGATTTCAATCATGTTTGCCAATAATGAAATCGGCGTGATCGAGCCGATCCGGGAGATCGGCCGCATCGCGAAAGAAAAGGGGATTCCTTTTCATACGGATGCGGTGCAGGCCTACGGTCATGTGCCGATCAATGTGGATGAATATCATATTGATATGATGAGCGCCAGCGCCCATAAGATCAATGGGCCAAAGGGGGTCGGATTCCTCTATATCCGCACCGGCGTCAAGATCCGTTCCTTTATTCACGGAGGAGCGCAGGAGCGCAAGCGAAGAGCAGGCACGGAAAATGTGCCCGGCATCGTCGGGTTTGGGGAGGCGGCCAGGATCGCGATGGCGACCATGGAGGAAAGGACACGGAAGCAAAGAGAGCTTCGGGACTACCTTATGGAAAAGGTTCTGGCGCGGGTTCCCTATACCCGCGTAAACGGGCACCGAACCTGCCGTCTTCCGAATAACTGTAATTTCTCCTTCCGGTTTATTGAAGGAGAATCGCTCTTAATCATGCTGGATATGGCGGGGATCTGCGGTTCCAGCGGTTCGGCCTGCACCTCCGGCTCACTGGATCCTTCGCATGTCCTGCTGGCCATCGGGCTGCCCCATGAGATCGCCCATGGCTCTCTGCGGCTGACGATGAGCGAGGAGAATACGCAGGAAGAGATGGATTATGTGGTGGATCAGATCGCCGCGATCGTTGAACGGCTCCGGAATATGTCGCCGTTGTATGAGGATTTTGTCAGGCATAGTCGATAGAGGAAAAAGGAGAACGTGATGTATTCAGAAAAAGTAATGGATCATTTTGAGCATCCCAGAAATGTGGGAGAGATCGAACAGCCCAGCGGTATGGGCACAGTGGGAAATGCCAAGTGCGGAGATATCATGCGGATCTACCTGGATATTGATGAGAACCAGGTCATCCAGGATGTGAAATTTAAGACGTTTGGATGCGGCGCGGCGGTGGCGACCAGCAGCATGGCTACGGAGATGGTGAAAGGGAAGACCGTACAGGAAGCCATGCAGGTGACCAATCAGGCGGTGATGGAAGCGTTGGACGGACTGCCGCCGGTGAAGGTACACTGTTCGCTTCTGGCTGAGGAGGCGATCCACGCGGCGCTGTGGGATTACGCGCAGAAGAATCACATCGTCATCGACGGACTGGAGAAGCCGAAGAGCGATATCGGTGAAGAAGAGGAAGAAGAGGAGTATTGAGCTGCCGAAAACAGAGGACCAGGTTATGGAAAATGAGGATTGGACGGAAAACCGAAGGGAGACGGGGCGTTCCGGGGAAAAGGTGATCGTGGGCATGTCCGGCGGCGTGGATTCTTCCGTGGCTGCTTATCTTTTAAAAGAACAGGGACTGGACGTGATCGGCGTGACCATGCAGATCTGGCAGGAGCAGCCGGAGGAGGAAAGCGAAGGAGGATGCTGCGGTTTAAGCGCGGTAGAGGATGCCAGGCGAGTGGCACAGTATCTGGGGATCCCGTATTATGTCATGAATTTTCGGGAGGAATTCCGAAAAAATGTGATCGACTATTTCGTTCAGGAATATCTCCGGGGCAGGACGCCGAATCCGTGTATCGCCTGCAACCGCTACGTAAAATGGGAGTCGCTCCTTCATCGAGCCGTGGGCCTGGGAGCGGATTACATTGCCACCGGCCACTATGCCAGGATCGTCCGGCTCTCCAATGGAAGAAGGGCGCTGAAGATGTCGGTTACGGCCACCAAAGATCAGACGTACGCGCTTTATAACCTGACGCAAAACCAGCTGGCCCGGACGCTGATGCCGGCCGGACAGTATACCAAGGAAGAGATCCGGGGCATCGCGGAAAAGATCGGCCTTCCGGTGGCGAATAAGCCGGACAGCCAGGAGATCTGCTTTATCCCGGACCATGATTACGCCGCATTCATCGAGGAGTACAGCGGACAGAAACTCCCGGAAGGAAATTTTGTGGATGGGGAAGGCCATGTTCTTGGAAGGCATAAGGGTATTACCCATTATACGATCGGCCAGCGCCGCGGGCTTGGCCTGGCGATGGGCAGACGGATCTTTGTCCGGGAGATCCGTCCGGAAACGAACGAAGTGGTGATCGGAGAAGGCGGGGAGGTCTTTGCCGATTCGCTGTTATGTGAACATCTGAACTGGATGGCGATCGAGCGTCTTCCGGACGAGGGGATGACGGTCATGGCAAAGATCCGTTACAGCCATAAAGGCGCGTCCTGCGTGCTGCGTCCTGCCGCCAACGGCTGCGTTTCCTGCACCTTCCATGAGCCGGTCCGGGCCATTACGCCGGGCCAGGCGGTGGTCTTTTATCAGGATGATGTCGTAGTCGGCGGCGGGACGATCCGGTAGAGTGTCCGCCTGCCGTCGGGTCCCTGCGGGGCTGCGGCGGGACCGGGCAGGGAGCAAACAAAAAAACAGCATTTTCGGCGCCTGCAACAGGAAGCTGCCGAGGTGCAGAGGAGGAATCAGAATTGACAGGAAAGAGATGGAGACGGCGGGCGGCATGGCTTGCGGCGGCGGTTGTGACCGGTGCGCTGGCGTCCGGGTGCGCCAGGGAGACGGCGTCTGTGGACGCGGTGATTGCGGACGCGGAGATCCGGGAGGCAGAAAACGGGACGGGGCTGTCTGTAAGCGAAAAGGATATGGCGATGGCCATGGCGGCAGCGCCGGCCTTTACCGATGTGTCCGACACCGTGTATATTGTAGGAAACCAGGTCCGGCTCCGCACTTCGCCGACGACGTCGGATGCTTCGAATATCTATACGACGCTGAATAACGGCACTTCCCTTTCGCGCACCGGCGACAGCGACGACTGGTGCCGGGTGAGCTATCAGGGACAGACGCTGTATGTGGCCAAAGCGTATGTTTCCGACGAAGCACCTGCCACGGCGCAGACGGCGGCATCATCGACGGCAGGCACAGGCACATCGGGTACGGAGTTGACGGACGGCAGCCAGATCACTCTGGATGACAGCTGGCTGTATGCGGACTATTCCGCAATTAAGACAGGGGCAGCGGTGCTGTACCGTTCTTCGGCCGCGACGCGCAAGGAGATCACGGTGTGCGTCAATGCCGGTCATGGGACCAGCGGCGGCGAGCAGGTCAAGACACTCTGTCATCCGGACGGTTCGGCGAAGGTGACCAGCGGCTCCACGGCCAGCGGGGCTACGGAGGCCTCGGCGGTTTCCAGCGGCATGACCTTTTCCGATGGGACGGCAGAGCGGGATGTGACGCTGGCGTTGGCGAAGATACTAAAGAGCAAGCTTCTGGCGGATGGATATGATGTGGTGATGATCCGGGAAAGCGATGATGTGCAGCTGGACAACATTGCCAGGACGGTGCTCGCCAATAATACATCGGACTGCCACATTTCGCTCCACTGGGATTCGACCACCAGCGACAAGGGCGCGTTTTACATGAGCGTTCCGGATGTGGATTCCTATCGGTCCATGGAGCCGGTGGCTTCCAACTGGCAGAAGCATCATGCGCTGGGCGAGAGCCTGATCTTTGGCCTGCGCTCTGCCGGGGTCAAGATCTATTCCGGCGGTTCGATGGCAATGGATCTGACCCAAACTTCTTACTCCACCATTCCCAGCGTGGATATCGAACTGGGCGATAAGGCTTCCGACCACTCGGACGCGACCCTGGAGGTGCTGGCGGAAGGACTTTTGGCCGGAATCAACAGCTATTTCGGCAAATAGAGAGGCCGGCACTGGCCGTTTCGGCAGTGCATCCCCGAACGATATAGTTCTCGAGCCGCTGCGGTCAAGGATAAAGACGATCTCGGGTAAGTTCTTTTTCATGATGATTCCTTCCACATAGAAAGCGGTGCCTGCTTTTGCTTACAGTCACAGGATAGTGGAAATCGTCTTCGGTCTGGCCGCATGAAAAGCGACATTCATAAGTGTTGAAAATCGCGCTTTTTCTGACCTGTAAGCGGCGCTGGAAGGGTACCCCGTATGTTTTCCTGTCCGTGCCTTTAGAGCCTAAAATGTAAGAATAAAGGTCGATTTTTAACCAAAAATGAAAAGCCTCAGTCGATGCCCTTTCGAGTGTCGGCTGAGGCTCTTTTTTTATTCTACCCCCAGAGCCTTGAATAATGCATCCTCGGCACTTTGATAGAAAATAAGATTAAAGCATCCGATTAACTCTGAGGGAACAGCGCCAAGGTCTGCGGCGGATGTGATAGGCAGCAATACTTTCTTTGCTCCGCTGTCAAGGCAGACTTGAAGGGAGTTTGCCAGCTCATCTACCTTTATCATCGTACCAGCAATACTGATTTCACCGAGTATAGCCAAGCTGCTGACCGTAGGCTTGTTCAGTGCAATAGAAGCCAGAGCAATCAGTGTCGGCATGGCAAGCTTGTTGGTCATGCCGATTCCCTGTAAATCCTGATAGTTGACTATGTAATCCTTTGTTGTTGTGCTGATCGTCCCGCTGATATGACCGGCGTTCGCTTTGAGAAAATTGAAGGCAGTGTTAGTTGCCTCCCGCGCTTCCCGGTCGGAACCGAGGCCAGTGCGCTCAAATTTACCGTTGCCGGGGAGCATCTGAGATTCCAGACGGAAAACACCGATCATGCCGGATTTACCCCGCGATACGGTATAAACCTGTCCGGGGCTGCACATCCCTTCTGGGATCAGTTTGCCTCCGCCTTGTTCCGGCACGGAAACATAGGATTCTTCAAAGCTGTCTTTATCGATATAGGAGAAATTGACATCATAGAACTCCATACCGCCCAGCTTCTTGAGCAGTTCCTTGACGCGGCGACGCATTTCGAGGGCAAGCTTTAGGATCTCTTCCAGTTGTTCTTTTGTAAATTCTCCGCCGGGATAAACCAGCTTCAAAAGGCCGTCAACTATCTTGCGAACAGCGACCGTATCACGCTGGTTGAGATTGGAACCCAGACGGAAATACTTGTCCAGTGCATCCCCGTACTGCTCTTTTCTCAATTCCCGGATAAACTCTGCCAAGTAATCCGTGATAAACCCATAGTCATCCGTGAAATGCTCCGGGCGGAATTTGGGAATTTCCCATCCGGGAATATAACAGTGGATGCGGTCGAGGAAGGCGGTGTCAGTCCCCATCTCCGGTGGGAAGGGGTCAAAGAGACTGGATGTTTTCAGCAGCACATCCACGCTCTGATTGATGTTTCCGACAAAGACCATAGAAGCACTTGCCGCTTTTTCTTCCTTACCACGGGCGAAAGAACCGGAAGCCATATAGTCCTTCATGATTTGGAAGCCATCTTTGTCCTTGAATTTGATACCGGCAACCTCATCAAAGGCCACGCAGTCCCATAAGCCCACAAGGCCAACCGTTTTACGCCCCATGTTATAAAACAAATTGGCAACCGTTGTCTGACCGCCGGAAACAAGGATGCTGTTCGGAGAAATCTCTTTATAGAGATGGGATTTGCCCGTGCTGCGCGGACCCAGCTCGCAGAGATTGAAATTATTCTCCACGAGAGGGATCATGCGGATCAAAAGCAGCCATTTCTCACGATAAGTTAGGGTGTCCGGTTCCATGCCGATAGAACGCAGAAGCACATCCATCCACTCATCCTGCGTGAACGCTTTCCGCCCCTCTTTCAGCTCGTCAATATCCACATGGGGCATCTGGATAGGCGTGAGCTTCCGAATGTTGATCGGCGTTCCGTTGCGATCCTCTTCCATATACTCGTAGTCAAGCTGCACGATACACCAGATGCCGCCGCAGAGAAGACGGTCGAATTTGGAGGGATATTCTTCGTCAATGGGGATATTTTTTAGGCCGAGGTTAGAAAATTCCGCTTCATAAATATCCTTCTTGATATTCAAACTGACAGTGATTTTATCAATCACCGTATGGCTACCGCACTGACGAAGGACAGATAGGATTTTCTGCGCCTCGTCAGGCCGGACGAAGTTATCCGCGAGAATGCGCTTTACACTTTCTACGCCTTCCTCGATCACCTCCGGGTCATCGGAGCTGCAATACTGCCCGAGAAGAAATTCCAGAACATAGACCGGCACATTCGCGCCTTCCTTGATTTTCTTCGTCAAGTCTTTGCGCACGATCTTTCCGTCAAAATACTGGCGCAGTTTTGATTTGATGACAGCTCTTTTATCTTCGTTTTCCGTCATACCGACCATCTGAATCGCCTCCTGTTATTCCGGCCTTCGCTTAAAAGCCAAAACCATAGTCATCGGCAAAAGCCATATCCATGATGACAGGATGACGGAACACCTCAAGCCCTGTTGCATCATCGTATATTACAAAGAAATACTGTTTGTCCTTATCGTACTTCTTGTCCTTGAATTGAAATTTCATGCGGAACATTCGCTTTCCGGCATCCGGCTCACGGCTGTCCGCAACACAACTATTCTCGTTGGAGATACGCTCATTGTCCTCAGAGATGAAGAACATCCGGTAGGTGGCGGCTTTGACCACATCACTGACCGGCTCAGACTGGATAAAGTCCAGTATGGTGATCTTGTTGG
>CAYRMW010000050.1:0-17892 GCA_964425595.1 uncultured Lachnospiraceae bacterium
CTGCACTTTAGCTCCCTCCCTTCTGTCCCTGTCGCTGACAACTAAAGTACACTTTCGTTGACTGCATATCACGTTCATAAAAGTGGGGGAAAATGAAGGAATTTCATTAAATTGTAGAGATAAAATCAGGAAAATGCCCCGGAAGTGGGGAGAACCAGAATGGAAAAGACAAAAAAACAGCTGACAACCAAAGTGTACTTTAGTTGACACTTTGTCCGTCAGCTGCCCTATCTATAGAACACAGTATAGCATAATGACCGTTAAAAAAAGCATTTCACCGCAGATCATTTTCATTGTTTTTTAACGTTTGGGCTGGCAGACGCTTACCGGGCGGCGTTTCCCGCGGGCAAAGAGTAAGCCCGGCGGACGCTTCCTGCCCTGAACGAAGGACGTCAGCCCACGAAAAAACATTGGACACCGGTTTTTAAGTCATGCTATAATCGTTCTTGACAGACGGCATGCACCGCAGAGCTGCCGCCGAGCAATGAATGGAAGGAAAAGAACATTATGGAAAGTGAACGGTACGACCTGTTTCTTCGATTAATTGATGAATTTGACCGCGGCTGCACCCTCACCGAAGAGTATGACTCGCTTCTTCATGATTATGGAGGAACCCATCTGTACCAGGCGGAATCCCAGACGATCAAGGTCATCGGCGACCATCCGGGGATCACCGCATCGGAGATTTCCCGGATGTTTCGCCGGACCGGCAGCGCGTCTTCGCAGCTGATCCGCAAACTGAAGGCCAAGGGATGGGTCTGCCAGTCCCGGAATGAGGAAAATAACCGCCAGTTTAACCTGTACCTGACGGAGGAAGGCAACCAGATCTACCAGAAGCACCGCACCTTCGAGCAGCGCTGCTATCTGCGCACCTTCCACAGCCTGGACGGATTCAGCGAACGGGAGCTGCAGACCTACATCGCCATCCAGCAGCGGATCAATTCCACCTTTCAGCTGGATGTGGAGGAGAGCCAGAGCCTGAACGGCTGACCGAAAGACAGCCGGGACGCGGGATTCTCCCGCATAAAGTACAAACGCCCCGGAACCCGCGCGATGCACGGACTCCGGGGCGGCGTTCCCTCGCACCAGTCTACCAGAAAAGATGAAACATTTCCGCCGGCACATAGGCCCTGACCCGAATGCCGTCCTCGCCGTACGCTTCTTCCAGAAGCTGGCCGGATCTGCGGATCAGCTGGATCTTCCCTGCCTCATGGTAAGGGAAGGTTTTTTCTATATATACATTTCTCTGCCGGAGGATCGCCTCCAGAAGTTCCAGAAGTTCCGGTATCCCTTCTCCTGTTTTCGCGGAAATCCTGATCTGATGATCGGCGGAAAAGTCCCGCAGCGTGACGTTTCCCGGCAGCCGGTCGATCTTATTAAACGCCGTCACCATGACCTTGTCCCGTATTTTAAGCTGCCGCAGCGTCTCGTAGACGGTGTACATCTGCGCCTCCATGCGGGGGCTGGAGCAGTCGGCTACATGGAGGATGATGTCGCAGTAGCGCGCCTCCTCAAGCGTACTCTTAAACGCCTCGATCAGGTGATGCGGGAGCTTACGGATAAAGCCGACCGTATCGGTCAGCAAAAGCGTCTGCCCGCCCGGAAGCGTCAGCGCCCGGGTGGTCGGATCCAGCGTGGCAAAAAGCTTGTCTTCCGAAAGGATACCCGCGTTTGTCAGACGGTTTAAGAGCGTGGACTTTCCTGCATTGGTGTAACCGACGATGGCCGCGACCGGGACGCGGTTTCTCATCCGCTGCTCCCTCTGCACCTGGCGGTGGCGCTCGACGTCCGCAAGCTCGGCCTTAAGCTGACCGATCCGCTGATGGATCAGGCGCCGATCCACCTCCAGCTTCGTCTCGCCGGGCCCTCTGGTGCCGATCCCGCCGCCCAGACGGGACAGGGAGTTGCGCATTCCCACCAGCCTGGCCGCCCGGAAGCGCAGCTGGGCAAGCTCCACCTGGATCTTGCCTTCTCTCGTCCGGGCGCGGGAAGCGAAGATATCCAGGATAACCATTGTCCGGTCCATGACCTTCGTCTCCAGCACCTCTTCCAGGTTGCGAAGCTGCGCCGGGGACAGCTCATCATCGCAGACGATGCCGGTGGCGTCGGTCTCCCATATCATCCATTTGACTTCGTCGATCTTGCCCCTTCCCAGATAAGTGCCCGGATGGGCGGACTCCCGGTTCTGGATCACCGTCGCGACGGTCTCCGCCCCGGCGGTCCAGACCAGCTCCTTTAATTCCTCCAGGGAACTGACTGCATCCGCCTCCTGACCGGTGCTGATCCCGACCAGGACCACCCGTTCCTCCACCTCTTTGTTTTCATAAAACTGCGTCATGCCTTTCTCCCCCCCCCACGCCCGCCATTTTGCCTTACCTGCTCTCCAGGAAGGTGATCTCTTTCTGAGCCGCTTCATCGGCGCCGTAGTCGTTGACGTATTCCCGGAACGCCGTCAGCGCCTCTGCATACCTTCCCAGATACTCCAGCGCGGCCGCCCGGTTGAACGCGGCCTGTTTCAGGGCCTGCTCATCCTCCCCGCTTTCGTCCGCAAGGGCGGTTTCAAAGCAGGTCAGGGCCTCTTCATACTGCTCCGCCTCCAGAAAATCGATGCCCATGCGGTTATAGACCGCCGCGCCAGCGCTTCCATCCCGGATCGCTTCCTGATAGATCGCGTCGGCTTCCTCCGAAAGGCCGGCATCCGTCAGCGCCTTGCCCACCGTCACCAGCACGTCCGAACGGCGGATGGACAGATCATCCCCCTCCTCCTCTTCCAGAAGGACGGCCTGCTGATAAGCCGCAAGACTCCCCTCCGCGTCGCCGGCGAGGGCCAGTGACAGGGCTTCCCGGTAGCGGTATTCGGCGCTTTCCCCGTCCAACTGAACCAGCAGCTGGTAGGTGTGGGCGGCCGCCGCGTAGTCCTCCAGAAGATACTCCGCCTCCGCCCGGTACGCCAGGACATCGAGTTCAAATGCGCCGGCGCGGCCGCCGGAAGTCAGGATCGCCGCCTCAAAATCCAAAAGCGCGCCGGAGTAATCCCCCTGCTCCATCTTTTCGATCCCCTCCAGGCGGAGCGTGTAGCGGTCGCTTTCCGCCGCCAGACTCTCCGCCTCCGCGCTGATGCTCCCGCTCTCTGCCAGGATGGCTTCGGTATCCTGGCTGTCCCGGAGCATCAGATATCCCGAACCGGCCAGGACGGCAGCGCTAAGGAGGACAAACACCGCGGCCCGGCCCGCGCCTGCGCGGCGGCGCGCCTTCCCTTTCCTGCGTCTGACTCGGGGCCTTACGCTATACGGGCTTCTCTTTTTCGTTCTTCTCATCGGTACTTCCCATCCCGCCGTTCCGGCTCTCCATCACGTCGTCATCCTCCGTAATGCCGTACTCCATAAAGAGCCCCTGCGCGAATGCCGCGCCTTCGGCCAGTTCCAGCGTCTTTTCCTCCCGGCTGTCATTCAGAAGTTTAATAAAAATATGCCCTTCGTTATCGGAGGCATAATAATCGCTGTCAATGATCCCTACCGTATTGTTCAGCTGCAAGCGGTAGCGGAACCCCAGGCCGCTCCTGGGATAGATCATCAGCACCCAGCCGTCCTCCATCCGCGCACGGATGCCCGTCGGCACCTTGACGGACTCGCCCGGTCTCAGGGTGATGGGAAGCGTCAGAAAAAAGTCGTATCCCGCGCTCCCTGCCGTAGCCCGGCGCGGAAGGCGGATCCTCTCATACACCGCCCGGGCCGCCTCTTCATCCGCTTCCGGCCCGAAGGTATCCCTCCAGTCCTCCAGAAACTGCCCCCAGCTTACCTTTTCAAATTTTGCCACTCGCTTCATCCCTGTCCTGTCTCCTCTCTGTCCGGCTCTGCTTTGCCGTCCGCTTCGGGCCCGCCGGTTTCCTCCAGCTTAAGCTGCAGTTCTTCTTCCACCTGCGTCCGGATCTCTTCCTCCTGCTCCGGGTCAAGGCCCGGCAGTTCATCGGTGGAACCGATGCCGAAACGGCGCAGGAATTCCTCCGTGGTGGCAAACAGCACCGGCCGGCCGGGCGCGTCCAGACGTCCCACCTCGCACACCAGGTTGTATTCGATCAGCTTGTTGACCGCGTGATCGGACTTGACCCCGCGGATCTTTTCGATCTCCAGTTTGGTTACCGGCTGGCGGTAGGCGATAATGGACAGGGTCTCCAGGACCACCTCCGTCAGCACCTGGCGCTTCGGCGCGGACGCCACGCGGATCAGGTTTTCATAGTACTCTGCCCGGGTGCACATCTGGAACGCGTCTTCCAGCTCGATGATCTGGATCCCCTTCTTCTCCCGGTCGTAGCGCGCCTTTAAGCGGCGGGCCGCCTGCCGGGCGCAGTCCTCGCTCTGCCCGATGGCTGCCGCCAGCTGCCTTACCTCCACCGACTTTCCCATGGTAAAAAGGACCGCCTCGACGATGGCCTCCTGCTCCTGTTCTTTAGGCAGCGCGGCCGTATTCTCTGTATCCATTCCCTTCCAACCCTTTCCTTATTCCGTCAGTCCTTCCAGATCAAGCTCTCCCTCTTCGCCTTCAGCTTCCAGCGTCTCGATCATCATATCGTCAAAGAGCTTTTCCTGCGTCAGGTAAAGCTTCCCCATCTTCATCAGCTCCAGGATCGCCAGGAAGGTGACCACCACATCCAGTTTATCCGCCCCCTGCTCCAGAAGCTGGCGGAAACGGAAGGCGCGGTGTTTTCTCGCGTAGGCCATCACCGAGTTGACCCGTTCTTCCAGGCTGACGGGTTCTTTGCGGATGGTGCCAAACGAGCTGCGGACGCGGTCGACCTTATCTTCCTTGCGCTTCATCACCTGCTGAAAGATGGTCTGGAGCCTGACAAGCGTCAGGCCGTCCAGAAGTTTGTCCAGATCTACCGGCGGCTCGTAGCGGGCTACCTCCGGCGGCACGGTGGACGGCTTAAACAGGTGCATGCCGGCCGAATCCTCCAGCTCAGCCAGCTCCTGGGAGATGTATTTGTATTTTTTGTATTCCAGGAGGCGGTTCACCAGCTCGGTCCTGGGGTCCTCCTCCTCTCCCTCCTCTTCCTCTTCCTGGGGAAGGAGCATACGGGACTTGATATCGATCAGTGTGGCCGCCATGACCAGGAAATCGCTGACCAGGTTTAAATCCTCCCGGTCCATCTGCCGGACATAGTCCAGGTACTGGTCCGTGATCTCCACGATGGGAATATCATAGATGCTGACTTTGTTTTTCTCGATCAGGTGCAGGAGCAGATCGAGCGGACCCTCAAAATGCTCCAGCTTGTACGAAATTTCCATGCGTTCTCCTTCATCCGGCTGCGAGCCTTTCCGGCAGCCGCGTCATCACAGTCCGGCGCCGGTGACGGAAAGCGTCTTTCCCGGCGTCAGGCGGACGCACAAAAGCTGGGGAAGATCGTTTAGCCTGATGTTCACGGAGTGCGTCCCCAGTCCTCTCCCCACGGCCATGACACGCCCGTCCTCGACAAAGGTGCCCGCGCACCAGGGCAAAAAGAACTGGTACTGGGGCGTCATCACCCCGCCCAGTCCGGGAAGCCGGATGGTGCCGCCATGGAAATGGCCGGACAGCGTCAGATCGGCCCCCCACTGCCTGGCGCCGGCGAAGTAGAGGGGCGAGTGCATCAGAAGGATCCGGTAGCGTCCGGGATCCGCCTTCCCGAGCTTCCGCTCCAGGTACCCGCGGGGCATCGGCGCGGGCTTCTGCCGGAAAAGCTTCCGGTAGCAGGCGCGGGGAAGATCGACGCCATACACTTCGGTATCGTCATCCAGAGACGCCTTCCCATCGATCAGCATGTGGATCCCCAGCGTCCCGGCCTTCTCTAACAGCCGGGCAAACTGTCCGCCGTAACGCTCCTCTTCTTCGCGCAGCCGCATCTCATGGTTCCCCAGCGCGTAATAGACCGGACCGATCGACGCCAGGCCATCCAGCAGGCGAAAGGATGCTTCCAGGCTCCCCGTGTCCTTGGCGATCATCAGATCGCCGCCGATCAGGATCGCGTCCGGGGAAATCCTCTGCGCGGCGTCCAGCAGACGCCAGTTGGCCGGTCCGAACTCCTTGTCATGGACGTCGGTCAGAAAAAGAAGCTTCTTTTCCCGCCGGATCTTCGGCGAGGTGATCCCAAGCTCCTCTACGGCAAAATGTTTTTTTTCATATTCTGACCGGAGAAAGCAGCCTGCTCCCGCAGCCAGACAGGCAGCAGCCAGGGCCGTCCGCCTGGTGCGCAGCCAATCAATCTTTTGCATGTGTTGTCCTTTTCTGTATTATTTCTGGCGGAAGACCGGGTCGGCCGGATAGCCGCCCGTAAGCTTTTGCATGGTCCGCGGGACCGCGTCCCTCGACGTCTTCCAGTCCGCGTCCGTGTTCCGATAGTCGAACTTGTCGATAAACCAGTTGATGTCCTCCTGGATCCGCTCCAGGTTCTCCTCCATCAGCCGGTAAAGCGCCGGAACCACCTCCTGCTGCTCTTCCGGCGAAAAATCCCGCTGGCACGCTTCCAGCAGATCCGCAAAATGCGGAAGACAGAAGCCCTTGGACGCCTTCAGGCGCTGAAGGAACTCCGGTTCCTTTTGGATCAGATAGAGGAACGTCCGGATAATCCGTCCGTAGGCTTGCGAAAACCGGCTGCATACGTAGCAGGTTTCCTCGGAGGCCTTCATCCAGTTTCCTATCTCACCGCTCTTTGCGTCTCCTGCCGCCGCGGCGGAATGGCGGATGCCGCCGGGAAGGCGCGAAAAGAAGGAGGGCTTCCCCTCCGGCGCTGCTTTTGCCGGTGCCGTGATCTTTCCCCGGGCCTGATCCTTTAACCGGGCCCGCATCCGGTCCAGCCGTGTCTTTAAGATCCAGGCATTCCCCAGGGAATTGCCGTAATCATACATCATCTTCGTATGATGGCGGCAGAAACCGGCCTCATCCGTTTTCGCCCGGATATCGTCCTCCATATAAGAAGCTCCCAGCACAAAGGCGATCGTCTCCTGCTCCATCTTCCGCTCCAGATAACAGCAGGGGCACTCGTCCGCGGCCTTCAGCGCGTCCATCACTTCGATCGTATATAGTTTTTCTTTCATTTCCGGCTATCCCTTCCTGCCGCGATATCCGTGCTGACGTGGTGGGGCGGCGCGGGTATACGCGGCGGCGTTTGCTGTGCGCCCGGGACGAAACGACGCCCGGGCTTTCGCCTCCCTATTATACACAAGATTTCGGTGCCTTGTAAAGCGATTCCCAGGTTTTACGGATCTCACCCTGCCGCGTCTTCAGGATGACGTAGAAGCAGTTCATGCCGTCCCGGTATTCCACGCCGGCCCGGCCGCCGTGAAAATGGACGATATCTCCGGCTATGGCAAGCCCCAGCCCGCACCCCGTCCGTCCGGCCGTTTCCTCCGCCCGGTAAAAACGGCCAAAGATCTGCCCGATCTTCTCCCGGGGAATCGGCTTCCCCTGGCTGTTGACCCAAAGACAGACACGACTGCGGGAAACGCGCTCCAGGATTACCTGGGCCTGCCCGTTATCCGAAGTGTATTTTACGCTGTTATCCAAAAGCACCTGGATCACCTGGCCGATCTGCTGTTCATTCCCCCAGACCGACAGATCTTTTTCGATCTTCCAGGAAATTTCCTTTCCCATCTGATAAAAAAGCGGCTCGAAAAGAAGGATCTTTTCGGCAACCGCCCGGCTCAGATCAAATTTTTTCCAGTATTTCCGACTCCGGCTCATCTCTTCGCTCCTGGCCATGGACAGCAGATCATCCAGCATGACCGCCATCTGTCCACATTCCTCGTCCATATGCTCCAGCCAGCGGTCCCAGTCGTCGCTGACGCCTCCGCAGCTTTCTTTCAGCATGGACGCGTTCGCGGCGATCACCGCAAGCGGCGTCTTTAACTCATGGGAGATATCCGCCGCCGCCCGCTTCTGAAAGCGCAGCAGCCGCTCCGCCGGCCCGGCGGTCCACCCGGCAAAAAGCAGGGAGAAGACCAGCGCGCAGCTCCAGACCACGCCGCAGGTCATCAGCTGGATCCGGAACAGATCGCGGCGCAGATGTCCGCCGACCAAAAAAGCGGCAGCCAGCGAAAGCAAAACCGCTGCCGTAACCACCGCCATCGTACCAAAGATAAATTTTAACCGAAGTCTTTCCGGCTTCATTTTCCCATCGCCTCCGTCCGCACGGCTTTCTCCGCCAGCCGGTAGCCCAGCTTGCGCAGGGTCTGGATCTCGATATCCGCTTCGAGAAATTCCAGTTTTCTCCGGAGGAACGAGATGTGCGTCTCGACATTGTTCTCGACCGCCTCGCGCTCATTCCCCCAGACCTTTAATAAAAGCGTCTCCTTGGAGACGACGATCTCCCGGCTGCTTAACAGGATCCGCATGATCTCATATTCTTTTTTGCCCAGACGGATGCTTCCGCCCGGCCCGTGAAGAGTAAAATCGCCCTGGTTGAGCGAGATGTTCCCATAGCTTAAAACCAGCGGCACAATATCGCCCTTCCTCCTGGTCAGGGCGCCCATCACCGCCACCAGCTCCGAAACCGCAAAGGGCTTGGCCAGATAATAATCCGCTCCGCTTTCCAGTCCCAGGACGCGGTTGTCCGTATCGCTCCTGGCAGAGAGCATCAGCACAGGAATACTGTTCCGGTCCTGGCGCAGCTCGCGGACGATGGTGATCCCATCCTTTCCGGGCAGCACCACATCCAGGATGGCCGCGTCGTAGTCGCCGTCCCGCAGCAGACAGGCCGCCGTCTCGCCGTCGCCGCAGATCTGGCAGTCGTACCGCCGCTTCAGGACATCCCGGATGGATTCTGCCAGATGTTCATTGTCCTCCACGATCAATATCCTCATCACGAATCTCTCCCGCTCTCCCATAAAAAATCCATCTGTATTTTCCGGCATTTTTCAGCAAAATGCAAGAGAATCCAGATGGATTTCACATAGAATTCACAGATTGTCTGTCAACGGCTCCGGATTTCCGTCCGCATAAAGCAGATATAGGAAGCGGCGAAAGCGATCGCCGTCAAAGCCAGAAGCCCGGTCAGATGCGGCCACACCAGGAGCATACTCTGTCCCAGGGAAAGATATCCGCTGATGGCCCCGGAGAGCTGCTGGGGCAGGATAATGTTCGTCGTCCTGACGGACGGGTTCATGATCGTGGACACTGCCTCGCTGTACAGATAGTAAGGCGACAGGCGGTTTAGGTTCAGCTGCATATTGTACTGATCCAGCAGCTGCCTGGCCGTCTCTGCCTGCGGTACGAACAGATTGGTCAGGATGCTGACGACCATCGACATAAACAAAGCGAAAAAGATCCAGAGCGCGATCACCGCCATGGCCGACGTGGCCGCATGGCGGCAGATCACCGAGAAAAAGATGGACAGCGCCAGCCAGAAACAGATGTAAATCGCGGTATAGAAAAGGAACACCGCTACTCTTCCGATTTCCTCCGAAGTGGGGAGGATCCCGGAAAACAGCACACCCACCGCGCCGATGATCAGGCCCATGGAGAATACCATCATAAAGATGATGGCCGCTCCGGCCAGGAACTTGCCGTTGATCACCGCGTCCCGGTAGATCGGCTGCGCAACCAGGCGGTTTAACGTCCCCTCGGAGCGCTCGCTGTTGATGGCGTCAAAGCCCAGGGTCAGCCCTACAAAGGGACCAAGCAACCCGATAAAGGAGGTAAAGGACGGGATCGAGTTTCCGCTCAGAGTAAACAGCTTCAGGAAAATATACGTGGAATCGCTGTCGACCGCGTCCGCCAGGCTGGACAGAGCGCCGTAGATGCTGGCGCAGCTGGTCAGGGTGATCAGGATCAGGACGATCAGGAAACGCTTGCTGCTGATATGGTCCGCCATCTCCTTGTGATAAAGCGCGACCAGGCCGTAGCTCCTTTCCTGAGACTCACTGCCGTTCTTTGCGATACCGGGAAAGGAAACCTTTTGTTTTTCCTGTACGGTCATTTGCCTCATCCC
The DNA here is from genome assembly GCA_964425595.1 of uncultured Lachnospiraceae bacterium. Classification (GTDB taxonomy): domain Bacteria; phylum Bacillota; class Clostridia; order Lachnospirales; family Lachnospiraceae; genus Caccovicinus. The sequence continues at coordinate 9,962 of CAYRMW010000050.1, forward strand.
CTTTCTCAAAATATCTGCGGTAGATCTCATCCAGATCGTCGCCCTTCTGCCGCAAATGGGCGATGGTATAGCCTGCGTCCACGGCCCGGCGGCCCAGCTCCCGGCGGACATCCCAGCGGGACTCCACGATAAAGTAATCGCCTTTCCGTTCGACCTTCTCGACGTTGGAGAGGCCTTTGAGCAGTTTTCCATACCCCGCGTCGTTGGGGATGGCCGAGGTCTCCAGCACATACCGGCCTTCCTGGCTGGTCTGGGCCGCCAGTTCGTCGATCCGGCCGCAGGCGATCAGCTGGCCGTTTACAAAAAGGCCGACCCGGTCACAGATCTGCTGGATCTGGTAAAGCTGATGGGAGGAGATCAGAATCGTTCTCCCTTCCTCCACCGCCATCGCCCGGATCAGATCCATCAGTTCCCGCATTCCTTCCGGGTCAATGCCCAGGGTCGGCTCGTCCATGATGACGACGCTTGGATCCTTCATCAGCACATCGGCGATGCCGAGTCGCTGACGCATACCGCGGGAATAGGTCCCGGTCTTCTGATCCGCCGCTTCCGTCATTCCCACTTTCTCCAACAGATCGTCGATCCTGGCTTCCGCAAGATCGTTGGACATCCCATTTAACTGAGCGGTAAAGCGCAGGTTGTCCCTGCCGGTCATGTCCGAATAAAAGCCCACATTGTCCGGGAGATAACCCACCATCCGCTTGATGGCGATCGGCTCCCGGGTGCAGTCCCTTCCGTTGATCCAGGCCTGCCCCGCGCTCGGCTCAGTCAGCCCCAGAAGCATCAGCGTCGTGGTCGTCTTCCCTGCGCCGTTCGGCCCCAGAAGGCCGAAGATCTCGCCCTTGCGGATCTCCAGGTTCAGATCGTCCACGGCTTTTTTCTCACCGTATAATTTCGTCAGACCCTCTGTCCGAATGATGTACGTTTCTTCTGCCAAGGTATTCTCCTCCTTCCATGGCGGATCCGCTTCGCGGGGGACGCCGCCCGGCGCCTTCCCCGCCGCTTGCCGCGCCGCGAACCCGCACGCATCCTTAGCGTCTTCCGTACTTACGGAACACATAGCCTACGCCGCACACGGTGCAGACGATCACAAGGACAGCCACGATGCCCCAAATGGTGCTGGTCTTTACCGATACACGGAACTCGACGGACGAGCTGGCCTCGTCGCAGGAGGCGGTGAAGCTGGCCACGTAATCGCCGGTGATCGCGTCAGAGCTCGGCTTTACATGGACGATCACCTGCGTGGTGTTCCCTGCGGGAAGAGAGGAGATCATATTGTCATCCAGGTCAAAGGTGGCGGTCCAACCGGAGGGAAGGCTGGACGTCAGCGAGACATTCTCCAGATCTACATTTCCGGTGTTCGTCACATCCAGGGTCACATCCGCTTCCTGGTTCGCGTAAGCATCAAAGCTTAACCGGCCGTCCGGCGTGCTGACGCTCAGCCCGTAAGTCCCCGTGATGACGACCTTCAGTTCTGTACTCAGGGTCTCATCCGCGGATACGGCGCTGCAGGAGATCTCATACTCTCCGGCCTCTACGCCTTCCGGCGGCACGACCGATACGGTCAGTCCCTCGCTGTCGCCTGCCTCGACCTCGATCCCGGCTACCTTGGTGCTCTCGCCGGAGGGGGTGAAACTGACGTTCCAGCCGGCCGGCGCACTGGAAGATAAGCTGTAGGACTGGCTCTTTAAGCCGTTATTGATCAGCGTGGTGCTGAAACTGAACGTGGTCCCGGAAGAACCCTCCTGCTCCGGATATTCCGAAGTGAAGCTGCCTTTTCCGGCATTGACCTGGCTTACGATGAAGGAAAGGGTCAGGGAATCCTCGATGCCGTTGCCGGCGGAGGCCTGCACCGTCGCCTTATATGTGCCCTCGGTCAGCTCATCCGGCACCGTAACGTGCAGCGTCAGGGACGCCTCATTCTCGTTGCCGACATACACCTGGCTTACCTCATAGCTTCCGCCCTGCAGGTAGCCTTCCCATCCGTCCGGAAGGGAAGCGATCGAAACGTCCGCGTCGACTCCGGAGCCGCTGTTATTGGCTAACGTCAGGGAGATGCTCAGGCTGTCGCCCGGCTTTACCGAGATCCCCGGATAACTGGTGGTAAGCTCCAGGCCGCCCGCGGCGTAAGTCCGCAGCGAACCGGTCAGGACCATCAGAAAAACAGCCGCGATCAGAGCCAGACCCCAAACGCGGCGGCGGATGCCCGCCATTTCCTCATCTTTTTTTCTTGCAATGATTTTTTCCATAAAGCCTCTCCTTCCTGCCCAAAGGCAGTTACTTCGAAACACTGCCGCTTTTGCCGCCCTCTGATTCCGTTCCCGGCAGATACGCGGCCGGCTTATCCCCCGCAAGCCGCCCGGCAATGATTTTTTACAAGTCTATGATAAGGGAGAAAGCTTTAATGAAGCTTTAATATGTTTGAATTTACTATGAAATCGACCGAACACGGCGGCCCGCCCGCGCAAGCATAGCCCGACCGCAAAAGGTCAGGCGCACTGCGCGGACGGGCCGCCGCATCCGCTTAAATCTCGCCGTTTTCCGCCAGCGCGTAGCCGTAGTCCAGCATGGCTTTCGTGTCCGTATAGTGGGTGCCGCTGGCCTTCATCACCACGGCGATCAGCCGCAGGCCGTCCCGCTCCACGCAGGTGACCAGGGTGTTCCCTGCCTTGGACGTGTACCCGGTCTTTCCGCCTACGATGCCTTCATAGTACCGGGAATCCGTGGGATAAAGCATCTTATGCCCCATGCTGACCGTCACCCCGCTGCTGTTGTTGATCGTCGCCGGAAGCTGGTAGGAAAGGGTCGAAGAAATCGCTGCCACCGTGGAGTTGGCATAGGCCGCCCGCGCGATCAGCGCCATATCGTAAGGCGTGGTAACATGGGTGCTGTCGTTTAATCCGTTGGGATTGGCAAAATGGGTGCCCGTGCAGCCAAGCTGCGCCGCCCTCTCGTTCATCAGGTCCGCGAAAGCCGAAACGCTCCCGGAAATATGCTCCGCCAGCCCATTCGCCACTTCGTTTGCCGACTTAAGCAGCAGCGCGTACAGGCACTGCTCCACCGTAAGCTGGTCCCCGGCTGTCAGGTTGATGGTGACGGCGCCCGACTCCAGGTTCGTCGTCGCCGTCTCCGAGAAGGTCACGACATCGTCCAGGCTGCAGTTTTCCGCCGTCAAAAGCGCGGTCATCACCTTGGTGATGCTGGCCGGATAAAACTGCGTAGAGGAATTTTTCTCGTACAGGATCTGGCCGGTATTGCAGTTGAGCAGGACTGCACCTTCCGCCGCCACCTCCGGCTGCGCCACCGTGGAAGAGCCGGCAAACACCGTCCCCTCAAGCGACTGACCGGTCGTCCCGGTCTCGTCTGTCGTCTGGCTGTCCGTCGTGGTCAGCGATCCGGTCTCCGCCGCGGCGCTGCTGTCCGAAAGAAAGGCGCCCGGCCCCAGAGCGATCAGTTCGGCATCCACGGTCTCTCCGCCCGGCCCATCCGCCGAAATGGTTTCCGTGGTATCGCCGCCCGGCCCCTGGGCCGTGGCCGAAGCCGAGCTCGCGGTCTGCTGCCCGTCGCTGCTGAGCGGGCTGGGCTCCACGATCACTTCGTCCGCCCAGACGGTATTCGTACAGATCAGGATAGCTGCCGCTGCCGCGCAGAACAGTCGTCTGATTCTCTTCATCATCTGATATCCTCCATATCCATATCTTCATTCAATATCTGGAGGTAAGTATAGCATAAAACGGTGTGTTTTTTACCATAAACTGTTTACAATTTTCTGACATTCTCTTTACATCATTCCACGCCTGCCGAAAAGTCAGTCCCACACCACCGGCGTGGGGCGCGCCGGATCGAACACATCCTCCGCCTGGAACAGATCTTCCAGATGACGCACGCCGTTTCCGCCCTCCTGGGCCGCCGCGATATCCTGCCATATCCGGTAGCCGTCAAGGTTTCGCCTGCCCTGGCGGAAATAATCGTCGCCGATCTGCACCCAGTACCGGCTGGAATCCACCGTGCAGAAATAGCGGAATCCCTTTTCGTGCAGATAGATGTATTTTTCATTTTCCTCCGTATAGGGGTGCCAGTCGGAGACATCGTCGCCAAAGGAGTACAGGATAATATCCGTCGGCCCGATCAGGGATTCCACCTCCGATTCCCATTTGTCCACGTCGGCCTTGAAGCTGTCCATGTCCAGCTGGCCCAGATAGCGATGCCCCCAGCTGTGGGAGGCCAGCTCCCAGCCGTTGTCCCGCAGGCACTGGGCCACTGCCGCCGCCTGCTCCCGATCCTTTTCATAGGTAGGGCTGTCCTCGTAGGAGGACGCCGTCCGGTATCCAAGGATGCCCTCATAGCCGGTAAGAGCCAGGACGGCCCTGGCCCCGCGATAGGAAAAGTCCGGATGCTCCTCGATGAACCGCTCCAGGATCGGTACCAGATCATACTCGCCGGTCACTACGCTGCCGTCATCCAGCGCCATCTCGCAGGTGGGCTTTCCGTCTTCGCCGATGACGATCCGGCTTGCGAAGCCGTCCCCTTCCATGTACGGATAATAACAGACGTCATCCTGGGACATGACCATGGCCTGCTTCCCCTCCGGAAGGAGGATCGTTCCCTTCACCATGACGGTATCTCCATCCTCATCGGTCTCCTCATGGGCGAGGTCGTGGAGACGCACCAGGACATAGCCCCGCGCATACAATTCATCCAGGATCTTTTCAAACTCATCCTTTGTGGTCATCACCTGGTTGTAGCCGTTCGATTCGCTGTCCCCGTCGAACGCCTTGTCCGTATCGACGATCAGGGAATGGAAAAAGACATGGGTTACCTGAGTCACATCCTGCTCCACCAGCCCCGCCTTGATCTCTTCATAGCGGCTGACGGCTTCCCGGGCTTCCTGCGTCCCGGAAAACGCGCTGCTTGCCTCGATCAGGGCGATCGCGCTGTCGTAATCGTAGCCTGCCGCCAGGCGGTCCGCCGCGGCAAGCAGCCCTTCCAGTGTATCCGGTTCCGTCCCGGCCTGATCGTCCCCGTCCCCGCCGGCGGCGCTGTCCGCGTCCTCTCCCTTACCGGATGATCTGCCGTCCGGACGCAAAAGCTGGCCGGGGTCCGTCAAAAGCCCCTTCTCTTCCCCGGCAAAAAGGCGCACAAGCCAGGACAGGAAACGGCTGATGTGGCCGGTTCTCCAGGAGGTTTCTTTATCCTCGGCCGCGCCCTCTGTGCCGCCGTCTGCGGCCGTCCCCCCGGCCGCGGTCTCTCCGCCTGCGGCGGAGGCCGTTTCCTTGTCTGCGGCGGAGACGGTTTCCCTGTCTGCAGCGGAGGCGCTTTCCCCGTCTGCGGCGGAGACGGTTTCCCCGTCTGCGACGGAAGCGGCGGCTTCGCTTGCGCTGGCTGTCCCTTCGCCCGCGCCGGACGAAGCGGTCTGTCTGAGTGTGGTGTCCCGGACTTTTCCCTGCCAGCTCTTCCGGGCGCCATACCCCAGGGCCGCGGCCGCCAGGACAGCGGCGATGATCAGGCAGTAGAGCAGAAGGACCTTCCGTCTGCGGCGTTTCTTTTCTTCCCGCAGGCGGTCCTGATGCTGTTTCCGGATCTCTTCGTAGTTCTGTTCATCCATAGATTCTGTTCCTTCATGTATGCGTTTTTCTTCCGTCATTATACATGATACGCCCCTGAAATACAAGGAGCTCCCACGTCCGTTAAGATGCGACAGGGCAGCAGCCGGCTGTTCGCGCCGTCTGCTGCCCTGTCGTTAAAACTGTACGTATCCCCTGATCTCCTGGTCCGGCTCCACGCTTTCCGCGTACAACACCGGCCCCTTTCCGCCGTAATCCTTCCAGTATTCGTAGGCCACCTTTGCCCTGACACGGACCCACTGTCTCGTTTCCAGATGTCTGGCCTCCCTGGCCTTGCAGATGTAGCCGATAAAGGTCATATCCGCCTCGCAGCAGGTCATGGCCATCCGGCCCGGAACAAAATAATTTTTCGGCAATTCGGGGGATTTTAATACCATGGCGGTAAACTCCACCGTCTTTCCCTCGTAGCGGTCCGGCACGTCCATGCAGTCAAAGTACCAGATCCCGTAGTCCTCCGGCCGGATCCGGATGACATCCGCGTGGATGTCGTAGGGGAGGTCTTCCTCCAGCATATCCTGCTGGATTTCCCCGTTCTTATCCTCCAGGATCAGCTGTCCGTTCTGGCACATAGCCCGGATGGTCCTGCGGTAGCTGGTCAGCATCTCATCAGAAATGCCGTCGCAGCGGTTGCAGATCACCAGCTCAGAATTGCGCAGCATGGCGCCCATCAGCGGTTTCATGTTGGCGATGTACAGGTTCAGCGTCGAGCCGTCCAGGATCGTGATCTGCTGATAGATGGTCCAGTCCTCCGGAAGCGTCAGCTCGTCCGGGTTCCACATGCCGTTCCACTCGATCAGCACCCGCTCCGGGTCATTGAGCAGTTCAAGTTCCGTCAGATAGGCCGGGGTGAGCGTTTTCGGGTCATTCACATAGACCACGCTGGTCCGCGTTCGCTGCAAGAGCGCTTCATCGTACGCGGTATCGCCCTCCTCGCACACGATCAGCAGGGTCTTCCCCTCAGTCTGAAAGTAGTCCTGGCCCATGGTAAACTGGAGAAACTGCGTCTTTCCCGCTTCCAGAAAACCGTTGATCATAAATACCGGGATACTATCCTCGTTTAAATCATACTCTGCCATCTGCTTACCCTCTGCCAAACGCTTTGTTTAATTCCTCTTCCTTCAGCCGGGCGCCGATCACGCACACCTTTCCGGTATAGTCCGGCTGTCCTTCCCGGATCTCGTACTGTTCCGGGACCAGATCGAAGTACAGCCACTCTCCCGCCTTCTCCGAAGGCAGCATGCCCTTCGCCCGAAGTACTTCACCGTAATGGGTGGTCTCCGCCAGATCTTCAAGCACGGCTTCCAGCGTTTCCCGGTTAACCGGGGCAGCCGTCTCCATGCCCCAGCTGGTAAAGACTTCGTCGGCGTGGTGATGATGATGGCCATGGCAGCCGCACCCTTCACCATGCTCATGGTCATGATGATGGTGATGCTCGTGGTCATGGCAGCCGCACCCCTCGCCGTGCTCATGGTCATGATGATGGTGATGCTCGTGGCCATGGCAGCCGCACCCTTCACCATGCTCATGGTCATGATGATGGTGATGCTCATGGTCATGGTGGTGGTGCCCATGGTACCGCTCCTGCACCTCCGCCATCAGATCTTCCATCATGGTGTCCGGCTTCTCGATGATCTCCAGGAGCTGTCCGCCGGTCAGCTGCGCCAGCGGAGTGGTGATGATGGAGGCATGGCCGTTCAGTTCCCGGAGCATGGCCACCGCCTCCTCCGTCTTCTCATGACCGGCAATGTCCGTACGGCTCAGCACGATGCTCCCGGCGAACTGGATCTGGTTATTGAAAAACTCGCCGAAATTCTTCATATACATCCGGCACTTCTTCACATCAACGATCGTCACCGCGCTGTTTAGCGTCACGTCCAGATCCGCGGACACGTCGCGGACCGCCTTCATCACATCAGAAAGCTTGCCTACGCCGGACGGCTCGATGATCACCCGCTGCGGCTGGTAGCGGGTGATCACCTCCTGCAGCGATTTGCCGAAATCCCCGACCAGCGAGCAGCAGATGCATCCGGAATTCATCTCACGGATCTCGATGCCGGCATCCTTTAAAAACCCGCCGTCGATGCCGATCTCGCCAAATTCATTCTCGATCAGCACGACCTGCTCCCCTGCAATGGCCTCCTCCAGAAGCTTCTTAATAAACGTCGTCTTACCGGCTCCAAGGAAACCGGATATCACGTCAATCTTTGTCATCATGCTTTCCTTCTTTCTCCATTCATGATCAAATCCGGCCGCCGTACAGGCGGCACATATTCAATACCGCAAAGCAGCGCCGGGGATGACGTTTTT
>CAYRMW010000051.1:0-17389 GCA_964425595.1 uncultured Lachnospiraceae bacterium
AGTGGGCGGCGTGCTGATGCTGAAGAAACGCCGGAGTGCCGCAGAGTGATGAGCGGGATGACTTGCCTGTGACATCATTACAATATCATTTTAACACAAAGGAAGGACCTGGGGTTTATTTTTGCTCCATGGTCCTTCTTTGTGTTGGGTTATGATGGCTGAAATCCTGCCAGAACCACATACGGACTTGTGGCAGAGAACCCATTGCCGTTTAGGTTTACCGCTTCAGCTTCAGCAGGTCAATGGCGTTCTGGCGGCCGATGCGCAGTCTGTCCGCATAGCTCAGGGGCACGTTGTCAAACCAGATGGAAGCCTCGTCAAGGCTCTCATAGGGCGTGTCGGAAGAGAACATAATATGGGACGTATTGCACTCGGTCATGGTGTTGAGGAAGGCCTGGGTGTTGAAGTGGCCGCTGGTGGTGACGTAGACATTTTTCTCAAAATACTCGGTCAGCGGCTTTTTGTGGGCGCCGCAGGGCTTCTGGTTGTTCAGCCGGTGCTGGACCCGGGGCAGACCGAAGGGCAGACCTTCGCCCAGATGGCCCAGAATCAGCTTTGCCGTGGGCAGCTCGTCAAACAGGCCGCTGCACAGAAGGCGCAGGGTGTGGAGGGCCGTCTCCGCGCCAAAGCCCCAGGCGGAGCCGAGAAGACCTTCATAGCCCTTATAGCCGCGCTGCTGGCTGGGCGCGGGATCTCTCGGATGGAGATACAGGGGGACGTCCAGCTCCACGAGTTTCTTCCAGATGGGGAGATTCTGGGGTTCATCCAAGTATTCAATGTGGTTCTTATCGTCTTTCATGGTATAGCCATTGACGAGGGCGCCCACAAAGCCCAGCTCTTTCACACAAAACTCCAGTTCCTTCGCCGCTGCTTCGGGGTCCTGCAGAGCCACCGCCGCAAAGGCATTGAACCGGGTGGGATATTTCTGGACATAATTTTCGTAGATCCAGAGGTTCATCTCGTGGGCGCGCTCCACGGCCTCTTTCGTGTCGAGCACTTCCTGAATGCCCGGCTGGGTCAGGGACATGATGAACATTTCAACGCCGTTGCGGTCCATCTCTTCAATTCGGATTTCCGGAGAGTGCAGACGGGCTTTCACGGCCTCAAAATAGTCTTCCTTGTTGCGGGCGGTTTCATTCTGCGGATCGCCGGTGGCTTCCCAATCCGGGGATTCATAGTGCTCTTCCAGAGCGATCTTTCCGTAGGAAACCTCCTGTCCATAGGGAGCGACATAATCTTTTACAAATTCGGTGCGCAGTTTGTGTTCCATAGCAAAGCCTCCTTTTCCATTTGAATCGACTCTCGGAATCATCTGAGAACGTATCCTGAGTATAGCACTGCCGGTTCCTTTGTGGTATAATCAAAATCGGATAATTTGTAGGATTTCGGACAGATATACGAAAACTGTAGGAAAAGAGGGAGAACCCATGGAGCAAACCACAGACCGGAGAAAAATCAGAAGCCGCCAGTATCTGACCCAGGCTCTGCTTGACCTGATGCAGGAAAAGGATTTTGAACAGATTACCATCCACGACCTGGTCAGCCGGGCGTGTGTGTCCCGCAGCACCTTCTATTTCCAATTTGAGGACAAATACCACTTTCTGAACGCCATCATTGACGAGGTGCTGTCGGATTTGCGGCGGGAGACGAAAGTGGACAGTACCAGAGTCCGGGAGATCGAATGGAAAAGCCGAAAATACTATGAAAAGCATTTTAACTATATCTACCGCAACGCCCATTTCTTCCAGACCATGCTGGGCAGGCACGGCACGCCGCTGTTTCGAAAAAAGTTGGAAGAGAGCGCCTATCTCACATACCACGACCTTTTCACGGAATATTCGCTGAATCAGCAGACCAGGTCGTTTGACTACTTCATCCAGTATATCATTTCCGCCCACATCGGCGTCACAGTCAAATGGATCGACGCCGGTTTGCAGGAACCGCCGGCGTTTATGGCGGATCTGCTCACGAGGATGACTTTTCAGGGACTGTTCCACGGGCTTGGCATAGATCCGGATATTCAGCTGCCGCAGTGAGGGATTTTATGTCCGCTTGTTTATTGGCTGTCGGCAGGCCGGGATCGGCAACCCCATAGGCGATCCCATTCGATTAACCGTCCGGGAAGACAGTTGCAAACTTTCCTGTTTTGTGCTTAAATAGGAAGGATGATGCACATGTGGAGGTTAAATGATGGCGAAAGCACAATATAATGCGGATAGTATTACCGTTCTGGAAGGCCTGGAGGCCGTCCGGAAGCGTCCCGGCATGTATATCGGCAGCGTGGGGACCAAGGGCTTAAATCACCTGATCTATGAGATCGTGGATAATTCGGTGGATGAGCATCTGGCCGGTTTCTGTACGGATATCTGGGTCCGCCTGGAGGCAGACGGCTCCTGCACGGTCCGGGACAATGGACGGGGTATTCCGGTGGAGCTGCATAAAAAGGGCGTATCGGCAGAGCGGGTGGTATTATCTACCCTTCATGCGGGCGGAAAATTTGACAACGAGGCATACAAGACAAGCGGCGGTCTTCACGGCGTCGGTTCCTCGGTGGTGAATGCCCTGTCGGAGCGGCTGCAGGTGACGATCTGTCAGAACGGCTATATTTACCGGGACGCCTATGAGAGAGGCGTTCCGGTGGTGGACTTAAAGGACGGACTTCTCCCGGTCATCGGAAAGACAAAGGAAAACGGCACCGAGATCAATTTTGCGCCGGATGGCGAGATCTTTGAGCGGACCCGCTTTAAGGCGGACTGGCTCAAGAGCCGCCTGCATGAGACGGCGTACCTGAATCCGGCGCTGACGATCCACTATGAGAACTGTCGTCCCGGTGAGGAGGAGACGATTACATACCATGAACCGGACGGCATCATCGCCTATGTCAGGGCCCTGAATCATGGCAAGACGCCGGTTCACGATCCGATCTATTTTAAAGGAACGGCAGACAAGATCGAAGTGGAGGCGGCAATCCAGTTCGTGGATAACTTTGAGGAAAATGTCCTGGGCTTCTGCAATAATATCTTTACCCAGGAGGGCGGTACCCATCTGATCGGGTTTAAGACCAGGTTCACCAATCTGGTCAACGCCTACGCGAAGGAACTGGGGATACTGAAGGAGAACGCCAAATTTACCGGAGCGGATACCCGGAGCGGCATGACGGCCGTTGTTGCGGTCAAGCACCCGGATCCGATTTTTGAAGGGCAGACGAAGACGAAGCTGGCGAGCGCTGACGCGGCCAAGGTGGTAAATACCGTGACCGGCGATGAGCTGCAGCGGTATCTGGACCGGAACCTGGAGACGCTTAAAGGGATCATCGGCTGCGCGGAGAAGTCGGCGAAAATCCGGAAAGCCGAGGAGAAGGCCAAAACCAATATGTTGACGAAATCCAGATTTTCCTTCGACAGCAACGGGAAGCTGGCTAACTGTGAGAGCAGAGATCCGTCCAAATGCGAGATCTTTATCGTGGAGGGCGACTCGGCCGGTGGCTCGGCCAAATCAGCAAGGAACCGGCAGTACCAGGCTATCCTTCCGATTCGCGGCAAGATCCTGAATGTGGAGAAAGCCTCCATGGATAAGGTGTTAGCCAACGCAGAGATCAAGACGATGATCAATTCCTTCGGATGCGGCTTTTCCGAAGGCTATGGGAATGATTTTGATATCAGTAAGCTCCGCTATGATAAGATCATCCTGATGACGGATGCCGATGTGGACGGGAGCCATATCGATACCCTTCTGCTTACTTTTCTTTACCGTTTTATGCCGGAACTGATCATGGAAGGCCATGTCTATATCGCCATGCCGCCGCTGTTTAAGGTGATTCCAAAAAAAGGAAACGAGCAGTACCTGTACGATGAGAAGGAACTGGAAAAATACCGGAAGACCCACAAAGGGGAATTTACCCTGCAGCGGTATAAAGGCCTTGGCGAAATGGATGCCCAGCAGCTGTGGGAGACGACCCTTGACCCGGAGAACCGGGTGCTTAAGCGGGTGGAGATCGAAGACGGCCGGATGGCCTCGGAGATCACGGAGATGCTGATGGGAAGCGAAGTCGGCCCGAGAAGGCAGTTCATTTACGATCATGCGGATGAAGCGCAGATCGACGCTTAAAGGAGAAAGTATGGCAGAGAAAATAATCACAACGGAATACTCCGAGGAGATGCAGCGCAGCTACATGAATTATTCCATGAGCGTAATCACATCCCGTGCGATCCCTGATGCCCGGGACGGCTTAAAGCCGGTGCAGCGCCGGGTCCTGTATGACATGAGCGAACTTCGCATCAGCCACGACAAGCCCCACAGAAAGTCCGCCCGTATCGTGGGCGATACCATGGGTAAATACCACCCCCACGGGGACAGCTCCATCTACGAGACGCTGGTGGTCATGTCGCAGGATTTTAAAAAAGGGATGCCGTTGATCGACGGTCACGGGAATTTCGGCTCCATCGAAGGCGATGGAGCCGCAGCCATGCGTTACACTGAGGCGAGGCTGAAAAAATTCACGGAGGAGGTCTATTTAAAAGATCTGGACAAAACGGTGAATTTTGTGCCGAACTACGACGAAACGGAAAAGGAGCCGGAGGTTCTTCCGGTCCGCGTCCCCAATCTCCTGGTCAATGGCGCGGATGGCATTGCGGTGGGGATGAGCACCAGCATCCCGCCGCACAACCTCGGAGAGGTGATCGACGCGGCCATCGCCTATATTCAGGATCCGGATATTTCCACGGAAGCGCTGATGGCAAAGATGCCGGGGCCGGACTTTCCCACGGGTGGGATCATCGCGAACAAAAGCAGCCTGAAGGAGATCTACGAGACGGGGAGCGGCAAGCTTAAGCTGCGGGGCCGGTTTGAAGTCGAGCTGGGGAAGCGGCGGGCAGACAAGGATAAGCTGGTCATCACAGAGATCCCCTATACCATGATCGGGGCGGGGATCAATAAATTTCTGGTCGACATTGCCGACCTGGTGGAGACAAAGAAGCTTCCCGACGTGGTGGATATTTCCAATCAGTCCAATAAAGAAGGCATCCGCATCGTGCTGGAGCTGCGCAAGGACGCGGACATCGAACGGATCATCAACACCCTATATAAAAAGACCAGGCTGGAAGATACCTTCGGTGTCAATATGCTGGCCATCGCAAACGGCCGCCCGGAGTGCCTGAACCTGCGCGGGATCCTGAAGCATTTCCTCGATTTTCAGCATGAGAACGCTACCCGGAAGTATCAGGCGCTCCTGGAAAAAGAGCTGGAGAAAAAGGAAGTCCAGGAGGGGCTGATCGCGGCCTGCGATGTGATCGACCTGATCATCGCGATCCTGCGCGGCTCCAAAAATTTAAAGGACGCTAAGGCATGCCTGATTAACGGTGACACCACAAACATCCGCTTCCGCACACCGGATCTTAAAGCGCAGGCCGGGAACTTGTGCTTTACCGAAAGACAGGCCTCCGCTATTCTGGAAATGCGGCTGTATAAACTGATCGGCCTGGAGATCCTGGCGCTGGAGAAAGAGCACAAGGAGACGCTGCGAAAGATCCGCGAATATGAAAAGATCCTCAAGAGCCGCAAGACGATGGATCGGGTGATCATCGCCGATCTGGAGACGATCAAACAGGAGTTTTCCCTTCCCAGAAGGACACGCCTGGAGGACGGCAAGGAAGCCGTCTATGTGGAGGAGGAGCCGGAATCGGTGCCGGCCATCTTTGTGATGGATCGTTTCGGCTACTGTAAGCTTCTGGAAAAGAGTGTATATGAGCGAAACCGGGAGACGGCGGACGGTGAGTATGCACAGGTGATCCCCTGCATGACGGATCACCGGCTCTGTTTCTTTACGGATACGGGAAGCCTGCATCAGCTCAGGGCATCCGACGTCCCCTTCGGCAAACTCCGGGATAAGGGAACGCCGGTGGAGAATCTCAGCAAATACGACGGAACCCGGGAGAGGGTGATCTACGCGGCGGACGCGGAGACGCTGAAAGGAAAGCATCTTCTTTTTGCCACGTCCATGGCGGCGGTAAAGCAGGTGCCTGCCTCTGAGTTCGAGACGAATAACCGTATGGTGGCGGCCACCAGGCTCCAGGAGGGCGACGCCCTGCTGCGGGTTATTCCCGTGGGAGAGGAGAAGGACGTGGTCCTGCAGACCGGCCGCGGCGTTTTCCTGCGCTTTCCTCTGGAGGAGATCCCGGTCATGAAAAAGGCGTCGAAGGGCGTCCGGGGCATCCGCCTGGCCGAGGGAGAAGCGCTGGACGAAGTCTATCTGATCGGCCGGGATCCGGTGGTCCGCTACCGGGGCAAGGATGTACATTTAAATCGGTTAAAACCGGGAAAACGGGACGGAAAAGGAAGCAAAGTCCGCGTGTAGCGGACAAATGTATTTTTGTTGTGAATCAGTGTTGCAATTTCCCGGCTTTTGTTATAGGATAGGTTCAATGTCACTTTGGAAAGGGAAATTTCGGGTGGCGGATTCTGAAAATGCGATGAAGAGGAGAGAGCATGATGGAAAAGAAATGGAAAGTCGGCGTACTGGGCGCCACCGGCATGGTAGGGCAGCGGTTTATTGCCCTTCTGGAGAATCATCCCTGGTATGAGGTAACCACGGTGGCTGCCAGTCCCAGGTCGGCGGGCAAGACCTATGAGGAGGCAGTAGGCGGCCGCTGGAAGATGGCCACGCCCATGCCGGAAGCGGTAAAGGATCTGGTGGTGCTCAACGTCAATGAGGTCGAGAAGGTAGCTGCCGGCGTGGATTTCGTCTTCAGCGCGGTGGATATGACCAAGGAGGAGATCCGCTCCATCGAGGACGCCTACGCAAAGACCGAAACGCCGGTCGTCTCCAATAACAGTGCCCATCGCTGGACGCCGGATGTTCCCATGGTGATCCCGGAGGTCAATCCGGAGCATTTCGAGGTCATTGCGTTCCAGAAAAAGCGCCTGGGAACGACAAGGGGGTTCGTGGCGGTAAAGCCCAACTGCTCGATCCAGAGCTATGCGCCGGTTCTGACCGCGTGGAAAGAGTTTGCGCCCTATGAGGTCGTCGCGACGACCTATCAGGCGATCTCCGGAGCGGGGAAGACCTTCCAGGACTGGCCGGAGATGGTGGGGAATATCATTCCCTACATCGGCGGCGAGGAAGAAAAGAGCGAGCAGGAGCCCCTTCGGATCTGGGGAAAGATTGAAAACGGCGTGATCGTCAAGGCCGAGGAGCCCAGGATCACCTGCCAGTGCATCCGCGTGCCCGTCTTAAACGGCCATACGGCGGCAGTATTTGTCAAATTCCGCAGCAATCCGACCAGGGAGCAGCTGATCGAAAAGCTTCATGCGTTTGGCGGACTTCCCCAGGAGTTAAAGCTCCCCAGCGCGCCGGAGCAGTTTATCCGGTACATGGAAGAAGATGACCGTCCGCAGGTTGCGCTGGACGTAGATTATGAGAACGGCATGGGCATTTCCGTGGGACGTCTTCGCAAGGACAGTATCTATGACTGGAAATTTGTCGGTCTGTCGCACAATACGGTCCGCGGCGCGGCCGGCGGATCCATCCTCTGCGCTGAGCTGCTGACCGCTCAGGGCTACATTTCCGCGAAATAAAGCATCATTCATGGAGGATTTGCCAATGACGATCAAAGTAGAGAAACTGGGAGAAACCAGGGAGAAGGAACAGGTCGATCTGTATACGCTGACCAATGAAAACGGCGTCAGCGCGTCCTTTACCAATTTAGGCGCCATATGGGTATCGATGTTCGTCCCGGACAGAAACGGGGAGATGGCGGACGTACTTCTTGGCTATGACACGCTGGAAAACTGGATGTTGAATCCGCCCCACTGCGGCGCAGTCATCGGCAGAAACGCGAATCGTATCGCCGGCGCGTCCTTTATGCTGAACGGGACACGGTATATGCTGGGCAAAAATAACGGGCCGAACAATCTGCACAGCGGACCGGATCTGTACCGCACCCGGGTATGGGAGGTAGAGCTTGAAGAGAGCAGCCTGGGGAGCCGCGTGTCTTTTTCGCTGATGAGCCCGGACGGCGATCAGGGATTCCCGGGGAATGCTTCCATTACCGTAACCTATACGCTGACGCCGGACGACGGCGTGTCCGTGACGTACCATATGGTTTCGGACGCGGATACGGTCGCGAATTTTACGAACCACGCGTATTTTAACCTGCGCGGACATGACAGCGGCTCCGTTCTGGATCACCAGGTATGGATTGACGCCGACGGCTTTACGCCGACTGATGAGGAGCTGATCCCCACCGGCGAGGTCGTTCCGGTGAAGGGCACGCCCATGGATTTTACGGTGATGAAGCCGATCGGCCGGGATATCCATGCGGACGATCCGCGATTGAAGATAGCCGGAGGCTACGACCATAACTGGGCGTTGAACCACCAGCCGGGCGAGCTGGCGCTCAGCGCCAGGGCTTACGATCCGGTATCGGGGCGTGTCATGGAGGTGTACACCGATCTGCCGGGCATGCAGTTTTATACGGCAAATTCCATCAGCCGGGAACCGGCCGGCAAAAACGGCACGGTCTACCAGGCTTGGAACGGATACTGCTTTGAGACGCAGTACTTCCCGGACGCGATAAACAAGCCCGGGTTCGCGTCTCCCATATTAAAGGCGGGCGAGACGTATTCCACGACGACCGTTTACCGGTTCCTGCACGAATGATACCGTCGCGGCAGGCATGAAGTGAGAGATTGCATGGCAAAGTCATTATATATTGCGGAAAAGCCCAGCGTGGCCCGGCAGTTTGCGGATGCGCTGAAGGTGAGGGGGCGTCAGGCGGACGGATACATCGAATCGGAAGATACGGTGATCACCTGGTGCGTGGGGCATCTGGTGACGATGAGTTATCCGGACGCTTACGACCCGGCGCTCAAGCGATGGAGCCTGGATTCCCTGCCTTTCCTTCCAAAAGAGTTTAAGTATCAGGTGATCGACAGTGTTTCCCGGCAGTTCAGGATCGTTTCCGGCCTTCTGAACCGTCCGGATGTGGAGATCATCTACGTCTGCACCGACTCCGGACGCGAAGGAGAGTATATCTACCGGCTGGTGGCGCAGATGGCCGGCGTGAAGGAGAAGACCCAGAAGCGGGTGTGGATCGATTCGCAGACGGAAGAGGAGATCCTCAGGGGCATCCGCCAGGCAAAGGATCTGTCTGAATACGATAATCTGGGCGCTTCCGCTTACCTGCGGGCAAAGGAAGACTATCTGATGGGCATCAACTTCTCCCGTGTCCTGACCTTAAAGTACGGACCGGTGCTTTCCGGTTATCTGCATACCCGCTCCACCGTCGTGTCGGTGGGACGGGTAATGACTTGTGTACTGGGCATGACGGTCCGCCGGGAAAGGGAGATCCGTCAGTTTGTCCGGACCCCCTTCTACCGGGTGATCGCTGCTTTCCGGCTGGACGGGTTTACCTTCAGCGGCGAATGGAAGGCCGTCGAGGGTTCCCGCTACTTCCGGACTCCGTTTCTTTATAAGGAGAACGGATTTAAGGAGAAGCAAACGGCGCAGGAGCTGGTCGATCGTCTGTGTGCCGACCCGCCTCTTTTGGCTGCCGTGATCAAAAAGGAAGGAAAGAAGGAGACCAGGACGCCTCCGCTCCTCTACAATCTTGCCGAATTGCAGAACGAATGTTCCAAACGGTTCAAGATCAGTCCGGATGAGACCCTGCGGATCGCGCAGGAATTGTACGAAAAAAAGCTGGTGACTTATCCCCGGACGGATGCCCGGGTGCTGTCCGCAGCGGTGGCTAAGGAGATCGGCCGGAATCTGGCCGGACTTAAGAGCTATCCGCCGGTGGCTGCCCTGGCACAGGAGGTTTTAAGCGCGGGAAACTGGAAGACGATCGCCCGGACCAGGTATGTCAATGACAAACAGATCACCGACCACTACGCGATCATCCCGACCGGTCAGGGGCTTGGCGCCCTGCGGAGCCTGAAGCCGCTGTCGGAACAGATCTACCAGCTGATCTGCCGGCGCTTCCTCGGCATTTTCTATCCGCCGGCGGTATATCAGAAGTATACTCTGGAGCTGGAGCGCATGGGGGAGCACTTCTTCGCGAATTTCCGTTTTTTGCTGGAGCCGGGTTATTTAACGGCCGCGGGCGGGAGCGCGAAAGAAAAGACGGCCTCCCGGCCTTTGGAAGAGCAGGAAGAAAGGCAGGAGGCCGGGGGGCCGCAGATACAGGCCTCCCAGGAGGGGACAGAGCAGGAGAACCGGAAAGACGCCGAAGATCCGGCTTTCCAGGCGCTGCTAAAGGCATTGAAAAAGGGCGATATCCTGGAGATTTCCGGTTTTAGCATCAAAGAAGGGGAGACCTCCCCGCCCAAGCGCTATACATCCGGCTCCATGATCCTGGCGATGGAGAACGCCGGTCAGCTGATCGAGGACGAGGAGCTGCGGGCCCAGATCAAGGGCAGCGGCATCGGCACCAGCGCCACCAGGGCGGAGATCCTGAAAAAACTCTTCCATATCCAGTACCTGGCGCTGAACCGGAAAACGCAGGTCATCACCCCCACGCTTTTGGGAGAGCTGATCTTTGAAGTCGTGAATGCGTCCATCCGTCCGCTGTTAAATCCGGAACTGACGGCCAGCTGGGAAAAGGGGCTGACCTATGTGGCGGAGGGCAGCATTACACCGGATGAGTATATGGAAAAGCTGAACCGCTTTGTCGCCGGCCGTACCGTCGGCGTCAAACAGCTGCACAACAGCAGCGCGCTGCGGGCAAACTTTGATTTAGCGGCAGCGTACTATAAGAAAAACAAAACGGACAGAAACAAAACAGACAGAAACAAGGAGAAAAGGAAACATGATGAAGCAGGAAGAAATGAAGAATACAGAACTTTTTGATTTGACTCAGACGATCGCGGCGCGGCTCTTCGGCATGTATACCTATCCCTGGGAGGCGGTTTCACATATCCGGAAATGCATCATTGCCATCGGAAAGCGTCTGCCGGAAGATGAGTATCAGAAGCTGGGACAGCACATCTGGATTCACAAAAGAGCCCGGATCGCCCGCTCCGTTTTGATGACCGGCCCGGCCATCATCTGCGCTGACGCGGAGGTCCGTCATGGCGCGTTCCTGCGCGGCAACACCATCATCGGCGAGGGCGCCGTGGTGGGCAATTCCTGCGAGTTAAAAAATGTGATCCTGTTTAATGGCGTCCAGGTTCCCCATTTTAACTATGTAGGCGACTCGATCCTGGGATACAAGGCTCACATGGGAGCCGGCGCGGTGACCTCCAATGTAAAATCCGACAAAACGCTGGTCAAGATCCACGCGGCGGACGGCGATATCGAGACCGGGTTAAAGAAGGTCGGCGCGTTCCTTGGCGACGGCGTGGAAGTCGGATGTCAGACTGTTCTGAATCCCGGTACGGTCGTAGGAAGGAACACGAACATCTATCCCCTCTCCAGCGTAAGAGGCTGCGTACCGGCGAATTCGATCTATAAAAAGGCCGGCTCCATCGTCGAAAAGGAAGATCGGGACGAGGAGACGGCCGAAGAATAAGCGATATCACTGCTGCCGGTGATCCTTACCGGGTGCCGGAGTTACCGGGTACCAAAGATCCGGTCGCCGGCATCCCCGAGACCGGGGCAGATGTAGGCGTCCTTATTCAGGCACCGGTCCAGGTGACCGATGTAGATCTGGACGTCGGGATGGGCCTGCCGCAGCCGGCGCAGGCCTTCGGGCGCGGCGATGATGGACATGAACTTGATCCTTTTCCCGCCGTGCTCCTTGATGAAATCGACGGCGGCCACGGCAGAGCCGCCGGTGGCCAGCATCGGGTCGGTGACCACGATCGTGCGCTCCTCGATGGGAGCGGGAAGCTTGCAGAAGTACTCATGCGGCTCATGGGTGACCTCGTCCCGGTAGAGGCCGATGTGGCCCACCTTCGCGCTGGGCACCAGGGCAAGGATGCCGTTTACCATGCCCAGACCGGCACGGAGAATGGGAACGACCGCCAGCTTCCGCCCGGCGATCTTCGGTGTCAGGCAGGTCTCGATGGGGGTAGTCACCTCCTCGTCCTGCAGGGGAAGATCACGGAGCGCTTCATAACCCATCAGCATGGCAATCTCCTCCACCAGGGCGCGGAACTCGTTCGTTCCGGTGTTCCGGTCCCGGAGGATCGATATCTTATGCTGGATCAGCGGATGGTCAAAAATGATTACCTGTTCCATAGGATGTCCTTTCCTGGCTTATTTTGTGGACGGCGTATACTTCACCAGAACATAGTCGCCGAGGCTGTGCGGCACGGGGATGGAAAAGTAAATTTCCCCCTCCTGCTCGTAGCTGAAGGTCGACGGCCAGCTGCTTGCCGCGTCGAAGGGGAAGTCGGCCTCCTCAAACATCTCCGTATAATAATCAATATCGTGCAAGCTTCGCTCCTCCAGGACCGCGCTCAGGGTATCCGCGCTGATTCCGTCAAACTCCACATCGTCGCTCAGCACATATCCGGCCATCGTATACGGATCTGCGAAATCGCTGAGTCCCAGATCCTCGCAGGAGCTTAAGTCGATCGTGTTGGTATAGAACTGATTGACCGGGTAGGCGGCACTCTCCTGGCTGGCGTAGCCGGTGTAGAGTACGGTGATCTTTTTCTGGGTTAGGGCAGGCACTTCGCACTCGATGGATATGGTGCAGCCGCCGGACTCGGCATCCCACGCCGTCAGGATGGAGAGAGCATTATCCTTTAACTGCCGGTTCACGCTTTCCTGTACAGAGGAATCAGCCATGCCGGAGATGACGGGGTAGGCGATCGAGATCGAATCGCCATCCGTATAGGTGACGATCTCATAAGAGATATTCTGTGCGTTCGAATCGGCCGCGGCAGTCGTCCCGTCATCCTGGCTGCTGCTTTCGGCTTCCGTCTCCTCGGCGGCCGAGGTATAAATCGTAGACAGATCAATCATGTCCGGCGTCTCCCGGGCAGAACAGGCCACGGCCAGGATCGATCCGGCCAGCACGACGCCGGCCAGCGCGGCGCCGATGATAATCGTGCGGTTGTTCATATTCTATCCTTTCTTTGTCAAATCGTGTATGATCTGTGCATATCACATTGCTCCCTTAAAAGTATAGCATACTTTGGGAAAAAAGCAATTCGGAAGAAAAATTAGTTGACACTAACTTTCAACTGTGTTATTATTTGCACAAAGATGAGGTTATATAAAGCTAACTAATATGGGAAAGGAGCGGTTCATGATGCCTTTGACAATGGCGAAAACCGGGGAAGCTAATCTGATCAAGCGGATTGGCGGCAAGGAAGAGGTTCGCAGATTCCTGGAAAGCCTGGGCTTCGTAACAGGCGGAGAGGTGACTGTGATTTCTGAAAACGGTGGCAATGTGATCGTTAATGTGAAAGAATCACGGGTAGCGATCAGCTGTGAGATGGCGAACAAAATTTACGTATAGAAGGAGACTTTATCATGGAGACATTGCGCGATGTAAGCTGCGGAAGTACCGTGAAGGTGGTTAAGCTGCACGGCGAGGGGGCTGTGCGGCGCCGGATCATGGACATGGGGATCACCAAAGGTACGGAAATATATGTCAGGAAGGTGGCGCCCCTTGGCGATCCGGTAGAGGTTACCGTGAGAGGCTATGAGCTTTCCCTTCGTAAGGAAGACGCCCGGATGATCGAAGTGCAGTAGGAAAGGTCATCTTGCGGACCGAATGGATGGTTCGGGAAAGTAAAATCAGGAGGATAAGAAAATGTCAATGAAAATTGCGTTGGCCGGAAATCCCAACAGCGGAAAGACAACATTGTTCAACGGACTGACGGGATCGAACCAGTTTGTTGGAAACTGGCCCGGTGTAACGGTAGAAAAGAAGGAAGGAAAACTGAAAGGGCACAAGGATGTCGTGATCATGGACCTTCCCGGTATTTATTCCCTGTCTCCCTACACCCTTGAGGAGGTAGTGGCCAGGACATATCTGATCACAGAGAGGCCGGATGCGATCTTAAATATCGTAGACGGCACGAATCTTGAGCGGAATCTTTATCTGTCGACACAGCTGATGGAGCTGGGCATCCCGGTCGTGATGGCGGTAAACATGATGGATATCGTGGCTAAGAACGGCGATAAGATCAACATCAGGAAGCTGTCCGCTGATATGGGATGCGATGTAGTCGAGATTTCCGCGCTGAAGGGAACCGGCATTATGGAAGCTGCCGAGCGGGCCATTTCCGCTGCGAAGAAGGGGACGGGGAAGGCTCCGGTCCATCGCTTCTCCAGGGATGTGGAGAGCTGCCTGGAGCAGATCGAGAGCTATCTGGACAGCAGCATTCCCGAGGGGCAGCGCCGTTTTTACGCGATCAAACTGTTTGAGCGCGACGATAAGATCCGGGAGACCATGCAGACCGTGCCGGATGTAGAGCGTCTGATCACGGGCCTGGAGGAATCGATGGATGACGACTCCGAGAGCGTTATCACGAATGAGCGTTATACCTACATCGCGTCGATCATTAAGGATTGTTATACCAGAGCAAATAAGGATCAGCTGACTGTTTCGGATAAGATTGACCGGATCGTTACGAATCGCTGGCTTGCGCTGCCGATCTTCGCGGTGGTCATGTGGCTGGTGTATTATGTTTCGGTAACGACGGTTGGCTCCTGGGCTACGGACTGGGCGAACGACGGCGTGTTCGGAGACGGATGGAGCCTGTTCGGCCTTGAGATTCCCGGCATTCCGGTTGTGATCGGCAACCTGCTTGAGGCGGTGAACTGCGCAGACTGGCTGTCCGGACTGATTCTGGACGGTATTGTAGCCGGTGTCGGCGCGGTGCTGGGCTTTGTACCGCAGATGCTCGTGCTGTTTATTTTTCTGGCGTTCCTGGAGTCCTGCGGTTACATGGCGCGAGTGGCGTTCATTATGGACCGTATTTTCCGTAAGTTCGGTCTTTCCGGAAAGTCCTTTATCCCCATGCTCATCGGGTCCGGCTGCGGTGTTCCCGGCGTCATGGCATCCCGTACCATCGAGAACGACAGAGACCGGAAGATGACGATCATGACCACGACCTTCATCCCCTGCGGTGCGAAGCTGCCGATCATCGCATTGATCGCCGGCGCGATCTTTGACGGTGCTTCCTGGGTTGCGCCCAGCGCATACTTTGTAGGCATCGCTGCGATCATCTGCTCCGGAATTATCTTAAAGAAGACCAGGATGTTCGCGGGCGACCCGGCTCCCTTTGTTATGGAGCTTCCCGCCTATCATATGCCGACTGTAGGCAATGTACTGAGGAGCATGTGGGAGAGAGGCTGGTCCTTCATTAAGAAGGCCGGTACGGTGATCCTGCTCTCCACGATTTTTGTTTGGTTTACTTCCAGCTTCGGCTTCGTAGACGGGAGATTTGGCATGGTGGAAGATCTGTCTGACGGCATTCTGGCCAGCATCGGCAGGGGGATCGCATGGATCTTCAGCCCGCTCGGCTGGGGCGACTGGAGGGCGGCTGTGGCGACGGTTACCGGTCTGGTCGCGAAGGAGAACGTAGTTGGTACCTTCGGTATTCTTTACGGTATGGAAGAGGTTGCGGAAGACGGTGTGGAGATCTGGAGCAATCTTGCTGCCAGCTATTCGACGCTGAGCGCCTACTCCTTCCTGGTATTTAACCTCCTGTGCGCGCCCTGCTTTGCCGCGATGGGCGCCATTAAGAGAGAGATGAACAACGCCAAGTGGTTCTGGTTTGCCATTGGCTATCAGTGCGGACTGGCTTATGTCGTATCTCTGTGCATCTATCAGCTGGGCACTGTGCTGACCGGCGGCGGATTCGGCATCGGAACGATCGTTGCCATCCTTCTGGTGATCGGATTTATCTATCTGCTGGTGCGAAGCCCGAAGGATGACCGCAAAGAAACCCTTAAGGTAAAAGGACTGGCGAAAGTCTGAGAACCTTTTTGGAGGTTGATAAACGATGATGTGGCTAATGGAAAATATGGGAACGATCGTACCCGGATTCGTGGTGGCTGCCGTAGTATTCCTGGCTGCCAGAAGTATCTGGAAGGATAAAAAATCCGGCAAAACCTGCAGCAGCTGCGGTGGCTGCGGCAAGGGTTCTTGTGACTGCCATGGCAGCCACAGACATTCTGCCTGACCGGCCGCGCGGACCGGCGCAGGCAGGGAAGAAAGGGGGCGTTGCCTGTGTGGCAGAAGGAACAGGTGATTCGTGAATTGAAGCGTCGCGGAAAACGGATGACAAGACAGAGGCAGCTTCTTCTGGATATTATCCTGGACGGGCGTTACAGCTGCGGGAAAGAAATCTATTATGACGCGATCAAAGTCGATCCGACTATCGGTCTCGCTACCGTGTATCGGATGTTGGCGACCCTGGAGGAGATCGGTGTCGTAAGCCGCTGCTATCAGTGCAGTCTGGAGCAGGACCCCTGTGTATTTGAGGAAGCGGAGGCCGGTTGAAGAGGAGAGAGCCGCGCTTCGGAACAAAGCGGCAAAGAAATCCACGAACACAAGAAAGAGAATCAATGATCTGTCTGGAGCAGCTTCTGGCTGCTCCTTTCTGTGCATATCGCGGGGGGAGTGAGCAGCATGAAAATGGTAAGAAAACATTTTATTTTCAGCCGCTCAAGGAAGGAGAACGGTAATTCCAGGTGCGCGGATTAAAAACCGCTTGCCAAAAAGAGAAGATTATGATATGATTACCCCGGTGTGAGTGCCGCGATTGGCATGACCGCAGGCCGGTGTGTCGGAATTGGCAGACGACCGCGACTCAAAATCGTGTGGAGAAATCCGTGTGGGTTCGAATCCCACCACCGGCACCAGAATTTTCAGCCCTGAGCTTTACGGTTCGGGGCTTTTTTACTGCCCGATGAAAAAGTTACTCTACATCAGATGATTTTCAAAGAAACAAACCCTTCCTACTGCAGCTTCTCCGGAATTCGCATTGCCAAGTGTGGCGCCTCTCCCGATCACTGATCGATCTTCTGCCTTTCCGGACTGTACTCCGCCCTGTTGGGCGTCTATCTTTTTTTCTCCTCTCCGCCACAAACCTATATTTTTTTTCGCCGTTTTCCTGCATTTTATCATCGGCGCTGTCAGCCCTTTTGTGGAATAGTTTCGCGAACCAAATTGTGCAGAGTGTGCACAGCAAGGAGACAGTCTATGCATAGAATATTGACAAAATATATAAAATTACTTTTAATTAAATCAAACAGACTGTACAGAATGTAAAAAAGGAAGCTGAAACTGGGGGATTGCAATCAGCCAGAATAACTTTTCGAAATCTCAATGAATGAGATTTCAACTGAACCTTGACAACTGATTATCATGCAGGAAATGAAATTTGCGTGGGATGGACATTTGGGAAACGCTGATTAATAAAGCACCCAGCGAATGTGGATGATCCCACCATTTGGGCGCACTTATACCATGCAAAATTCCTGGCT
>CAYRMW010000052.1:0-16171 GCA_964425595.1 uncultured Lachnospiraceae bacterium
TTTTGTTATGGGCGGACAGAAAGACCAGAAGCCGGCAAAGAGGATCTGTATCGGTGTGCTGGCCCATGTCGATGCGGGGAAAACCACCCTTTCCGAGGCGATGCTGTACCTGAGCGGCGTGATCCGGAAGCTGGGCCGGGTGGATAATCAGGACGCGTACCTGGATACCTACGAAATGGAGAGGAACCGGGGGATCACCATCTTTTCCAAACAGGCGGTATTTTCTCTGGGCGGCCGGGAAGTGACCCTCCTGGACACGCCGGGGCATGTGGATTTCTCCGCGGAGATGGAGCGTACCCTGCAGGTGCTGGATTACGCCATTCTGGTCATTAATGGGGCAGATGGCGTGCAGGGCCATACCCTGACGCTGTGGAAGCTGCTGGGTCGCTATCAGATCCCGGTGTTTCTCTTCATCAATAAGATGGATCAGGAAGGGACGGACCGGACGGCGCTTTTAAACCAGCTTAGGACGCGGCTGGACGAGAGGTGCCTGGATTTCTCCGGTGATCAGGGCGCGCAGGACTTTCTGGAAAGTCTGGCGGTCTGCAGTGAGGAGACGCTGGAGCATTACCTGGAGACGGGCGGGATCGCCGGAGAGGAGATAGCCCGGATGATCTCCCGGCGGGAGGTTTTTCCGTGTTATTTTGGTTCTGCACTCCGGCTGACCGGCGTACGGGAATTTCTGGATGGACTGGACCGGCTGACGGTATGTCCGGTGTATCCTCCGGAGTTTCGGGCCAGAGTATTTAAGATCACCCGGGATGAACAGGGCAGCCGGCTGACTCATCTAAAAGTCACCGGCGGAGTCTTAAGCGTCCGTGATCTTCTGCGGGGAAGAGACCGGGGAGAGGTCAGCGAAGCTTTGGGAAAGCGGGACGGCGAAGACGGCCGGACGGGCGAGAGCGGCGGAGAGTGGGAAGAAAAGGTCAGCCAGATCAGGATCTACTCCGGCGCGCGTTTTGTGACGGTCAATGAGGCGCAAGCCGGCACGATCTGCGCGGTATCAGGCCTGACGAGAACCTGGATCGGTCAGGGACTTGGACAGGAGGGGGAGGGAAGGGAGCCGCTGCTTGCGCCGGTCTTATCCTACCGGATCGATCTTCCTGAAGGGACGGATGTCCACAAGATGCTGCAGAATCTCCGCCAGTTGGAAGAAGAGGAGCCGCTTCTGCACATCGTATGGAACGATGTGCTGGGCGAGATCCACGCGCAGCTGATGGGCGAGGTACAGACCGATGTGTTAAAGGACCTGATCCGCACTCGTTTTCATACGGAAGTGGAGCTGGGGACGGGAAACATCGTATATAAAGAGACGATCAGGAACACGGTGGAAGGCGCGGGACACTTTGAACCCCTTCGTCATTACGCGGAGGTTCATCTTCTGCTGGAACCGGGAGAACGAGGCAGCGGGCTGACGGTGGAGAGCCGGTGCAGCGAGGATGTGCTGGACCGGAACTGGCAGCGGCTGATCCTGAGCCATCTGGAAGAGAAGCAGCATCTGGGCGTTCTGGCAGGCGCGCCGATCACGGACATGCGGATTACGCTCCTGACGGGACGTGCCCACATCAAGCATACGGAGGGCGGCGATTTCCGGCAGGCCACTTACCGTGCTCTGCGGCAGGGCCTGCGCAAGGCGGAGTCGATCCTTCTGGAGCCGTACTATGATTTCCGGCTGGAGGTTCCTTCCCAGACTATCGGCCGGGCCATGGCGGACGTGCAGCGGATGAGCGGCCGTTTTGAGCCTCCTGTTCCGGACGGTGAAGTTACGGTGCTGACCGGATGCGCACCGGTGTCCAAGATGCGGGGGTATCAGAGAGAGGTGGCTGCTTATACCCGGGGGATGGGCCGGCTTTCCTGCACGATGAGGGGATATGAACCCTGCCATGATCAACAGGCGGTGCTGGACCAGATCGGCTACGACGCGGACCGGGATCTGGAGAATACGGCGGATTCCGTATTCTGCGCCCATGGGGCGGGATTCGTGGTTGCCTGGGACAAGGCGGATGCGTACATGCATCTGGATTCCGGGTGGGAAAGCGTGGAGGACGCCGGCCGGGAGAAGAACAGGCAGACAGCAGACGTCCTGCCGGGACAGGGAACCGTGCCGGCCCGGACAGCCGCCTTTTCCCGCGCCGGGGATCAGGAGCTGGAGGAGATCTTCCGTCGCACCTACGGTGAGAGCAAGCGGGAGAGGGCGCGTCGGGCTGAACGGCAGCCCGACCGGGAAACGTTTCGCAGACTGAAGCCGCACAGCTGGGCGAAGCGGGAGCCGGAGGAGGAATATCTTCTGGTTGACGGCTATAATGTGATTTTTTCCTGGGAAGAGTTAAAGGAGCTGTCCCGGACCAATATGGACGGGGCCAGGCACCGGCTGATGGACATTTTGTGCAACTATCAGGGCTATAAGAAGATCCACGTGATTCTGGTGTTTGACGCGTACAAGGTGGAAGGCCACCGCTGTGAGGTGCAGAAATACCACAATATCTATGTGGTCTACACAAGGGAAGCCGAGACGGCCGATCAGTACATTGAGAAGACAGTCCATGAACTGGGAAAGAAGCACCGGGTGACCGTAGCCACTTCGGATGGGCTGGAGCAGGTGATCATCCTGGGGCAGGGCGGGCTTCGCATGTCGGCGGCAGAGCTGAAAGAAGAGATCGAGAGGACCAGCCGGGATATCCGGGAGACATATCTGGAGCGTCCGCCGAAGAAGGGCAGGCGGCTCTTCCAGGATGTGGATGAGGAGACGGCAGCACAGCTTTCGGCGATCGGCGATGAAGAGGGCCGGAGCGGAGGCACGAATGAAGAAAAACGGAGGCATGTATGAAGATCGTATATCCAGCGGTATTTACCAGAAAAGAAGACGGGAGCGGATACCAGGCCTATTTTCCGGACCTGGAAGGATGCGTCGCGGAGGGGCCGGATCTGGAGGATGCGGCCGATGAAGCCAGGGCGGCGGCCACCGCATGGATCCAGGTGGAGATGGATGAAGGCATGGACCTGCCGGCAGTCAGTCACCGGGAAGACCTGGAATTGCCGGAAGACAGCATCGTCAAGTATCTGACCATGACCATCCAGCTGGTCCCGGGATATGAGTGAGATGCCGGAGGATGGAGGCCGAACTGGGGGTGAGAGCCAGGATGACGGATGGCTCAGATCCACCCGCCGTCCAGGCGGATGATCTGGCCGGTAAGATAAGCGGGTGCCATGCTCAACAGGTAAGCCATCTGCGCCGCCTCCTCCGGCGTGCCCAGGCGTCCCGCGGGGATCTGCTCACACAGTGCCGCTCGTTCTTCCGCGGAAAGCCAGCGATTCATATCGGTGTCAATGGCGCCGCAGGCCAGGGCGTTGACGGCGATGCCGCTGGGCGCGAGCTCCTTGGCCAGCGCCTGCGTAAACGCGTTTACCCCGCCCTTTGCCGCGGAGTAGGCGGCTTCGCAGGAGGCGCCGCAGACGCCCCATACGGAGGAGATGTTGAGGATCCGGCCATGCTCGCGGCGGATCATGTCAGGGACCGCCAGTTTGCAGCAGAAGAAGACGGAGTGGAGATCGACGGAGATCAGTCGGGTCCATTCCTCCTCGGACATCTCCTGCAGAAGGCCCACGTAGGAAATGCCGGCGTTGTTCACGAGCATGTCCAGCCCGCCGAATCGCAGTTTGATCTGCTGAAATAATTCGCGGCAGTCGTCCATTTTGCCCATATCCCCGATAAAGGGAAGGCAGACGCCGCCGTTATTCTCGATTTCTCCGGCTGTTTGGAACAGCTGGTCTTTTTTTTGCCGGCAGGAGATGGCTACGTTCCAGCCTTCACGGGCAAAACGGAGAGCGATGGCTTTCCCGATGCCCCGGGAAGCTCCTGTTACGAGTATGGTTTTTTTCGGTGTGGAATACATGTCCACCTCCATGGTCTTTGGCAAAGCCCCGCTGCCGGCCGGCGCGCGGGCGCTTGGTAACAGAATCGTAAGAAATAAATCAGGATTAATTCAGAAAATTATGATATACTAAACAGCGAGAAAAAACAAGACATGAGGATAGATGAATGGAAGAAAGATTTGATCTTTTGATTATAGGATCCGGGCCTGCCGGTCTGACGGCGGCGATCTATGCCAGCCGGGCCAGGCTTCAGGCGGCGGTGATCGAAAAGGAGATGGTCAGCGGCGGTCAGGTGCTGACCACCGATACGGTAGATAACTACCCGGGCCTTCCCGGCATGGAAGGCTTCGCGCTGGGGACGAGGTTCCGGGAGCACGCGGATCAGCTTGGGACGGTGTTCATCGAGGATGAGGTGACGCAGATCCGCGATCAGGGGCAGGTGAAGGAAGTGGTCTGCCGGGGCGGCGTCTATGCGGCAAAAACGGTGATCATTGCCACCGGGGCTGTCCATCGCCGGCTGGGGATTCCGGGGGAGGAGCGTCTGGCCGGAGCCGGTGTGTCCTACTGCGCCACCTGCGACGGCGCCTTTTTCCGGAATAAAGTGACGGCGGTCGTGGGCGGAGGCGATGTGGCGCTGGAAGATGCGATCTTTCTTTCCCGGATGTGCCGCAAGGTTTATGTGATCCACAGGCGGGATGAATTCCGCGGTGCGAAGATCCTTCAGGAGGATCTGCTGACCAGGGAAAATGTGGAGGTCTTGTGGGATACGGTGGCTGAGGCTGTAGAGGGCGGCAGCCGGGTCGAGCAGCTGTGTATCCGAAATGTTAAGACCGGGCAGGCAGGCCGGCTGGCGGTCGACGGCCTGTTTGTGGCCGTGGGGATCACGCCCGCCAGCCAGGCGTTTGAAGGTCTGGTGGAGATGGATCACGGCTATATTCGGGCGGGGGAGGACTGCGTATCCTCGGCGCCGGGGATCTTTGCCGCAGGCGATGTGCGGACGAAGCAGCTCAGGCAGATCGTTACAGCTGCGGCCGACGGGGCGAACGCGGTGACCAGCGTGGAGCGTTATCTTACGGAACACAGGGAGGCCTGACCGGATGAAGCATAAATATATGATTTGTATCCTGCCGGCCCTGTGCGCCTTGGGTATGCTGATCGCGGGTGCGGCGGGCAGCCGGGACGGGCTGGACCATATGACGGCAGAGGCAGGCGCGCAGGCGATGGCTGCGGCGCCCATCCGGAGCAGCAGGAACCTTCGGGAGAGAATCATGGCGGCGGAGGACTATGCGAATATTGCCATTTCCCAGGTGACGGATTATGTCAATATCCGGGAGGAACCGAATACCTCCAGCACCATCGTGGGAAAGATCTATAATAACTGCGCGGCTACGATCCTGGCTACCGTGGAAGGCGAGGACGGCACCTGGTACCAGATCCAGTCGGGGACGGTCAGCGGTTATATCAAGGCGCAGTATTTTGTTACCGGGGCGGAGGCGGACGCCATCGCCAAGGAGATCGGTATCGAATATGCGACCATCAATACGGCGGCGCTGCGCCTGCGGGCGGAGCCGAACCTGACCAGCGAGACCTTGACTATGCTGGTGCAGGGCGCCGAGTATGTGGTGCTGGAAGAAGTGGACAACTTTGCCAAGCTTTCCGTGGATGAGGATATGGTGGGCTATGTGTCCATGGATTACATCGAGACCAGGGTGGAGTTCCAGCAGGCGGTTTCCCTGGAAGAGGAGGCGGCCCAGCAGGCGGAAGAGGCCCGGCGTATCCAGGAAGCCCAGGAGGCCATACAGAAGCTGGAGGAGGTAAAGCTGGTGGAAGCCAGAGAGGCGCAGAGCAGCCAGTCCGACAGCGAGACTGCCCAGACGACAACGGCAGCCGCGGAGACGGTGGGCACCATTCCGGCCAATCCGCTGGGGGATGGTGACGATCCCAGGGTGTCGGCTCCGCCCGGCAGCCCGGCGACGACGGTCGCTTCGGTGGATACCACGGCGGCAGAGACAGCGGCGTCGACGACGTCCGGCAGCGTCTCTTACGGGCCCGGCGGGACAGCGTCGACCGCTGTGGTATCCGCCACGCGTACGGCGATCGTGGCCTATGCCAAGCAGTTTTTAGGGAATCCGTATGTGTACGGCGGCACCAGCCTGACTGACGGCGCGGACTGTTCCGGGTTTGTGATGCGTATTTTTGAACACTTCGGTATCGACACCGGCAGAAGCTCCCGTGACCAGGCGACCAATGCCAGACAGATCGAAATAGACGAGGTGGAGCCCGGCGATCTGCTGTTTTATGCCAACGGCGATTATATTAATCATGTAGCGATTTACATCGGCGGAGGACAGGTGATCCATGCGGCCAGTTCCCAGACCGGCATCACCATCAGTCCGTCCAATTACCGTACGCCTTATATGGCGGCTACCTTCTTAGATTAAATCGGTATACGCGGGCAGTGCGCCGCCCGTGTCCTTTGCAGAGAAAGGGCCGGCAGAGAAAGCGATCAACGCTTTTCTCCGCCGGCCCTTTCTGTCTGGTCCGGATAAGCGGTCAGACGAAACCGCCCGTCAGCTGGTAGAAGAACTCCAGGTCAAATTCTGCCGTTCCGCTTCGGTATAAGGCGTCCCGTCAGAGTGGAAGATCTTGCTGGTGTAGGGCATCTGGCCTGCGCATCCGTTTTCGGTAAAGGTATAGCGGATACCGTTTACCCGGTGCCTTCCGACGTAGAGGGAGCCGTCGTAACTCATATAATACACCCGATCCTCCACCCGGATGGCGCCGGTCTGCATGACGCCGGAAGAATCAAAGAAGTACCAGTCATCGCCATTTTGCAGCCAACCGGTCCGCATGGTGCCGTCATCATCGATGAAATACCAGGTGTCTTCGCCATCCTCGATCCAGGTCGAGCGTGCCAGGGTGCCGTTGCTCCAATAATACCGCCACAGTCCATCATCGCCCTGCACCCATCCGGTCTGAACGGGAGCCGGCGAATCCGCCTGGGTCACCTCCGTCTCGGCAGTGGTTTCCGTCTCTGCGGTGATCTCCGTTTCCGTGGCGGTTTCGGTTTCCGCGGTATCGGCCAGGATCGGGCTCGCGGCCATCACGGAAATCAGAGCGGCAGCCAGTGGGATTCGTAATTTGCTTCTCATGTCTTTCATTCCAGCATCCTTTCTTTTTTAGAACTCCGGCTCGATCAGGCCGTAGGTTCCGCCCTTTCTCTTGTAAACTACGCATACCTGGTCGCTTTCCGCATTTAAAAATACGTAAAAGCTGTGTCCCAGAAGCTCCATCTGCAGGCAGGCCTCCTCGGGATCCATGGGCTTTACGGCAAATTTTTTCGTCTTGACGATCCTGATCTCGTCTTCCGGGACGGGTGTGTCTTCATTGCGGAAGGTTTCCGAGAAGGAGAGCGCGGACTGTTTGCGGTCAACCAGTTTTTTCTTATATTTCAGGATCTGGCGTTCGATGATCTCTTCGACCAGATCGATGGAAACATACATATCGCTGCTGGATTCTTCTGCGCGGATGATGGTTCCCTTGATCGGGATCGTCACCTCGATATTCTGGCGTTCTCTCTGTACGCTCATGGTCACGTTAACTTCGGTATCGGGAGTAAAATAACGATCCAATTTTCCGATTTTTTCTTCTACAGCCTGTTTTAACCCGGGGGTCACTTCGATATTTCTTCCAACGATCGTATAACGCATACTATCAACTCCTTTGTTTGAGATGGTTTCAGTATAGCATATTTTTCAGATACAAGAAAGACAAATTTGGGCGTTCTACACAAAAAAACATTTTTTGCGCCGCGCCGGTGGGAAAATGGGTTTTCAGCAGGGGGAAAATGTGGATAGTGTGGATAACTTGGTGCATAAGTCAGTTTTAAGGCAAAAATCGAAGATTTTGTGTGGATAAGATCGGCGAAAACTGTGCACGGAAGAATGTGGACATTGTGGATAAGCAAAAAGTCGAACAGAGATTTTGTGCAATGTGACCAGTTTACCATAAAGGGGCGTTTTATGGTAACCGGGAATGTTAATTTTTTATGAACAGATTGAATAAAAGCGGAGATAGTGATACAATGGGTAGGATTAATTTGGACTGCAGGGGGTTTTGCGCCCAAATCAGATATGCAGTGCAGTGAGAGAAAATCGGGTATTTCGATGCAGCGCTGCCGCCGACGGGGAAGAGGATGGCGGCAGCTTTCGACATGCAGGATTGAAGTTAGGAGATTGCTATGAACATTATTGAAAAGGTCTTTGGTACCCACAGTGAAAGGGAACTAAAGCTGATCTATCCGGTCGTAGATAAGATCGAGAGTCTGCGTCCTGAGATGCTGAAACTTTCGGATGAGGAGCTGCGGGACAAGACACGGGTTTTCAAGGAGCGGCTGGCAAAGGGGGAGACCCTGGACGACATCCTCCCGGAAGCCTTTGCGGCAGTACGGGAAGCTGCCAGGAGAACATTAAATATGGAGCATTTCCGTGTGCAGCTGATCGGCGGCATCGTTCTTCATCAGGGACGGATCGCGGAGATGCGTACCGGTGAAGGAAAGACCCTGGTATCCACGGCACCGGCTTATCTGAACGCACTGACCGGAAAGGGCGTTCACATCGTTACGGTAAATGACTACCTGGCAAAGCGTGATGCTGAGTGGATGGGGCAGGTGCACCGGTTCCTCGGTCTGACGGTAGGCGTGGTGCTCAACGATATGAATTCCGAGCAGAGGAAAGCGCAGTACGCCTGCGATATTACCTATGTGACCAATAACGAGCTGGGGTTTGACTATCTGCGTGACAATATGGCCATCTACAAGGAACAGATGGTCCTCCGGGGGCTGGAGTATGCCATCATCGATGAGGTGGACTCGGTTCTGATCGACGAGGCCAGGACTCCGCTGATCATTTCCGGCCAGAGTGGAAAGTCCACCAAGCTGTACGAGGTCTGCGATATTCTGGCGCATCAGTTAGAGCGCGGCGAGGAGTCTGCGGAATTCTCCAAGATGAACGCGATCCTGGGCGAGGTGATCGAGGAAACCGGCGATTACATCGTGAATGAAAAGGATAAGGTCGTCAACCTGACCGAGCAGGGAGTCAGGAAGGTGGAGGAATTCTTCCACATCGAGAACCTGGCGGATCCGGAGAACCTGGAGATCCAGCACAATATTATCCTGGCCCTGCGCGCGAATAACCTGATGCACCGGGATAAGGACTATGTGGTGAAGGATGACGAGGTGCTGATCGTCGATGAGTTTACCGGACGGATCATGCCTGGAAGACGTTATTCCGACGGCCTCCATCAGGCCATTGAAGCGAAGGAGCATGTAAATGTGCGCCGGGAGAGCCGGACGCTGGCGACCATCACCTTCCAGAACTTCTTTAATAAATTTGCGAAAAAGGCCGGTATGACCGGTACGGCGCTGACGGAGGAAAAGGAGTTCAGGAGCATATACGGCATGGACGTGATTGCCATTCCGACGAATAAGCCGGTGATCCGTGTGGATATGGATGACGCGGTCTATAAAACCAAGAAGGAAAAGTTCAAGGCCGTGGTGGATGAGATCGAGGAGGCGCATAAGAAAGGCCAGCCGGTCCTGGTCGGCACGATCACGATCGAGACCTCGGAGATGCTCAGCGGCATGCTGCGCAGGCGGGGCATCCCTCATAAGGTGCTGAACGCCAAGTTTCATGAGCTGGAGGCGGAGATCGTGGCGGATGCCGGTATCCACGGCGCGGTCACGATCGCGACCAATATGGCCGGCCGTGGTACCGATATCAAACTGGATGATGAGGCCAGAGAGCTGGGCGGCCTGAAGGTGATCGGCACCGAGCGTCATGAGTCCAGGCGGATTGACAATCAGTTAAGAGGCCGTTCCGGACGTCAGGGCGATCCGGGTGAGTCCCGTTTCTATCTGTCCCTGGAGGACGACCTGATGCGTCTTTTCGGTTCCGAACGTCTGATGAAGATGTTTGAGGCCCTTGGTGTCCCGGAGAATGAGCAGATCGAGCACAAGATGCTTTCCAATGCCATTGAGAAGGCGCAGATGAAGATCGAAACGAACAACTTCGGCATCCGTGAGAACCTCCTGAAGTATGACGAGGTGAACAACGAACAGCGTGAGATCATCTACGCGGAGCGCCGGAAGGTGCTTGACGGCGCCAACATGCGTGAGGTCATCCTGAAGATGATCACCGACATCGTGGAAAATGCCGTGGAGATGTCCATCGCGGATGACCAGGCGTCGGAGGACTGGGATCTGAAAGAGCTGAATTCCCTCCTTCTGCCGGTCGTTCCCCTGAAAACCATTGCGCTCACGGATGAGATGAAGGGGATGAAGAAGAAGGAGCTGATGCATAACCTCAAAGAACAGGCCATCAAGCTGTATGAGGCAAAGGAAGCGGAATTCCCGGAGTCCGAGCAGATGCGTGAGATCGAGCGGGTGATCCTGCTTAAGGTGATCGACAATAAGTGGATGGCGCATATCGACGATATGGATCAGCTGCGTGAAGGCATCGGCCTTCAGGCCTACGGTCAGCGTGATCCGGTGGTGGAATACAAGATGAGCGCCTATGAGATGTTCGAGGGGATGACGGCGGCCATTCGCGAAGACACGGTCCGCATCCTGTTCCACATCCGCGTGGAGCAGAAGGTGGAGAGGGAACCCGCGGCCAAGGTGACCGGGACCAACAAGGACGACACCAGCCAGAAAGCGCCTAAGAAGCGGAACACGCAGAAGATCTATCCCAACGATCCCTGCCCCTGCGGAAGCGGGAAAAAATATAAGCAGTGCTGCGGCAGGAAGCCGCTGGGCGCATAAGCCCAAAGCAGCAAAAAGTGCATAAAGCAGCCGGCCGGCCGGATGGGCCGCGCCGGCAGCCGGCGGGGGCTGCCCATCAGCGGATGGAGCAGCCCTTGCCAATTCTCTTTTTTTCATGTATGATGAGTATGGCGGAAATGCCGGAACGATGCGGCACGCGCCGGACAGGCTCCGGACAGGGTGCGGCAAATAAACGAAAGAAAGCGGGTGAAGCTTGTGGTTGAATTCGATCAGTTCAAATATACGTTGTCAACGTATGAAAAACCATTAGTGGAAGTGAGGGATTCACTTTGACCTGGATAACAAGGTCAAACGAATCGAGGAATTAGACAAAAATATGGAAGAGCCGGGCTTTTGGGATGACGCGGAAAAGTCCGCCCGGCTGGTCAAGGAAGCCAAGAATTTAAAGGACACGGTCGACGGCTTTCGGAAGCTGGAGACGGATTACGAGGAGATCGGCCTCCTGATCGAGATGGGGAATGAGGAGGACGATGCATCGATCATTCCGGAAGTCCGGCAGATGCTGGAGGAGTTTGCCGAGCGGCTGGAGAACCTGCGCCTGGCTACCCTGCTCACCGGTGAGTACGATAACTGCAATGCCATTCTGCGCCTGAACGCCGGCGCCGGAGGGACGGAGTCCTGCGACTGGTGCAGCATGCTTTACCGGATGTACTGCCGGTGGGCGGATAAGCACGGGTTTACTACGGAGGTCCTGGATTATCTGGACGGAGAAGAAGCGGGGATCAAGTCGGTCGCCATTCAGATCAACGGAAGCAATGCGTTCGGCTATCTGAAGTCCGAGCGGGGGATCCACCGGCTGGTGCGGATCTCGCCGTTCAACGCGGCGGGTAAACGCCAGACCTCCTTTGTCTCCTGCGACGTCATGCCGGATATCGAGGAGGATCTTGATGTGGAGATCAATATGGACGATCTGCGCATCGATACGTACCGCTCCAGCGGTGCCGGCGGACAGCACATCAATAAGACCTCTTCGGCGATCCGGATCACTCATATCCCCACGGGGATCGTGGTTACCTGCCAGAATGAGCGCTCCCAGTTCCAGAACAAGGACAAGGCGATGCAGATGCTGAAGACCAAGCTGATGCTGCTGAAGCAGCAGGAAAACGCGGAAAAGATCTCGGACATCCGCGGGGATGTGAAGGAGATTGGCTGGGGGAACCAGATCCGCTCCTATGTCCTGCAGCCCTACACCATGGTGAAGGACCACCGGACGGGCGAGGAGAGCGGCAATGTGAACAGCGTCCTGGATGGCGGGATCGATCCGTTTATCAGCGCTTACTTAAAATGGCTCAGCTTGGGATGCCCGGACAAGCATGCGCAGGAATAAAAAAC
The DNA here is from genome assembly GCA_964425595.1 of uncultured Lachnospiraceae bacterium. Taxonomy (GTDB): domain Bacteria; phylum Bacillota; class Clostridia; order Lachnospirales; family Lachnospiraceae; genus Caccovicinus. The sequence continues at coordinate 12,047 of CAYRMW010000052.1, forward strand.
AGTTGCAAAGACGAAAGGTCTGTGCTAATATCTTTCAAGTGAACACAAATGTTTTTTGGATGCGGACAGATCGAAGCTCCGGTAAAGCATGACGGAGGAAATCATGGAAGAAGAAAGCAAGTATTTCGTCGTAAAGCAAAAGGCTGTGTCGGAAGTGCTCCTGAAGGTGGTAGAGGCGAAGCGGCTCCTGGAATCGGAGCGGGCCATCACCATCCAGGAGGCGACGGACAGGGCAGGCATCAGCCGGAGCTCGTTTTACAAATACAAAGATGACATTTTCCCCTTTTACGACAACGCGAAGGGGAAGACCATAACCCTGGTGATCCAGATGGATGACGAACAGGGGCTGTTGTCCGATCTGCTTCACGTAGTGGCGGTGTATAGGGCGAATATCCTGACGATCCATCAGAGCATTCCGGTCAATGGCGTGGCTACCTTGACTTTAAGCGTTGAGGTTAGAGCCAATACAGGAAATGTTTCCCGTATGGTGGAAGAGATGGAGGAGGTAAACGGGATCCATTATGTGAAAATATTAGCCAGGGAGTAAATGGATATGATGAAAGTAGCGATTATGGGATATGGCACGATCGGCTCCGGCGTTGCCAGGATCCTGGAAACGAACAAGACGATCATTGCCGGGAGCGCGGGACAGGAAGTGTCCTTAAAGTACGTACTGGATCTGCGGGACTTTCCGGGCAGCCCGGTGGAAGATAAGGTGATCCACGATTTTTCGATCATTGAAAATGACCCGGAAGTCCGGATCGTGGTGGAGACCATGGGCGGCCTGAATCCGGCCTATCCGTTTGTGAAAGCCTGCCTTATGGCAGGGAAGCATGTGGCGACGTCCAATAAGGCATTGGTGGCGGCGCACGGCACGGAACTTCTGCGCATTGCCAGGGAAAAGGGGGTCAACTTCCTTTTTGAGGCCAGCGTAGGCGGCGGGATCCCCATTATCCGCTCCCTGTACCGCTGCCTGATGGGCGAAAAGATTCTGAAGATTACCGGGATCCTGAACGGGACAACGAATTTTATCCTGACCAGGATGGATAAAGAGGGCGGGGCGTTTGACGCGGCCTTAAAGGAGGCCCAGCGTCTGGGCTACGCGGAGAGAGATCCCGAAGCGGATGTGGAGGGCCATGATACCTGCCGCAAGATTGCGATCCTTGCGGCGATGGCCACCGGGAAAGAAGTCCATTACGAGGATATCTATACGGAAGGGATCACGGAGATCTCGGATGTTGATTTTCGTTACGCGGATCGCATGGGGATGTCCATCAAGCTTTTCGGTTCCTGCTCCATGGGGGAAGGGGACGGCGTGATGAAGGCCTATACAGCGCCGGTCATGATCGGCCGGGATCATCCCCTGTATGCGGTAAGCGGGGTTTATAACGGGATCCTGGTGACGGGCAACATGCTGGGCGAGACGATGTATTATGGAAGCGGGGCGGGAATGCTGCCGACGGCCAGTGCCGTTGTGGCGGATATCATTGAGGCAGTACAGAATGACGGCCGGAATGTATTCAGCGGCTGGAGCAGCGAACGGCAGATGATCTCGCCGATGGAGGCCAACGAATTCCGTTACTTTATCCGGATGGCAGGCCAGCCGGAGGAACGTCTGGAAAGCTTGATGGGCCTCGGCCCGGAAGAAGCGGTGACGCTGGAAGGGATGGACGAGTTTGCTGTGCTGACGAGACCGATGCTGGAGGCGGAGTTTAAGGAACAGATTTCTGCTCTGGATGGTCTGGTTAAATTTATACGGGTGGAACAGTAGAAATGTTAGTGATCAAAAAATTTGGCGGGAGCTCCGTTGCCGACAGGGATCGGATCTTCAACGTGGCCAGACGGTGTATTGAGGATTACGAAAAGGGAAATCAGGTGATCGTAGTGCTGTCCGCTATGGGAAAGACTACGGATAACCTGATCGCGAAGGCCGGTGAGATCGATCCGAATCCGCCGAAACGGGAGCTGGATATGCTGTTAGTGACCGGCGAGCAGGTCTCGGCGGCGCTGATGGCTATGGCTTTCCATTCCCTCGGGGTGCCGGCGGTTTCGCTGAACGCGGCTCAGGTGGCGATGCACACCACCTCGGCGCATGGGACGGCGAAGCTGAAGAGGATCGATACCGAGCGCATCCGTCATGAGCTGGACAGCCGCCGGATCGTGGTGGTCACCGGATTCCAGGGGATTGATAAATACGATGATATGACGACGCTGGGTCGAGGAGGGTCGGATACCACGGCAGTGGCGCTTGCAGCTGCCCTCCGGGCAGACGCGTGCGAGATCTATACGGATGTGGACGGCGTTTACACGGCAGATCCCCGTCTGGTGCCGAATGCCAGAAAGCTGTCGGAGGTCTCCTATGATGAGATGCTGGAGTTTGCGTCTCTGGGGGCAAAGGTCCTTCATAATCGTTCGGTGGAGATGGCAAAGAAATACGGAGTACAGCTTGTGGTTCTTTCCAGTCTGACCAGGGCGGAGGGAACGATAGTGAAGGAGGACGCGAAAGTGGAGCGCATGTTGATAAGCGGCGTCGCCGCGGATAGGAATACGGCCAGGATTTCCGTGATCGGCGTGAAGAACGAGCCGGGAATTGCTTTCAAGATCTTTAATATTCTGGCGCGAAGTCACATTAATGTGGACATCATCATCCAGTCCGTGGGACGCGAAGACCGGAAGGACGTCTCCTTTACGGTGGCCAAGACCGACCTGCGGGAGGCGATGACGCTTCTGAATGAGAATCGGGAGGTCATCACAGCTCAGGATGTGACCTGTGAGGCGGATGTGGCTAAGGTTTCCATTATCGGGGCGGGGATGCTGAGCAATCCCGGCGTGGCCGCCCGGATGTTCGAAGCGCTCTACAGCGCAAATATCAATATCAAGATGATCGCTACATCGGAGATCCGGATCACGGTCCTCATCGATGAAGCGGATGCCAATCGGGCGGTGAGAACAGTACATGATGCATTTGAAATGGGTGAATGATTGGCTGGCAGCAGGGCAGGGTTTTCCCTGCCTGTTCCATTTTTTGATCGGATTTTACTGTCCGGGCTGCGGGGGGACGCGGGCGATACGCCTGCTTTTGAATGGAGACCTGGCGGGCAGCTTTCGCTGCCACCCTTTTGTGCTGTATGCCTGCGCGGCGCTGCTGGTCGAAGTGATGATCTGGGGAAGCTGCTGCGTCCGGCGCCATCTTCCGGGAAGACCGGCGATCCGCTATCTTCCGGGGATGGAGCGGCGTTACTGCCGCTGGGTCGCTGCGGGAGCTGCCGTGGTGATCGTCAACTGGATCGTCAAGAATGCGTGCCTGCTGGCGGGCATTGATCTTTTGCTGCCGATCGGATAAAGATAAAGCCGCCCATCCGGCGGCGTTCATTCATGTGGATATTGATGCGGGCTGATTACGTCAGGGGAACAGGCCGTTCTGGTACTGACGGAGCAGTTCGTTCAGCACAGCGGAAAACTGCGGGTCCTTCATCATCTGCACGGTCATAACGTAGCAGGCGAAGAGGAGAAGGCTTCCTGCCAGGCCGAGGATGGACAGGACCAGACCGGCGATGCCATAAGTGGAGAAGCGGTTATTCTGCCGGAAAAGAACGGACTGGACCAGGCCGGCCATCGCGGCGGCAAATCCCAGGCAGACGCCGGACGGAAAGCAGCAGCAACTGACCAGGAGGGAAACGACGCCGAGCAAAAGAACGGTGACTTCCTTTTTGTCAGCCGGCCTTTTTGGCGGCTCGGGAACCGGCTCCCGGCCGTATCCGCCCGGCGGCGGCATCTGCCGGGACTCGTTTTGGAAAAACTGCGGCCCGTTTGGCGGGAACTGCGGCCTGTTTTGCGGCTGCCTGTCCGGCGAGGGAGCGGGCGAGGGCGAGGTGTTCCCGCCTGTCGAATCCCCGGGCCGGGCAGAGGTGCCGCCGTTCTCCTGGGGGGACGAGGCAGGGTCAGCCTCAGCTATCGGTTCTGGATCAGACATCCAGTTATTTTCTTGCATAGGTTATTCCTCCGTTGCATCTTGTGATTGTCATTTCTTCACGGTATGTCGAAAGGCTGCGCGGCGGTGCCTCCCCGGCCGGCATGGATGATAACGAGGAATATTGTAGCACGAAAACAAACTACTGTCCAGAT